>JAUIBL010000031.1 GCA_030428355.1 Alphaproteobacteria bacterium | reverse complement strand
CCTCATCGCCTACCTGATCGCAGGTAATCTCAGCCACCTGCCAGCCTCACCCTACACCACAACATCTGGTGGGTGCCGCGCATGACCGGAAACCAGTCCACCCACACAAATCGCGAAATAGCCGAAATTTGCGGAGGAAGTCGATATCGACCTTGTAAGGTGTGACCGAAGAGGGCTACGCAGCCGATTTGACGGACATTGAGATCGAGGAAATCGGGCGGGATCCATTCCTTATAGCCTACGCTCTCTACGACCCTGAAAATCGGGTTATCGTAACAACAGAACGCTCCAAGCCGCGAGCACAGAGAAAAAACCGAAAAGTACCAGACGTTTGCGCCCAATTCAGCATTCGAGCTTGCAACGCTTTCACGTTTGGCCGTGAGCTGGGTTTCCGCACTGACTGGCGAAACCAAATATAAGGCAAATCAGCGATATTCGGAAATCCGCATTTGCATGAAGGGAAATAGAATCTCGCGTACGCAGCAAATTGCTCCGCCCCCCTACCCCTTCCAAACCTCCGGCGTCGCGCTGACGATCACCTCGCCGTTTAACACTCCCCTCAAACCCTCCTGCCCGAGGCGTCGAAGGTCATTTCGTTGGGGCTGTCCCAGGTCAGGGCGGTCTCGGTGCCCTCTTGCGGGAAGGGGGCGGCGGCGTCCTGGCGGACGGTGACTTGCGTGCCGTCGGCGCAGGTGAGGTGGACCAGCGTTTCCGCGCCGAGGGCCTCGCAATAGGTGGTGCGGGCGCGCAGGGGGCCGGTGTCGGAGAGGCGCATGTGTTCGGGGCGCACGCCCAGTTTGATGCCCGATGCGCGGCCCAGCAACGCTCCGGAGAGGAAATTCGTCGGCGGCGATCCGATGAAGCCCGCGACGAATTCGGTGGCCGGGTTGGCATAGACCTCGAGCGGTTTGCCGATCTGGTCGGCCACCCCGCCATTCATCACGATCATGCGGTCGGCCATCGTCATCGCCTCGACCTGATCATGGGTCACGTAGAGCGATGTCACGCCGAGTTCGCGCTGAAGCGCACGGATCTCGAGCCGCATCTGCACGCGCAGCTTGGCGTCGAGGTTCGAGAGCGGCTCGTCGAAGAGGAACACTGCCGGTTTGCGCACGATGGCGCGCCCCATGGCAACGCGCTGGCGCTGGCCGCCGGACAGCTCGCGCGGTTTGCGGGTCAGGTAGGGTTCAAGCTGCAGCAGCTTGGCGGCCTGTGCCACGCGGGTTTCGATCTCTGACCGGGGCACCTTGGCGATCTTGAGCCCGTAGGCCATGTTGTCGAAGACCGACATATGCGGATAAAGCGCGTAGTTCTGGAACACCATGGCGATGTCGCGCGCCATCGGTTCCTCTTCGTTGACGCGCCGCCCGCCGATCTGGACCTCGCCATCGGTGATGGTCTCGAGCCCCGCCACCATACGCAGCAAGGTGGATTTGCCGCAGCCGGACGGGCCGACGATGACGATGAATTCGCCGTCTTCGATGTCGATGGACACACCGTGGATGACATCGGTCTTGCCGAAGGATTTCTTGACGTTGTTGAGGGTCAGCGTTGCCATGTTCTTATTTCTCGCTTTCCACAAGTCCGCGAATGAAGAGTTTCTGCATCCCCACGACCACCAGCACCGGCGGCACCATTGCTAGGATCGAGGTCGCCATGATCACCGGCCAGTCGGCAATGTCGTCGCCCGAGGGGAACATTTGCTTGATGCCCATGACGATGGTGTTCATCGACGGATCTGTGGTGATCAGCAGCGGCCAGAGATACTGGTTCCAGCCGTAGATAAACAGAATGACGAAGAGTGCGGCGATGTTGGTGCGGCTCATCGGCAGGAGAATGTCGAAGAAGAACCGCATCGGCCCTGCCCCGTCGACCCGCGCCGCCTCGGCCAGCTCGTCCGGCACGGTCATGAAGAACTGACGGAACAGGAACGTCGCGGTTGCAGACGCGATCAGCGGCAGGATCAGGCCCTGATAGCTGTTGAGCATCCCGAAATTCGCGATCACCTCGTAGGTCGGCACGATGCGCACTTCGACGGGAAGCATCAGTGTCAGGAAGATCAGCCAGAAGAACAGCTTTTTGCCGGGAAACTTGAAGTACACGATCGCGAAGGCCGAGAGCAGCGAGATCGCGATTTTACCGATGGCGATCCCCAGTGCCATGAAGAGCGAATTGCCCAGCATCAGCGCCACCGGCGCGTTGATGCCCGCCGTCAGGGCCTTGGAGTAATTCTCGAAGAACTGGTCCCCCGGCAGAAGCGGCATCGGGGGACGCACGATTTCGGGCTGACTCACCGTCGAGGCGACAAAGGCCAGCCAGATCGGGAAGAAGATGAAGGCAACGCCGATGATCAGACCCAGATGGGTCAGCCACAGCCCGGCGCCGCGCTTTTCAACCATGCCAGAGTGTTCCGCCATCAGTAATGCACCCTGCGTTCGATGTATTTGAACTGGATCACGGTCAGCAGGGACACGATGACCAGAAGGATCACGGATTGCGCAGCCGAGGACCCGAGGTCCTGACCCACGAACCCGTCGGAATAGACCTTGTAGACAAGGATCGTGGTCGCCTGCTGCGGGCCGCCGGAGGTGATGGTGTGGATCACGCCGAAGGTCTCGAAGAAGGCATAGATGATGTTCACCACCAGCAGGAAGAAGGTCGTCGGCGACAGAAGCGGCCAGACAATCGTGCGGAACCGGGTCCAGAAATGCGCGCCGTCGATGGCGGCGGCTTCGATCACAGAGCGTGGGATCGCCTGCAGGCCCGCGAGGAAGAACAGGAAGTTGTAGCTGATCCGGCCCCAGGCGCTGGCCACGACGACAAGGCCCATCGCCTCACCTTCGTTCAGCACGTGGTTCCAGTCATAGCCCAGAAGGCCGAGATACCAGGTCACCACGCCGACACGGGTGTTGAACATGAAGAGCCAGAGCACCCCCGCCACGGCAGGGGCCACGGCATAGGGCCAGATGAGAAGCGTGCGATACGTGCCCGATCCCTTGATCAGCCGATCCGCCAGAATGGCAAGATACAGCGCCACGCCCATCGACACGACAGTGACAAGGATCGAGAACACCGCCGTCGTGATAAAGGACGCGCGGTAGAAACGGTCGGACAGCAGGTATTCGAAATTGCCAAGCCCCACCCATTGCATCGACAGCCCGAACGGATCGGGAATGAAGAGCGATTGCCAGATCGCCTGCCCTGCCGGGTAGAAAAAGAAGATAGCCGTGATCAGGATCTGGGGCAGCACCAGCAAAAGCGGCAGCCAGATGCCTTTGAACGTAACGCGCTTTTCCATATGACCAAAAAGGCTGCCCCGGAGGTCCGGAGCAGCCTCTCCTGTGTGTGGACGTTAACGGGATGCCTGCTCGAAACGACGCAGCAGGGCATTGCCGCGCTCGACCGCGCTGTCCAACGCCGCTTGCGCGTCCTTGTCGCCAGCCCAGACCGCTTCGAGTTCTTCGTCGATGATGGTGCGGATCTGGTCGAAGGACCCAAGGCGCAAACCCTTGGAATTCGCCGTCGGCTCTTTCGCTGTCATCTGGATCACTGCGATGTCGGTGCCCGGATTGGCCTCGTAGAAGCCCTGTTCGCGGGTCAGCTCGCCGGCCTCGGACGTGATCGGCAGGTAGCCGGTGTCCTGGTGCCACTTGGCCTGGATTTCGGGGCTGGAGAGGAAATTCATAAAGGCGGCGACGCCTGCATATTCCTCGTCAGTCTGGCCTTCCATCACCCAGAGGGATGCACCACCGATAATGGTGTTCTGCGGCTCGCTGGCGACAGCCGACCAATAGGGCAGCGGACGCACCTCGAAATCGAATTGCGCTTCTGCCTTGATGCCTGCGTAACCAGCCGAGGACTCGGTGAAGAGCGCACATTCGCCGCCACGGAAATTCGCACCACCTTCGTTGCGACGGCCGGCATAGATGAATTTGCCATCCTGCGCCCATTCACCCATCGCGCTGATATGTGCCACCTGCGCCGGGCTGTTGAATGCCAATTCCGTATCGGTGCCGTCAAAGCCGTTGGACTTCGTGGCAAACGGCACGTCGTGATAGGCCGAGAAATTCTCGAGGTGAATCCAGCTCTGCCATGCGGTTGTCATCGGGCAGTCGACGCCTGCGTCCTTGAGCTGGTCCAGAACTGTGCCGACCTGTTCCCATGTCGACAAATCGGTATCCGGGTCGATGCCCGCTTCCTGCAGCTTGTCGCGGTTCACCCACAACACAGGTGTCGACGAGTTGTAGGGCAACGACAGCATGTCGCCTTCGGGCGAGGTATAGTAGCCCTTGACCGACCCGATGTATTTCGACTGGTCGAACCCGTCGCCCATCACCTCGTAGACCGGCTTGATGGCACCCTTGGCGCCCATCATCGTGGCGGTGCCCACTTCGAAAACCATCAGGATGTCAGGCTGTTCGCCCGCGCGGAACGCCGCGATCCCTGCATTCAGCGTCTCGGAATAGTTGCCTTTGTGTGTTGCGACCACGGTGTAGTCGGATTGCGAGCTGTTGAAGCCTTCGACCTGCTCGGCCACCAGTTCGCCAAGGCGGCCGGTAAACGCATGCCAGAACTCGATTTCGGTCGCTGCCATTGCCGCCTGCGTCGATCCAAGAACCGCCGAGGCTGCCAGAATGCTGATCGTGTGTTTCATGTGTTTCTCCCTCTGTGACTGAAGTGCCGGGACAGATTCCCCACCCCGGTTCCGCGATTTGACATCGCGCTTGGTAGAGCGATCATGACAAAGTTTTGTGTCATGGCCGCTCGACAATGAAATCGGGCACGATGCCGGTGGCCAACACGGCCTTTTCGGCATCCTGCCCCGCGAAGAAGCCGTAATCCGCGATAAGCGCGGAGGCGATCCCGACATTGCGTGCGCCAAGGATGTCGGTGTGCAAACTGTCCCCGACCATCACCACGCGCGACCTATCCGTGTCACCCAATCGTTTGAAGGCCAGATCGAAAATGTCGGGAAACGGTTTGCCGTAGAACTCGGGGCTGATCCCGGTCCGGTCCGCAAGCCGATGCGCGAAATGTCCGGGCTCAACCGAAAAGCCCGTTTCGCGTGGGGCGACGATGTCCGGATTTCCCACCAGAACCGGACGCGGGCGCGTCCTCAGCGCGCTTTCCAAAAGGGCCTGCCGCTCTTCCGTCCATGCCGCGCTTCCGACAAGCAGGAAACCTTCGACCGCGTCATAAGCAGCGGGGTCTTCCTCGAGATAGGTCAATGTCAGGTTCTCGAGGTCACGCAGCCCCGTGCTGCGCGTGGCCATCAGACCCCAATGCAGGTTTTGCCGACCGTTCAACCCGGCAAGCAGGGTGACCCGGCTGGTGATGACGTCTTCTGGAGCGAAATCATAGCCAAGCCGGGTGTATTTCTCCATCAGGGCTGCATGCGGAAACCCGGCCGCGTTCGACACGACCAAAACGCGCTTGCCTGCCACCTTGAGGTTCGCAATCCGCTCGGGCGTCCCGGGGATAGCTGCTTCACCGATATTGAGCACACCGAATGCATCCAGCAGGAATACATCGAAGGCATCCGCAATATCGGCCAAGGTTGCAACGCGCTGGAACCCTGCTCCCGACGGCTCAATGACGGGCAGACGGTGCCGCACGGCCTCGTATGCGTTGAACGCCGTTTCTGTCGACATCACCGTCAAATGATGGCCCCCCGGACCTTGGCCGACACCCATTCGCTGATGATGACCGCGGCGAGAATGACCAGAAGGATCAGGCTGACCTGTGGCCATGCGAGGACGTTCAGCGACGACGACAGTTGCAAGCCGATGCCCCCTGCGCCCACCAGACCCAGCACCGTGGATTCCCGGATATTGATGTCCCAGCGGAAGACCGCGATGCCGGCGAACGCGGGCAGGATCTGCGGCACGATCCCGTAGGCCATCACCTGCCAGCGCGACGCGCCGGTTGCCGTGATGGCTTCGACTTGGGTCTGGTCGATCTCTTCGATCGCCTCGTAGAGCAGTTTGGCGCAGAATCCGATGGACCGGATCGCAATGGCGATGACGCCCGCGAATACGCCGGGTCCGATGATCGCGATCAGCAGAAGCGCCCAGATCAGCGAATTGATCGACCGTGTGGAGACGATGATCAGTAGGGCAATCGGCCGGATCAGCCAGGCAGAGGGCGTCGTGTTGCGTGCCGCAAGGAACGCAACCGGGACCGCAAAGAAGAGTGCGATCAGAGTGCCCAGCGTCGCGATGTTGAGCGTGTCCCAGATCGGGCGGCCAAGCTGGGTAATGTATTCCCAGCGCGGCGGTGTCGCGCGGGTCCAGATGTCATTGGCGATGCGCGGGGCGTCCCAGACGAAGAACCACGTTGTCGAGTCCGAGATGCGCTGCCAGCACACCACGAACACCGCAACCCCGAGCAGCCAGCCGAACCAGCGCAGCATCGCCTGCCCCTGCGTGCGCCGCCGCCAGACCTGCGTCCCGTCCTTGTCGAGCACCGGCATTACTGGACCCTCGCGCGGATGATGCCGGACAGGTATTCAAGCGCCATGACGATCCCGATGATCAGGATCAGGATGGCCGCCGCCGTGTCGTATTCATATCGGTCAAAGGCGGTGTTCAACGTCGCCCCGATGCCTCCGGCACCCACAAGGCCCAGAATGGCGCTTTCGCGGAAATTGATGTCGATGCGGTACATGGAGAGGCCGATAAGTCTTGGCATGACTTGGGGTTGGACACCGTAATTGATCCACTGCATCCACTTTGCCCCTGATGCCCTGATCGCTTCGGCCTGCACCTTGTCCATCGCTTCGATGTCTTCCGCCAGCAGCTTGGACAAAAAGCCGATTGTCGCGAAAGACAGGGTCAGGAAGCCCGCCAGCGGGCCAAAGCCGAAGATCGCCACCAAGAGGATCGCAACGATGATTTCCTGCAGCGCGCGGCTGATGGCGACGATGCCCCGACAGATCACGTAAACCGGCAAGGGCGCGATGTTGCGCGCCGCACCCAGCCCGATGGGAATGGAGATGAGGATGCCGACGACCGAGGCCGCAACCGTCATCACGATGCTTTCCAGCAGACCTTCCCAGATGTCCCCCGCCCGGCTGACGAAGTCAGGCTTGGTGAAGGCCAGAATGAACTGCCAGCCGCGATCCAGACCCTCGTAGACCCGCCCCCAGTCGACTTCGATGGTCATGACGGCGGCGATCATGTAGGCGATGAAGCCCACGATCAGGCCCCAGCGCAGCAGCGGGTTGGTCACGAAATGCGGCTTGCGCCAGCGTGTGCCCAGCATGTCATCCAATTCGCGATGCGTGCTCATTCCGCGGCCTCGAATTCTTCGTCCTCGTCGTCGACCTTTTCGATGGTCGCTTCCCAGTCTTCCTCGCCGTAGATTTCCGTCAGCGTCTCGGGTGTGAGCGCGGAGGGCACGTCGTCGAAGACGATCTCTCCAAAGCGCAGGCCCACGATGCGCGGCACGAACATCTGCGCCAGCGCGACGTCATGAATGTTGATGATCGCCGCCAGCCCCCGCTCGCGGCAGAGTTCGGTGATCAACCGCATGATCTGGCGGCTGGTCTTGGGATCGAGCGATGCGGTGGGTTCGTCCACCAGAAGAAGCTTGGGGTTCTGGATCAGCGCCCGGCAAATGCCGACCCGCTGGCGCTGGCCGCCCGACAATTCGTCGGCGCGCTTGTCCGCCATGTGCAACAGCCCGACCCGGTCGAGCAGGCGGAACGCCTCGTCCACATCGGATTGCGGGTAGCGGCGCAGAAAGCTGCGCCAGAACCCGACATAGCCCAAACGCCCCGACAGTACGTTTTCCATGACGGTCAGGCGTTCGACCAGCGCGTATTCCTGAAAGATCATGCCCATCTCGCGCCGCGCCCGGCGCAGGGCGCCCGACCCCAGCTTTGTGAGATCGGTCTCGTCCAGCAAGACCGCTCCGCTGGTCGGCTCCACCAGACGGTTGATACAGCGGATCATGGTCGACTTGCCCGCACCGGATGGTCCGATCAGGGCCAGGACCTGACCCTTGGGTACGTCAAGATCAATGGCCTTCAGCGCCTGATCCCCAGTTTTATATGTTTTTGTAAGCTTCTGAAGACGCAGCATAAATCCCACCTAACGTGGCAATGTGACAGGCCCGTGAAGGGCCTGCACGTTTCGACGGAAAGTTGGAGTTATTCGCAGGCGTAAGAGACGTCGTTCGCCGCGTCGATCTGCCGGATCACAGCCCAGAACTCCTTGTAGTTCATCGGCAGGAACTGGCCTTCGTTGGACTTGGAAAACTCCTCTTCCAGCGAGGTTCCTTCCCATTCGAAATTGATGAACGCGTCGCGGATCTTTTCCTGCAGCTCCGGGGTGAGGTTGTGCGCCGTGCCGTAACCGGTGGTCGGGAAGGTCTGCGACGTGTAGATCGACACGATCTGATCCGGGGACACCACTTCGCGTTCGGTCATGCGATGCAGGACGGAATTGGCGATGGCCGCGGCCGGGTAGTCCTTGTTTGCGACGCCAAGGATCGAGTTGTCATGCTTGCCGGAAAACACCGGTTCAAAGTCCACCTCGGCCACCATGCCGTATTCGGCCCTCAGAATTGCAGACGGCGCCTTGAACCCCGAGTTCGACGTGGGTGACGTAAAGGCCATCTGCTTGCCCTTGATGTCTTCCACCTTTTCGATCCCGGAACCGGGATAGGTGATGATCTCCATCTCGTAGCCAAAGCTGCCGTCTGTTGCCGCCATCAGGGCAAACGGACGGAAGCCAGCGCAGTTCACGGCAAGCGGGTTCGACCCGGTGTTGAAACCCGCGACATGCAGGCGACCCGAGCGCATCGCTTCGATCTGTGCGGCGTTCGATTGCACCGGGAAGAACACGACCTCCTTGCCGGTCTTGGCTGACAGATGTTCAAGGAAGTCTGCCCAGGCCGTCTTGTAGACCGCCGGATCCTCGACCGGGGTATAGGCAAAGATCAGGGTATCCGGATCAATGAGATCGGCGGGATCGGTCGGGATGTCTGCGACCAGGTCGCCATCCACATCGCAGAACCGCTCATCAAGGTCGCCGCGCGGGCAGTCCTGTGCCGAAGCGGTTGTGCCAAGCGACATCAACGCGATCGCCGATGCGCCCAAAAGAAGTTTGACGTCCAGTTTCATGTGTCTTTCCTCCCAAAGTTACGGTGTTGTTCACCATTTTACGTTGTCTAGAATTCATGTGTTGCGGGCGACGATCACCTCCACATCCGCAGTGTCAAGGGACACCAGAAGGTCTCCCTTCGGGCGCGCATCCACGACGATGGAATCCAGATCGGCCATCTCTCCGACATGGGCCAGCCCCTTGCGCCCGAACTTGCGCGAGTCGATCAAAAGATGCCGTTTCGCCGCCCGGCTGAGCATCATGCGCTTGACCGCAGCAAAGCCGCGCACGGTTTCCGAAGGCCCCTCTGACGACAGCCCGGATGCCCCGATCATGCAGCGGTCGACGTTGAACCGCGCAAGAAACTCAAGCGTTTCGGTACCGATCACGGCGGATTCGGCGGCAAGATATTCGCCGGGGCACAACAGCACCTCGGGCACATCGTGGCCGATGGTCATGGCCACCGGGATCGAGTTGGTGATCACCGTGCACTGCGTGCCGCGAAAGGCCAGAGCCCGGGCAAGCTGAATCGTGGTGGACCCGGAATCGATCATGACGGTTTCGCCATCCTGCACCAGTTCCGCAGCCTTGAGACCGATCCGTTCGCGTTCTTCGATATGCGCGTTGGTGCGTTCGTCCAGACCGGGATAATGCCCTTGCGCCGGAGCCGACGCCCCGCCATGCGCGCGAGAGATCAGGCCATCATCCGACAAAGCATCGACATCGCGCCGGACGGTTTCCGTCGAGACATTGAAACGCCGCGCGAGTTCGCTGATCCGCACATGGGGACGCAACTTGAGCTCGAGCAGGATCTGCCGACGGCGGTCGGACTTCTTGAGCCGAACAGGTCCGGTCTCTGCAGAATAGTCCTGAGTGTCCGTGTGTGACATCCGTCGCCCCGACTCGAATACCCTCACAGTTTTGTGGTCTTTCCTGCATTTTGCAAATATTTTTGTTGCATAACCCTCGACTGAATGGTCAAATCTTTACAAACACCAAGAAATGAAAGGCGCGTCGCTTATCATGCTTCGGCATCATACCGTCAGGGACAGACACGCATGATCGTGCTTGCCGCACAACTTGCAGCAGCAGTGGCGTTGCTTCTCTGGTCGACGCGGCTGATCCGGACGGGCGTCGAACGCGCCTTCATGCCAGAACTCAAATCCGGTCTGAAGCGCCTGTCGGGAAATGCTGTCTCGGCGGCGACCGGGGGCAGTTTTGCCGCCATGGTCATGCAAAGCGCAACCGCTGTCGCCCTGATCAGCGCAGGCTTTGCCGTGTCCGGGATGCTGGCGCCCCATACCGCGCTGGCATTGGTGCTGGGGGCCGAACTGGGCTCTGCCCTGATGACCCGTGTGCTGATCCTGCCGGTCGACGCGGCGCTGCCCTTTGTGCTGTTGATCGGGGTGATCACGTTCTTCAAGGCGCAGTCCCGCAAGACAAAACAGGTCGGACGGATCATCATCGGGCTGGCACTGGTGTTCATTTCTCTTGGCATGATCCACGAGGCCACGGCCCCGATCGGCGACAACCCCATCATCCAGAGCATCGCAGCCTATTTCCGCGACGACCTCGTCAGCGCCTATGCGCTTGGCGCGGTTCTGACATGGGCAATGCATTCAAGCCTTGCGGCGGTGCTGACCTTTGCGACCTTTGCCGCATCGGTTCTGATTGCCGCCCCGGTGGCCGCGGCGCTGGTCATTGGTGCAAACCTAGGGGGCGCGTTCATCCCCTTCGCCCTTCTGTGGTCGGCGGAGCGGCCTGCCCGGCTGATTGCTTTGGGAAATCTCGTTGCGCGGGGCAGCATGACACTGGTGTTTCTCGTCATCCTGATCAGCGGGACCGTCGATCTGGCATGGCTGGGCGTCGGAGTGGCGCAGCAGGTGGTCACCCTGCACATTCTGCTGAACGCCGCGCTGCTGGTTCTAGCCCTGCCCCTTGTCGGACTGATCATCCGCTTCGCCAATGCCGTGCTGCCCCGTCACGTCACTCAAGAGACGCCGTCGATCAGTGCGCTTGATCCCAATGCGCTGGACCATCCGCCGCTGGCTTTGGCCTGTGCACAGCGCGAACTTCTGCGGATGTCCGAAACCGTGCAGGCGATCCTGATGTCGGTCATGCACCTGTTCCGCACATGGGACCCGGAACAGGCGCGCATGATCGAACGCCGCGAGGACGAGATCGACCGCATGCATTTCGAAACCAAGATCTACGTGTCCCGGCTGCGCGAAACCAACATCCATGCCGATCACGACAAGAAGACACTCGAGATCGTGGCCATGGCCAACAGCCTCGAGGAAGCCGCAGACCGGATCGCGGTGAACCTTGTGGGACTGGCCAAGAAGATGTCGGACGAGGCCATCACCTTTTCCGACGAAGGACTCGCGGATATTGCCCATTTCCACGACCAGATCGTCACGAACGGCCAGCTTGCACTCAGCGTTCTGACCACAGGCGATGCCGAAGCGGCGCGTCAGCTTGTGGCGGAAAAGGACCGCATCCGCATCGAGGAACAAAAGCTGCAGGAACGCCACCTCAAGCGGCTGCAACGCGGCGGCATGGCCAGTATCGAAACCACGAATATCCACCAGGAAACCCTGCGTGTGCTCAAGCAGATCAATGCCGCGCTGACCTATGTCGCCTACCCCATCGCGGAAGAGACCGGCGATCTGCTGGAAAGCCGCCTCGCGCGCCCCCGCAGCGTTGGAGGCACCGCATGAGCAAATCCAAGACAAAGCAGGTGATCGACCAGATCGCCGCCCTGCCGGTGCATTGGGACAAGAACGGCAAACTGCGCGTGCTGCTGGTCACATCGCGCGATCGCGGGCGGTGGGTGATGCCCAAGGGCTGGCAGATGGACGGCACTAAGCCGTGGCAGGCGGCCGAGATCGAGGCCCTGGAAGAGGCCGGGGCCATCGGGTTCATCTCGGACACGCCGATTGGCCAGTATCATTACGACAAGCGCATGGATGACGGCCGGAAAACGCCCTGCCGGGTGACCTTGTATCCGATGGTCGTCGAAAAACTGAAACGCCGCTGGAAAGAGCGCAAACAAAGAAAGCGCCACTGGTTTTCGCCCAAGAAGGCGGCGAAACTGGTCGAGGAAAAGGAGCTTTCCGCGCTCTTGCGTGCCATCGCGGACAAGCGTGTCGCCATCGCACAGATCGAAGAGTTGCGCGAATCCGCCTAGACCGCCGACGCCGCTTTCCAAACCTCCGGCGTCACGTAGACCATCCCCTCGTCCACGCTGACCATCACCTCGCCATCCTGGATGTTGACCTGCATCTTCATGGCGCGGGACGCCAGACCGGCGAGCGCCGTGGTCTCGGCCTCGGGCAGGCACACGACTGACAGGTTGTCGAAGCGGATGGTGCTGCCCTTGACCTTGTCCCACCAGACCTCGGCCGGGCGGCCGCCATAGGCATAGACGATGACCTTGCCTGATTTCGCGCAGGACTGGCGCAGCACCTTCTCTGACGGCAGGCCAAGGGCGATCCAGACGTCCAACTCTCCGCTGAGGCTTTTCTGCCAGATGTCCGGCTCATCATCGGTGGAGAGCCCCTTGGTCATCTCCAGATGCTCGTCCGCATTCAGCGCAAAGGCCACAAGGCGCACCATCAGGCGTTCGTCGGTCTCGGACGGGTGTTTGGCCACGGTGAGCTTGTGGGTCTCGTAATAGTGCCGGTCCATGTCCGACACGCCGAGTTCGACTTTGTAGATGGTGGCATTCTGCGCCATGACGGCCCCCCGTGGTTCAGACTTGGGGCTGCCTACTGCGTCTGACGCAGCGGGGAAAGCAGATAACGCACGGTGGGTTTGGGCCATGAAAAAGCCGGGCGCGTGGACGACCCGGCTTTTGGTACGTTGCCCTGATGCGGTCAGCGGGCCATCAGATATTCCGCGACGGCCTGATAAGCTGGCAGCGAGGTCGGGTCGATGAACCCGTTTTGTGCCTGTGGGAAGGACGCGAGGCGCACCAGCACCATCTCGGCGGTGGGATCGACATAGATCGTCTGCCCATGCACCCCGCGCGCGGCATAGGCACCGTGATCGTTGTGAAAGACCCACCACTGACTGGTGTAGCTGCCATTGGGAATGGTCTTGAACCCCCCGAACTTGGAGGGGTCGCCTCCAGCGGCGATGGTTTCGACCACTTCCGCAGGGAAGAGCCGTTCGCCGTTGATCTCACCGCCGTTGAGCATCAGTTGCCCCAAACGCCCCAGATCGCGCAGCCCGGCTGTCACGCCACCGCCCGCAAAGGGCACGCCCTTGCCGTCGACGGTCTGGTAGGCGTCCATCTCGGCCCCCATGCGCCGCCAGAGGCGTTCGGACGCGAGATCGGTCACCGCTTTGCCGGTGACGCGGCTGATCATCCAGCCCAGCATGTCCGAGTTGATGGTCTTGTAGTGGAACGCATCGCCGTGGTTGCCCTCGGGTTTGACCTGCTGGAGATATTCCCAATAGCCATCGGGGCCTTCATAGCCTTCGGGCTTGGGCAGCGGGCTCGCCGCGCGGGAATAGATCCAGATGTCGGCGTTGGGGTCGGAATAGTTCTCTGAATACTGCACGCCGGTGGTCATATCCATGACCTGCCGCACGGTTGCGGTGGCAAAGGCGCTGTCGCCGATCTCGGGGATCACGTCTCGCACCAGCAGCGTGTCGTCAAGCACGCCCTCGGCGACAAGGATTTCGCCCAGAAGACCGGTGATCGACTTGGTCATCGACATGATCGCGTGTTTGCCGTCTTCCTCAAGACAGCCGAAATAGCGCTCATAGACCACTTCGCCCTTGTGCAGGATCAGCATCCCGTCGGTGTAATTGGCGTAAAGCGACTGTTCCCATGTCATCGGCTCGGTGCCATCGATCGGCATGAATGTCAGCGCGTCGATCTCGCGGGCCAGATCGGCGAATTCGGCTGGCGACGGATAGGTCAGAGGGACAGGTGCCCCTGTGCCACGGCTGATTTCCTCGGTCGGCAGGAATTCCCGCAGATGGCACACCGACCAGCGCAGCTTGGGGAAGCTGAAGAAGTTGGAATCCGGTTGCGTGATCAACTTGTCAGGGGGCGGAGGGAACCCCTGCATCCAGCCCATCACGTTCGGGTCAGACTCCTGCGCCGACAACGGTGCGGATTGGGCGAATGCGCAAGTCGCGGTTCCGAGCGTGATGGCAATCACTACCGACAGTGCGGCGAGATTAGAAATTGATGACGACATTGACGAAGCCTCCTGTCCAAGGGTCTGCGCTCCCGCCAATGACAGTGTCGATCCCCGCTCCGGGGAACGAGACCGACACACCGGCCGTCAGGAACGTATTGCGATTGATGATGCGGCTGTATTCCAGGAACAGATCATCCGCGAGGTGTTTGTCGGTGACGCCCGACACCACGTTGCCATCGATGTCGACGCGGGTGGCCTGACCGAACTGCACGGGACTGTTCAACTCGTTCGCGCGGATATGCGCGTAGCGCAGAGTGAGCGTGTCCTGACGCGTCGGTTGCACGCGCACGGCAAGAGTCAGCGCATTGACGTTGGAGTTGATGAAAGTCGATGCGGATTTCGATCCCGTCGCCCAGGCGCTCGGGCTGCCCTGATAATAGAGCGGATCGAACCGTTCGAGTGTGGTTGTGTCGGGATCGTCACCGGAAAAGCTCTGGTAGCCCAAGGTCACGTTCGGCGTCCAAGGCGTGTAGGCAAACGTATACCCTGCGGTCACACGCCCGGCCCATGCCTCAAGATCGATCCGGTCGTTCCATTGGTAGGCAAGATCCCCGGTGAAGGTCCAGTTCTGCAAACCGCCCTGAAACGGGTTTGTCTTAGCGTAAAGGCCAAGGGTCCTCGTGTCTTCGCGCGCACCCGGGGTGACGCTGGGTGGTCCATTCCCGCCCGGTGCGGCCTGCGGGTAAGGCGTTTCGGAATTCAGCACGTTGACGAATGTCGCGCCAAGGTAGCCGCCTGCGGGGTCGTCATAGCGCAGATCGACCCCCGCCAGTTCGTTCTTGCCGTCCTTGGAGGGCAATTCGTTGGGATCGAGATAGAACGCCGTGCCGGTGAGGTTGCCGTAAGACAGCTTGGCGATCACCGCCTTTTCCCACGCCTTGCGTGGCCCGAACTTCAGCGCGCCACGCTCGAACCCGCTAGTGGCTCCGTTGGCGATCAGCATACCGGTGCCCAGCGTCAATTCACGCGGACCGACCGACAGGTCATAGGACAGGCCCGGTCCCAGCGGACCACGTATCGCAAGATAGGCCTCTTCAAGTGTGGTTTCGCCAGTATCACCGGTGTCGAAGGCATCGGTGCCCCAGGTGTACGAGGTCACGGCGGACAATTTGCCGTAAACCACGGCTCCGGCATCGAGCTGATACTCGAAACTGACGCCCGGCTTGATATAGCCTTCCAGCCAGTTTGTATCGGGATCGAATGCGCTGCCCGGCGCGGTCGAAGCGGCAAGATCCCAGAACAAGTTGCGTTCGGCGACTGCGTTCAACCCGAATTGAAGATGCCCCCGTACCTTCAGTCCATTTGCGTCGTAAAACAGCATCGGATCGCGGTCCTGCGCATATGCCGCGCCCGCAAAACAAAACCCGATCAGTGTACCGAGCGTCAGGACATGTGCACATCCGGGTTCGGTTCGCCTGCTTGTATCCTTGTTGGCGCGGTGTCGAGGCATCGCAAAAGCTCCCAATTCATGCGGGGCCTCGCCACGGCGCTATTCGGCCCGAACGGGCTGTCCCGAAAACAACTCACTGACATGAACTGGTTACGCAGGTTCAGAGTAACGATATTTTCACAGTTTTGAAGTTTCTGACTTCCGTCAAGTTGCGCATCGGAATTTTCCTCTTGCACCCCATCCCGACACACACTAAATCCCGGCTACCAGATTGGCAGCGCGGGCGTAGCTCAGGGGTAGAGCATAACCTTGCCAAGGTTAGGGTCGGGCGTTCGAATCGCCTCGCCCGCTCCAATCCGGTCTGAAACGATGGCAGCGCGGGCGTAGCTCAGGGGTAGAGCATAACCTTGCCAAGGTTAGGGTCGGGCGTTCGAATCGCCTCGCCCGCTCCATCGACATTCCCTTAGACCGGTATGGACATCGCCGCACGGGCGAGCGTTTCGCCGTTGCGCGTGACCGTTTCGTGGCGGTCGATCACAAAGCCGTGCCGCGCAAAGGCGGGCTGTGCCATCAGGCTGGCATGGGTGCTGAGCCGGGTGAGGCCATTCTTGCGGGCTTCGTACTTGATCCGGGACAGTAGCGCTGAAAACAGCCCCTGCCCGCGCGCCACCGGCAGGATATACGCAAGGTCGATATATCCCTCGGGCGTCATCGTCATGAAGCCCGTGATCGCATCTGGTTCCGCCAGCACCACATGCTGCGCCGCCAGCCGCGCAGACCAGTCAGGACCGCTGTTGGGCTGGGCCAGCCATGCGATGCGCTGTGCCTGCGAGTAGGGGCTGTTCCCCTCATGGATAGCGCGGAACATCACGATCCCCAGCGCGTCGGCATCCGCGGCGGTGGCACTGCGCAGCAAGGGCTGTGTCATGGGCGGGATTACCTTTGTGACATACAAGAGATGCACGGATGAAAGCGCATCTGCAACAAGGCCTTGGCGCATGCGGCAGGCCCGCCTATAAGGCCGCGACACTTGCCAAGGAGAGGCGATATGCGCAGCGCCACCGTGACCCGCACCACAGCCGAAACCAAGATCACCGTTGAGGTGAATCTGGACGGCACCGGAAGCTATGACAACCAGACCGGGGTCGGGTTCTTCGACCACATGCTGGACCAGCTTGCGCGCCATTCCCTGATCGACATGAAGGTCCGCTGCGAGGGCGATCTGCATATCGACGACCACCATTCGGTCGAGGATGTGGGCATCGCTTTGGGCCAAGCCCTGACACAGGCGATGGGCGACAAGCGCGGGATCGTGCGTTATGGCGCGTGCCTGCTGCCGATGGACGACGCGCTGGTGCGCGCCGCCCTTGACCTGTCCGCACGGCCGTTCCTCGTGTGGAACGTCGATCTGCCGACCGCCAAGATCGGCACCTTCGACACCGAGCTGGTGCGCGAATTCTTCCAGGCGTTCAGCACCCATGGCGGCATCACCCTGCATGTGGACATGCTGCACGGAGTGAACAGCCACCACATCGCCGAAGCCGCGTTCAAGGCCGTCGCCCGCGCGCTGCGCGATGCGCTCGAGGTCGACCCGCGCAAGGCGGACGCGATCCCCTCCACCAAGGGGGCGCTGTAACCCGTGCTGACTGCGATCATCGACTACGAAAGCGGCAATCTTCATTCCGCCGAAAAGGCGTTTCAACGCATGGCCAAAGAGGTTGGTGCGGGCGATGTCGTCGTCACCGCTGACCCCGATGTCATCGCCGGGGCCGACCGTCTGGTCCTGCCCGGTGACGGCGCTTTTCCCGCCTGTGCAGCGGCGCTGCGCACCTCCGGCGCCTTCGCCGCGATGGTCGAAGCGGTCGAGGTCAAGGCGCGGCCGTTCCTTGGCATCTGCGTCGGCATGCAGCTCATGGCCCGGCAAGGGCTGGAATACACCCCGACCGACGGGCTTGGCTGGATCGACGGTGTGGTGGAGCGGATCACGCCCTCAGACGCAGGCATGAAAGTCCCACATATGGGTTGGAACGATCTGGTGATCGACAGCGCCCACCCGGTGCTGGACGGGGTGACAACCGGCGAACATGCGTATTTCGTGCATTCCTACCAGATGCGCGTCGACAGCCCGGGCCAGCGCGTGGCCCATGTGGAGTATGGCGGCGATGTCACCGCCATCGTGGCGCGGGGCACTATGGTGGGCTTCCAGTTCCACCCCGAGAAAAGCGCCGCCACCGGCCTGCGGATGATCGCCAATTTCCTGCGTTGGGCGCCCTGATCCCGCAGCAACCGGGTCGCCTTTCGCGGGATCACGGCCAAGGGTGATGTCCTGACCACAGGACATCACCATGACCGACACGATCCTTGCGCTTCTGATCTTTCTCTTCCCGCTGGCCTACAGCCCCGGCCCGGGCAACATGCTTTTTGCCGCCTTATGGCTTTCTCGACCTGTGCGCTGATCGGCGACAGGTCGCCTACGCCTTCCGACACGACACCAGCGCGGTGAGACGGAACCGGAGTCTTTCAAGAATATTGGCGTTTGAGGCGATATGAATGCTCCTCGCGTAACGCGCTGCGCACCTCTCAGCCGCGAGGGCGAGAGACAGAGCCCCCCTCTTCTTCGGTTTTCAAATACTTTGGGGGGTCTGGGGGGCAACGCCCCCCAGCGGGTCGCGGGGGCCTGCCCCCGCGAGACAACTCACTTCACCCGCGTCCAGGTCTGGCCACGGCAGATCCCAAGGACACAGCCTTCGACCTTCAGCTGATTGCCGTTCAGCGTCATCTTGGAATTGTAGGTCTTGTCCCGATCCGGCGCCCAGATCTTGCCGCCCTTGTAGCTGCCATTGCCTTCGGGCTTCATGCCCCAGATCATCTGACGGCCGATATTCGGCGATGCGATTTTCTTGCCGCTTGCGTCATAGCCCTGCCCCAGCACGCCGCAGATTTCGGTGCCGCAGACACTGATCGTGACGAGGCCGTAATTGCCATCATCACCCGGCTGGGTCTTCCATGTGCCTTCCACCGGATCGGCAAAGGCGGCGCTGGCGGCCAGCACGAGGCCTGCGGCAAGTGTCATGAGTTTCATCTCTGTCTCCTCCCTCAGAGTGGTGCGGAAACTCTGACCCGAGGTTCTCAAACCGATCAAGATTGACGCGGGGTCGCGTTGCATGTGCCGTTCCGTCATGTCAAAGCGCGTGCGACATCTGACCGGAGACGACCCATGATCCTCTATCCCGCCATCGACCTCAAAGACGGACAGGCCGTGCGGCTGCTGCGCGGCGACATGGAGAAATCCACCGTCTTCAACGACGACCCCGCCGCACAGGCGATGGAATTTGTCGAGGCGGGCTGCGAATGGCTGCACCTGGTGGATCTCAACGGTGCCTTCGCCGGGGAACCGGTGAACGCGGCGGCGGTCGAAGCTATTCTCGACCGCTGCAAGGTGCCCGCGCAGCTTGGCGGCGGCATCCGCGACATGGCCACCATCGAACGCTGGCTCGAAAAGGGTCTGCAGCGGGTGATCCTCGGCACCGTCGCGGTTGAAAACCCCGATCTGGTGCGCGAGGCGGCACGCGCCTTTCCGGGCCATGTCGCCGTCGGCATCGACGCCCGCAATGGACGCGTGGCAACCAAGGGCTGGGCCGAGGAAACCGACGTGATGGTGACCGACCTCGCCCGCTCTTTCGAGGACGCAGGCGTGGCGGCGATCATCTACACCGACATCAACCGCGACGGCGCGATGCAGGGCCCGAACGTGGAAGCCACCGCCGACCTCGCGCGGGCCGTGTCGATCCCGGTCATCGCCTCGGGCGGTGTCTCCTCACTGGACGACCTGATCGCCCTGCGCGACTGCGGCGCGGGCCTCAATGGCGCCATCTCGGGACGCGCGCTTTACGATGGCGCGATTGATCTGACAGCGGCGCTGGCGGCGCTCAAAACCGCCTAGATCGACCCGGCTTCGACCATGTAATTGTTGGCCGTACACATCGCGGCGTCGTCCGAGGCGAGGAAAAGGACCATCCGCGCCAGATAGACCGGTTCGATCAGGTCTGGCAGACATTGCCGGTCGCGGTGTTTCTCCAGTGCTTCGGGCGACGCCCAGAGCTCTTTCTGCCGCTCGGTCATGACCCAGCCGGGAACAACGGTGTTCACGCGGATGCGGTGCCCACCCAGATCGCGCGCCATGGTGCGGGTCAGACCGTGCACGGCAGATTTGGCTGTAGTGTAGGCAGGCATGTTGCCGCCCGCTTCCCACCAACTGTTCGACCCCATATTGATGATCGACCCACCACCGGCTTCGATCATGTCGGGGGCCACCGCCTGAATGGCAAAGAACATATGCCGCAGATTGGTCGCCTGCCGTTCATCCCAATACTCGGGCGTCACCTCGCGCCAGTCGTGACGGTCATCGCGGGCCGCGTTGTTGACCAGCACATGCGCCGGACCCAGCTTTGCCTTCAGCCTGGCAAGCGCCTTTTGCAGCGCAGGGATGTCGCGCAAGTCGGCCTGTTCCCAGGCCAAGGTCCCCTCGGTCGCGTCCGTAAGAGCCTGCGCACCCTTCGCGTCGAGATCGACAAATCCCACCTTCGCCCCCTGAGCGGCAAAGGCCTTAACGATCTCGGCCCCGATGCCCGACGCGCCACCGGTGATGAAGACGGTTTTGCCGTTCAGGCTCGGATAGCGCGCGAAATTGTCTGACATGGGACCCTCCTTATTCATTGACCCCAAGGCATAATGCGCAACGCGCAGGCTTCACAAGCGGCGATCTTCGGGGTACGCGATGGGCCATGTTGAAGACCCGCATCATTCCCTGTCTCGATGTCGCCGATGGCCGTGTTGTCAAAGGCGTCAATTTCGTCGACCTGCGCGACGCCGGTGATCCGGTGGACGCCGCCCGCGCCTATGACGCGGCAGGGGCGGACGAGATTTGTTTCCTCGACATCCACGCCACCCATGAAAACCGCGGCACAATGTTCGATGTGGTGACGCGTACGGCCGAGCAATGCTTCATCCCGCTGACTGTGGGCGGTGGCGTCCGTACCGTCGCGGATGTGCGTGCGCTGTTGCTCGCGGGGGCCGACAAGGTGTCATTCAACTCTGCCGCCGTCGCCAACCCGGATGTCGTGGCCGAGGCGGCAGACCAGTTCGGCAGCCAGTGCATCGTGGTCGCCATCGACGCCAAGACGGTGGATCCGGGTCGATGGGAAATCTTCACCCATGGCGGCCGCAAGCCCACCGGCATCGATGCGGTGGAGTTCGCCAAGACGGTGGTCGCCAAAGGAGCCGGGGAAATCCTTCTCACCTCGATGGACCGCGACGGCACCAAGGCCGGGTTCAACCTGCCGCTGACCCGCGCGATTTCCGACGCGGTGGATGTTCCGGTGATCGCAAGCGGCGGTGTCGGCACTCTGGATCATTTGGTCGAAGGTGTGACCGAAGGTGGCGCCAGCGCCGTGCTGGCCGCCTCGATCTTCCATTTCGGCGAATACACGATTGGCGAGGCCAAGGCCCACATGGCCGCCGCCGGCATCCCGGTGAGGCTGACATGACGCTGGAAGAGCTGGAACGGATCGTCGCCGCACGCGCGAACGCTTCTACCGACGAAAGCTGGACCGCCAAGCTGCTGGCCAAAGGCCCGGAAAAATGCGCCGAGAAATTCGGCGAGGAATCCATCGAGGCGATCATCGAAGCCATCAAGGGCGACCGTAACCGCCTGACCTCGGAAGCGGCCGACGTGCTGTTCCACCTTTTGGTGATGCTGAAATCCCGCGATGTGGCTCTGGCCGATGTGATGGCGGAACTCGCCAGGCGTCAGGGGCAGTCCGGTCTGCAGGAAAAAGCAAACCGGTCCTGATCTTCTCTGGTTCAAAAATACTTCGGGGTTTGGGGCGTCGTCCATTGGGCTTGAACCAAGGGCGCACCAACGGACGACCCTGGCCGTTTCCGTCAACGGAAACGCCGCGATGCGTCGACGCATCGCCCGCGTCGCCTCACAGTTTGGACGAAATGATCCCGGTGTTGAACCCGCCCATGCGCAGTTCGCCGAACAGACGTTGGTATTCAATCTTGGGGCAGCGGTTCATCACCACATCCACACCCCGCGCCTCGGCTTTGGCAGCAGCCTCGGCATTCTCGACCCCGATCTGCATCCAGACGGTCTGCAAATCCGGAAACCGTTCCAAAGCCTCGTCCACGATGGGCGGCACCGCGTCTGAGCGGCGGAAGATGTCCACCATATCGACCTTGGCGTCGATTTCCGCCAGAGACGCCTTCACCTCGGCTCCGAAAAGCCGGGCACCGGCATGGCCGGGATTGACCGGGATCACCGTGAATCCCTTGAGCGACAGGTAGCGGGCCACATAATAGGACGGGCGCACCGGGTTGAGCGACACGCCCACCACGGCAACGGTTCTGGTCCGCTTCAGGACCGTGCGCAGGAAATCGTCGGAATAGGTCATGGCCCTTTCCTACCCTGCCCCGCGCAAAAGAAAAAGCGCCCAAGGAGGCCTTGGGCGCAAGTGTTGGAACGAGGGACAGTGAAGGTGCTGCGGGTGTTCCATTCCCGCGCCCCTTGACTGTTTAGGTAGGCACGTTGTTCGGCATTTAAAGGGAGAGTCCGACCATTTCGGTCACATATTTGTCAGAACTCACGGCACAAGAGGCTCTGACACAGCCTGAGGTTGTGAAACATGCAGGCTTTCATGAATCCGCTCGGACGGATCGTCGCCCACCCGTCTGCGGCGACGGTAGAGAAACAGCTTGCCCCACCCCTTCCAATTGCCCACCGAGGGGGCATGCGCATCCTGCGGAAACCGGTCGCGCCACCCGTCCGGCAGCGGCAGCCCCGCGTGTTCCGCGCGCTCCAGCATCCAGACCAGAGGGATATTGGCCAGAGGTCGCGCGTCTTCGTGGCCGCGCAACTGACCGCCGATGTCGCCATGCACACCCTTGAACCACACCTGCTCTACATGCCCGGTCCAGCCGGGCGGGCAGGACCAGAGCACAGGCTCATAGGCCATGCGCTTTTCGTGATAGGCCAGCGCATGCAGCCCGCACTGGATCGACGGGCCCAACTGGTCGTTGTGAAACGCGTGTTTGTCATTGGTGAACCGCCACAGGATCGGCAGCCGCATTCCCAGCGCCTTGACCGTGTCCCAGACACCGACCACGGCAATCCGGGTTTCCGGATGGCAAAAGAGCCGCGCGAAGTCGCGCGCGACCGAACTGTCGGCGGCATAGCGGTAATGGGCATAGACCTGCCGGATGTTGCGTTCCGTGGCGTGTTCGGCCCGCACCAGCCCCACCTGGTCGATCACCCCGGCCAGAGAGCGGACCGCGTAGGCCCCGCGCGAATACCCGAAGAGGTAAATCCTGTCCCCCGGCATGTAGCGCGAGGCCAGAAACCCGTAGGCGCGGCAGATCTGGCGGTTGATTCCGCGCCCGATGGCGATGTCCGACGCGCTGCGCCAGTCGGCCCATTGCAGACCGGATTCATAGTAAAGCGACAGATCGCCGCCGACCTCCTGCAAAAGACGAAACAGCCGGCCTGCGTTGGTCTCGCAGCCCGGCTCCAGGGTCGACAACGTGCCGTCGAGGATGATCACATGGGTGCGGGCGCCCCGGCGAACGGCGACATGCGACTGGTCCGCCGCGAATTTCCGGCGGAACCAGCCAAGAACGGTATCACTCAGCCGCGATGCGCGCATCCTGCAACATGCCCCAGACCCGCTGCGGCGTGAACGGCATGTCGGCCTGCCGCACGCCGCGTTGCCACATCGCGTCCTGGACCGCATTGGCGACCGCGGCCAGCGCGCCGACGGTGCCCGCCTCGCCGCAGCCTTTCATGCCCATCGGGTTGGTGACCGACGGCGTCGCTTCTGTGGTAAACCCAATCATGGGAATATCATCGGCGCGCGGCATCGCGTAGTCCATGAACGTTGCCGTGAGGAGCTGCCCGTCCTCATCATAGACCACCCGTTCGGTCAGCGCCTGCCCCAGCCCCTGGGCCACCCCGCCATGCACCTGACCTTCGGCCAGCATCGGGTTGATAAGGTTGCCGAAATCATCCACCACCGTGTAGCGGTCGACGGTCACGTGGCCGGTATCGGGGTCGATCTCGACCTCGGCCACATGGGCGCCGTTGGGGAAGCTGCGGGCGTCGAGCGTGATCGTCGCGTCAAAGGTCAGAAGATCCGTCCGCCCCGCCTCGCGAGCCATCTGGGCGACTTCGAGCATGGTCGGTGTCACATTCGATGTGCCGACGCGGAACTGTTCGTCATCAAAGCTGATCTCGGCCTCGTCCACACCGTTCTGTTCGGCCAGGAAGGCTGTGAAGGCGGTGATGATCTTTTCGACCGCCGCAAGCGTGGCCGTGTTCTGGATCGTCACCGAACGTGACCCCCCTGTACCGCCACCGCGTGCAATCAAGTCGCTGTCACCCTGAACGAAGCGGATCATATGCGCCGGGATGCCTGTCTGGTCGGACAGGAACTGCGTGAACACGGTTTCGTGCCCCTGCCCGTTCGACTGCGTGCCGACATAGATCGACGCGCCGCCATCCTCGTCAAAGGTGACTTTCACGTCCTCGACCGGCGCACCAAGGATGCTTTCGATGTAGTAACACAGGCCCAGCCCGCGCAGTTTGCCTTCGGCCTCGGACGCGGCGCGGCGGGAGGCGAACCCGGCGCGGTCGGCAAAGCTTTCGGCGCGGGAGAGTACACGCTCGAAATCGCCCACATCGTAGGTCTCGCCCGTTGTGGTCTTGTAGGGAAACTGGTGCGGCTTGATGAAGTTGATCCGGCGCAATTCCCACGGGTCCAGAGCCAGTTCGCGCGCGGCGCGGTCCATGACGCGCTCCAACAGGTAAATCGCCTCGGGACGCCCGGCCCCGCGATAGGCATCGACCGGCGTGGTGTTGGTATAAACGCCTTCGACCTGCAACCACGAGGTTTGCACGTCATAGACCCCCATCAGCACCTTGGCGAACAGATTGGTCTGGATCGCTTGTGCAAAATGGGAATTGTAGGCCCCCATATTGGCCACTGTCTGCACCCGGTAAGCGGTGATGCGGTTGTTTTCGTCAAACGCCAGTTCAGCCGTGTGTCGCAGATCGCGTCCCGCATTGTCCGCGAGCATCGCCTCGGTGCGTTCCGACATCCAGCGCACCGGTTGGCCCAGCATCTTGCATGCGATGGCGGTCAGGAAATTCTCGGGATGGGGCATGCCCTTCATCCCGAAACCGCCTCCCGTGTCGGGGTTGGTGACGCGGATGTCCTCTTCGGCCATGTTCAGAACACGCGCGAGGTGTTTCTTGTGCTCCCACACGCCCTGTGCGTTGATCGCCACATGCAGGCGACCGCCTTCCATCTCGGCATAACAGCCGCGCGGCTCCATCGCGTTCACGATGATGCGGTTGTCCTCGACATCAAGGCTGACGGTGCGGTGCGCGGTCTTGAACGCCTCCGCTGTCGCGGCTTCGTCGCCCATGCCCCAGTCGAAAGCCACGTTGCGCGGGGCCTCGGCATGCAGTGGCTCTCCACCCGAGGCGAGGCCCAGATGCACCGGCTTGTCCGTGTAGTCGAAGATGATCAGCTCTGCAGCGTCACGCGCCGCCTCAAGACTGTCGGCAACGATGAAGGCCAACGCCTCGCCCACATGCCGCACCGTGTCGGTCGCAAGGATCGGGCGGAAAGGCGCGGCACCTGTCGATCCGTCGCGGTTGGGGACGGTGGTGCCCCACAAACCTTGGGTGAAGCCCGCCGCGGCCAGATCGGCTGCCGTCAGCACCAGATGCACCCCCGGCACGTCGCGCGCGTCGGTTACGTCCAGCGTGTCGATGCTGGCATGGGCCACGGACGACCGGAACACATACCCCCGAAGCGCATCCTCTGGGGCGATGTCGTCCACATAGCGCCCCGCCCCGGTGAGAAACCGCACATCCTCGACCCGTTTCACCGGTTGTGACTTGCCAAATTTATCCATGTTTCCCTCGCGCGTGTGACCTTGGTCTTTCGGCAGGGACACTAGCCTGCGAGGCGGCACTGTCCAGACGGATCGGGCAGAGAGTCGAGGTTCACCAGATCGCAGGTGCCATAGCCGTTGAACGGGGTGACCAGCGCAAGACTGTAGGCGCCCGCCCCGGTGATCAGGATATAATCCCCCTCCGCGATTGCGGCAGGCAGACGCCACGGGTCAGGCACCCGATCAAGGCTGTCGCAGGTAGGGCCGAAGATGATGAAGGGTTTGGGTGATCCCGCCAGTGGCTGGCCTTGCGCATCAAGCGCGATCAGGCGGCTGGGCACCGGCATGTCGCGCCATTCGCCCAAAGCTCCGTAAAGCCCGTCATTCAGGGTCAGAACACCGTCGCCCCGCGCCTTGACGCGCAGCAGGAGCCACGTCGCCTCGGCCACCATCGCGCGCCCCGGTTCGCACCAAAGCTGCGGCGTGGCGTTCGGGAAATGCGCCTGTGTTGCAGCGTCGATCGTGTCGAACAGGCGCTGGCGCAAAGCCGCCCCGCCGCGCGGCAGGGACGGAAAGCCACCGCCCACATTCAGCGAAGCCAGCGTCACACCGGCGGCCTTGGCCACGTCGGCGGACGCGGCGATGTAGTCGGCCCAGCTTGTCGGATCCGTGCATTGCGTGCCGGGATGGAAGGTCAGCGACGGGGTCAGGCCCCGCGCTGCAACCACGCGCAGAAGGTCTGCGGCAACGTCAGGCGCGGCCCCGAATTTGCTGCCGAAATCATAGGCGGCCCCTCCGCGCCTGAGCGACAGGCGCACCGCGACCTCGGTGCCTTTGGGCAGGTCGCCCAGTTTGTCGAGTTCGGACATCCGGTCGACCGACCAGGACGCAACCCCCAGTGCCTTGGCCTGCGCGATCTCGGACAGGGACCGGACCGGGTTATGATAATGCAGCCGCGCCGAGGGGCAGATGGCGCGGACGGCCAGCATCTCGGGCACCGAGGCCACGTCGAACACGGTGATCCCGGACTGCACCAGAATGTGCAGGATGTCGGGGGCCGGATTGGCCTTGACCGCGTAGCTGACCTGTCCGGGAAAGCCGCGCAGAAAGCTATGCGCCGTGCGCCGCAGGACCTCGGGCCGCAGGATCGCCAGCGGATCATCCGGCTGAGTGCTCTGGATCAGCGTTGCGACGCGTGCGCGGTCGAACCGCGCATCCGTGTTGTCTTGTGCCCCTGCAACCATGACTGCCTCATATGGTTCTGTTTTCTCAACTGTGCCTGCGGCCCTCGTCGGTTTGTGTCGGCAGTTCTTGCAAAACAGACTCATTTGCGCTCAGACTGACGGAATGAGCTTTCAGATCGACGAAACAGACGCCGAATTGATCGCCCTCCTGCGCCGCGACGCGCGGATGCCGGTGGCGGAACTGGCCCGCAAGCTGGGTCTGGCCCGCACCACGGTGCAGACACGCATCGACCGGTTGCTGGAACGGGGCGTGATCGCCGGGTTCACCCTGCGCGGCGGCGATGCGCTGGCCGCGCCCATCCGGGCGACCGTGCTGGTGTCGATCGCGCCGCGCACCGGGCCTGCGGTTCTGTCACGGCTGCAGTCGCTGACGAATGTGGAGGCGGTGTTCACCGTGTCCGGGCGGGTGGATCTGGTGGTCGAGATCAGTGCAAAGACGACGCAGGATCTGGACCGCACCCTGGACAATATTGCCGAGGCGAAAGGCGTTCAAAGCTCGGAAAGTTTCATCCACCTGACGACCAAGATCGACAGGCGGGGTTAGTCTTCCTCGGCGGTGCTGTATTTCTGGATCAGCCCGGCCTGCGCGATAAAGAACACGAATGTGGCCCCGGTCAGAACGAAGGTCTCGAAATAGACCCAGACTTCGGTGCTTTGCGTGCGCCAGATGATCTCGTTCGACGCGGCCAGCAGGAAGAAGAACCCGGTCATGCGCTTGGTCAGGATCATCCAGCCCTCCTGCTCCATCGGCAGAAGTTCCCCCATCACCACGCGCAGGTAACTTTGGCCACGCAGGAGACCGATGGCAAGAAGTCCACCCAAGAGAAGATAGACCATCGTGGGTTTCATCTTGATGAACCGGTCATCGTTGAGCCAGACGGTCAGCCCGCCGAACACCACAACCAGAACGGCCGTGACGATCTGCATCCGGCTGATATGCCCCGTGAGCCACCAGAGCACGCCCATCGAGGCAAGAATCACCGGGATGAAAAGGGCGGTTGCGACGATGAACCCTTCATACTCGGTGCCGCCGAAGGTGAACACCTCGTCCTTGATCCAGAGATAGGCGACGAAGAACCCGATCACCGGGCCCAGTTCCAGCGCCGATTTCACCCATTGCGGGACATGCCGTTGTGCCAAGTCTCAGCCTCCGAATTCCACGATGACAGCCCCTAGCGCGATCAGGGCCATGAGCGCAATCCTTCGCGGACCCACGGTTTCCTTCAGGAACACCCAACCGATGATCGCGGCAAAGACGGTCGATGTCTCGCGCAGCACCGCCGCTTCGCCCACCTGGTCAAGGCGTGTGGCCACCATGATGGAGCCGAAACTGAAAAAAGCCACCAGCCCACCGGTCACACCTCTGACAGCCAGCGGGCCGAGGGCGGGTTTGTAAGTCATGTTGCGATAGCGCAGTGCTGCAATGATTGGCATGGCGATGCCGTCGATCATGAAGAACCACGCCAGAAAGGTGAACGGATCAGCGGTGGCGCGGATGCCGTAGGCGTCATAGGTGGTGTATAGCGCGACAAAAAGGCCTGTGGCCACGGCCAGAGCCAGCGCGGCAGGCAGCGTGTCGCGGGCGGTTTCAAGAAAGATCAGGTTGTAGACCGCAAGGCCGAAGATGCCCGCGAGCAATACGGCAAGGCCCAGCCATTGCGTGCCGGTGAAGACCTCCCCGAAGATCAGGTAGGCGCCGATGACCGCAAAAAGCGGCCCGGTGCCGCGCACCACCGGGTAGACCACGGTGAAGGCACCCTTGGTGTAGGCCTGCGCCTGAAGGAGCTTGTAGCCCAGATGGATGATGAACGCGCCCGCGAAGATCGGCCACATATGGGGTTCTGGCCAAGGAACCACGAACAGCGCAAAGGGGGCCGCCATCAGCCCGTAGCTGATGTCGATCGCACCGCGCGACATCCACGGGTCATGTTTGCCCTTCTGCAGAGCGCCGAACGCGGCGTGCAGAACGGCGGCCAGAAGCGCCAGCCAGAGGGCAAGCTGCTGACCGGCCTCGGTGCCTTCGATGGAAACAAGCCAGTCGCTGATCATGGGCGGCGGACGGATTTTGCAAAATCCGTCTCAGGGGCGCTGCCCCTCCGCGCTGCGCGCCTCACCCCGAAGTATTTGGAAACCGGAGAAAGACTCATTCGGTGCCAAGCCCCGTCAGGGCGGCGGCAAATTCCTCGGGGTCGAAAGGTTGCAGGTCGTCGATCTGTTCGCCGACGCCAATGGCGTGGATCGGCAGGCCGAACTTGTCCGCAAGTGCCACCAGAACCCCGCCCTTGGCGGTGCCGTCGAGTTTGGTCATCACGAGGCCCGTGACATCGGCGAGTTTCTGGAAGGTCTCGACCTGGCTCAGCGCGTTCTGGCCGGTCGTGGCGTCGAGCACCAGAAGCGTGTTGTGCGGCGCGTCGGGGTCCTTCTTGCGGATCACGCGGACGATCTTGGCCAGTTCCTCCATCAGGTCCTGACGGTTCTGCAACCGCCCTGCGGTGTCGATCATCAAGAGATCCGCACCTTCGGCCTGAGCCTTTGTCATGGCATCAAAGGCCAAGCTGGCCGGGTCTGAGCCTTCCGGCGCGGTCAGCACCGGCACACCGGCGCGGTCGCCCCAGACCTGCAATTGTTCGACAGCGGCGGCGCGGAAGGTGTCGCCTGCCGCGATCACCACATTCTTGCCCGCCGCGCGGAACTGGCTTGCGAGCTTGCCGATGGTTGTGGTCTTGCCCGAACCGTTCACACCCACGACCAGCACCACCTGCGGCTTGGTCGGGTAAAGCGGCATCGGCTTGGCGACCGGGTCCATGATGCGGGCCACTTCGCCTGCCAGCAATTCCTTGATCTCGCGCACGCTGAGTTTCTTGCCAAAGCGGCCTTCGGCGATGTTGGCGGTCACGCGCAGCGACGTGTCGACGCCCATATCGGCCTGGATCAGCAGCTCTTCGAGCTGTTCCAGCATGTCGTCGTCGAGCTCGCGCCGGATTTCGGTGGGGGCGGCCGTACGCCCCAGAAGGCGGCCAAGGAAGCCGGGTTTGCGCGCCTCGGCGACCGGGGTTTCGTCGACAAGACCCACCGATTGCACGGGGATTTCCAGCGGCGCAGCGGGTTGCACTTCGGTGGGCGGGGACGGGATCGGGTCGCTGGGGCGTGGGGTCTCCACCGGAGAAGGTGGCGGGCTGACCGGGGTCGGCTCGGGCGCGGGCATGTCCGGGCCGGGTGAAGGCGGCGTGTCCTGCGGCAGATCAGGCTGCGGGATTTCCTGCGGGGCTTCCGGCTCTGGCAGGTCGGGCTGCGGCACTTCGGAGGGCGCTTCGGGTTCGGGCAGGTCTGGTTCAGGCACCTCTTCCGGCGTCGGCGGTGCGGGCACGTCCGGCGGCGGCGTTTGCGGCTCTGGCCGGGATGGCGGGGTCGGGTCGCTGGGGGGCGGCGCTTCGGGGGTCGGGGTTTCCTCGCCTCCGTCGGAAACGATGGCGTCCAACCCCTCGTCCAGCTTGGACGAGGATTTGAAGAGCTTGGATTTCAGCTTGCCGAAAAAGGACATGGGGACCGTCCGTGTCTGCGTCGTTCCCCTTCACCTAGTCCTTATCCGGGCAAGATGGAAGGCTCAGACCTCGTCCGGGAAATGCTTCATCGTCAGACGGATGGGGTTTGGCGCGGCCTGCCCCAGCCCGCAGATCGACGCATCGGCCATCGCGGTGCAGAGTTCCTCGAGCAGCGGCTGGTTCCAATGCTCGGCCTGCATCAGTTTGACCGCCTTTTCGCAGCCCACGCGGCAGGGGGTACATTGCCCACAGGATTCATCCTCGAAGAAGCGCAGCATGTTGAGCGCAGCATCGCGGGCGCTGTCTTTGTCGGACAGGACCACAACAGCGGCGGAGCCGATGAAGGAGCCGTGCGGTTGCAGCGTGTCGAAATCCAAGGGCACGTCGTTCATCGACGCGGGCAGGATACCCGATGACGGGCCACCGGGTTGATAGGCCTTGAAGCTGTGGCCCTCGGCCATGCCACCTGCGGCGTCAATGATGTCGGTGATCGTGCTGCCTGCAGGCAGCAGGTAGACCCCCGGATTGGCAACGCGGCCCGACACCGAGTAGGAGCGCAAGCCTTTGCGTCCGTTCTTTTCAGTGCTGCTGAGGCATTCCGGCCCTTCGCGGCAGACGCGGGCGACCCAGTAGAGGGTTTCCACGTTATGCACCAGCGTGGGGCGGTTGAAGATGCCGACCTGCGCCACGAAGGGCGGGCGGTGGCGCGGCATGCCGCGTTTGCCTTCGATGGATTCGATCATCGCGGATTCTTCGCCGCAGATATAGGCCCCCGCCCCTCGGCGCAGGTCGATATAGCCGGGGGCGACCATGCCGGTGGCTTCCAAGGCGGCGATCTCGCGGCGCAGGATTTCAAGAACCGCCGGGTATTCGTCGCGCATATAGATGAAGCAGGTCTCGGCCTCGACCGCCCAGGCGGCGATCAGCATGCCTTCAAGGAAAAGATGCGGCACCCGTTCGAGGTAGAAGCGGTCCTTGAACGTGCCCGGCTCGCCCTCGTCTCCATTCACGGCAAGGTAACGCGGGCCAGGATTGGCGCGCACGAAGCCCCATTTCTTGCCCGAGGGGAAGCCCGCGCCGCCCAGACCGCGCAGGCCGGAGGCCAGCACCTGTTCCTGGACGTCTTCCCAATTGCCATTGGCGCGGAGGTCCATCAGCGCGGAATAGCCGCCGGTTTTGAGGTAGGCGTTGAGATCCTGATAGTCGGGGATATGCGCATGGGTGTCGCCCGCCGCGATGGCGGCCTGCACCTTTTCCGGAGTGGCGTGGTCGATGTGGTTGTGGCCCAGTTCCAGCACCGGGGCGGTGTCGCAGCGGCCCATGCAGGGCGCGCGGACAACGCGGACCTGCGTGGGGTCGAGCCCCTCTTCCAGCGCCGTCATCAACTGTTGCGCGCCCGCCAGTTCGCAGGACAGCGAGTCGCAGACGCGGATGGTCAGCGCAGGCGGCGGGGTCTCGCCTTCTTTCACCACATCGAAATGGGCGTAGAAGGTGGCGACCTCATAGACCTCGGCCATGCTCAGGCGCATCTCTTCGGCCAGCGCACGCAGATGTGCGGCAGACAAATTGCCGTACGCGTCCTGAATCAGATGCAGGAATTCGATCAGCAAATCGCGGCGACGGGGGCGGTCGCCAAGAAGCGCCTGCACCTCGGCCAAGGCCTCATCGGTATATTGACGGCCCTTCGGCGTCTTGCGGCCCTTGCCGCGTCCGGATTTCCAAACACCTTTGCGTTCGTCCAATGCCATTGCGCCATTCCCTGTTCGCGTTTGGCCGCAAACTCGCACAGGCGCGACATTGCCACGAGCCTGAAAACGACGCTAAACGCGGTCCAACCGCCCTGCCTTGGGGGTGTATGGGCAACCGGCGTCGAATTTCGGAAATCTTTCGCCGATGTCATTTGTGTGCGGCACCGGCTTTGGCTACGCTCAAAACATGAGACAGACATTTGCATCTGCCGCTGTCGCGGCTTTGCTTGCGGTTCCGTGCTTTGCGGCCGAGCCGATGACCGGTGCGCAGTTCGAAGCCTATGTGACCGGCAAGACGCTTTATTTCGGCCAGAACGGACAGGCCTACGGGGTTGAAGAGTATCTGGAGGACCGCCGCGTGCGATGGTCGTTCCTTGATGGTCAGTGCAAGGACGGTGTCTGGTACGAAGACGGCGACATGATCTGCTTTGTCTACGAGGACAATCCGACACCGCAATGCTGGACCTTCTTCAAGGACGCCGGTGGATTGCGGGCGATCTTCGAGAACGACCCCAATGCCACGACGCTTTATGAAGCGCAGCAGAATGATGAGCCGATGATGTGCCTTGGACCCGAGGTCGGCGTCTGATCCATTCTCCGAATAGACGGAGCGCATGCAGAACCGAAGCGGTCTCGGTCAGCGCAAGCCCCAATCTGTCTTGCGCTCTCAATATTTCTTTAAGGGTTTTACAGAAACTTCGTACGAAGTTTCTGGGGCCGCTCCATAAAATTCTGGAGGGTCCGCACCGCTCTTCGGGACTGACAGGATGCGGGATGACCCGCAAAGAAAAAGGCCGGTCAGACGACCGGCCTTTCCACTTGGAGAGACGTATCGCTTATTCGCGATTGCCGAACAGTTGCAGCAGGAACATGAACATGTTGATGAAGTTCAGGTACAGGCTCAGAGCGCCCATGATGCCCGACTTCGCCATCCACTCGCTGTCGCCATGTGCGGCATGCTGCAGATAGGTGTTCTTGATGTTCTGCGTGTCATAGGCGGTCAGTCCCGCGAAGATCAGCACACCAAGGATCGAGATCGCGAACATGATCGCCGGCGAGGCGAGGAAGATGTTCACGATCGACGCCACGATCAGACCGATCACACCCATGATAAGGAACGCGCCCCAGCCCGAGATGTCTTTCTTCGTGGTGTAGCCATACAGCGACAGGCCCGCGAAGGCGATCGAGGTCACGAGGAAGATCTGCGCGATGGACATGCCGGTGAAGGCCACGAAGATCCAAGCAAGGCTCAGGCCCATGACCGACGCGAACACGTAGAAGAAAAGCTGCGCGCCGGCAGCGGACAGCCGGTTGATGGCCGCGCCAAAGGCAAAGACCATGATCAGCGGCGCGAACATGATGATCCAGCCAAGGATGTTGGGCTGGAGTGTTGCAGGATCGCGGAATACCGACAGCAGGTCGGGGCTTGTGCCCACGGCCCAGGCGACAGCAAAGGTGAGCAGCATGCCGACCGACATGGTGCCGTACACTTTGCTCATATGCGCGCGCAGACCCTCATCAATCTGGGCGGCTCGGGCGCCAGCAACGCCGGTCGTCCGGATTGTGTTATACTCAGCCATTTATCCCTCCGAAATAAACTGGACGCCGCCCGCACCTGCGGGGGCAGATGCGGTGAATATCGGGTCTTCATCCCGGCATTTCAAGCGTTCAGGTACATTTGGCAGGGCAAAAAATACATTCCATATGCATTTTTAATCAAAGCATCGCCCGAGTGCCCCGTGTTCACTGGCTCCAGTGCGACGGAGCGTCCCAGACCGGCCGGTTTGCCTCGGCCTCGGCGGTGCTGCGGTCAAGCCCGACATCCGCAAGCAGACGCGCGTCAAGCTGGGCAAGGCGCGCACGGCTGCGATGCAGGGCGAAAGCCTGGTCGATGCGGGCCAGAAGGCCGGGGCGACGGGACCGCGACACGCGACCAAAAGACACTTCCATCAGTCGTGACATGGGATTTCCTTTCCATTTCGTGATAGCTTCATGCAGAAGCATCGTATTGCTTGATGTATATGACCCTGCTAAGATCATTTGTGAAACGAATGTTATTGAAGTGATCCATCAGGATTTGTGATATATGAGAAATCTCGACATCACCACGCTCCGGTCGTTCCTTGCGGTCGCCGATGCCGGTGGCGTCACGCGCGCTGCGTCTTTCCTCAACCTCACGCAATCGGCGGTGTCGATGCAGATCAAGCGGCTCGAGGACAACCTCAACCTGACCCTGCTCGACCGGCAGGGGCGCGGTGTTGCGCTGACGGCGGCCGGTGAACAGCTTCTGGCCTATGCCCGGCGGATCGTCGATCTCAACGACGAGGTTTATGGCAAGCTTACGAATACTGTGTGGGAAGGTGAAATCATCCTCGGCGTGCCGCATGACATCATCTACCCGGCCATTCCAAACGTGATGAAAGCGATGCAGCGCGATTTTCCCCGCGTGAAGGTGCAGCTTCACAGCTCGTATTCCAGCGACCTGAAAGAACGGTTTGCGCGGGGCGAGGTGGATGTGATCCTGACCACGGAAACACGGCCCGATGGGGCGGCGGAAGTGTTGATGAAGGTGCCCCTGCGCTGGTACGGCGCGCCGGGCGGTCAGGCCTGGAAAAGCAGCCCCCTGCCCGTCGCCTTCTGCAATCACTGCTCGTTCCGCCCCGTGGCGCTGGGAACTCTGGAAAAAAGCGGCACTGACTGGGATCTCGTGCTGTCCTCGGACAGCGACCGTGCCATCGAAGTCGCCGTCAGCGCCGATCTGGCTGTGACGTCGGTGCTCGAAGGTCATGAACCGCCGCAATTCGAAGCGATCCCCGCCAGTGCCAATCTGCCGGATCTCGGCCATCAGTCGGTGGCGCTCTACCGGGGCACGGCCCGGCCACAGATCATCGAACCGCTGTGCGACCTCTTGCGGCGGGAATTCGCGGCGATCTCAGGCGTGGATTTGCGCGCCGCCGGATAGCATCGCGCCGCGGTTGCGGGGGTAGGATCATGACGCGATGTCGATGACCACCTTGCCGGTCGAAGCGCGGCTGCGCAACAACTCGAGGCCTTCGGTCGCGTCCTCCAGCGCCAGCACATGGCTGACATGCGGCCGGAGCCGCCCCTCGCAATACCACCCCATCAGAGTGGCAAGACTGCCCGTGACGACATCGGGCCGGAAATTCAGGTATCCCCCCCAGTAGACGCCCAGCACCGACAGGTTCTTGACCAGAAGATGATTGGACTTGACCTGGGGCACGTCTCCGCTGGCAAATCCGATCGGCAAGAGCCGCGCTTCGGGCTTGCAGGACCGGAAAGCTGCTTCGAACTGATCGCCCCCCACCGGATCATAGACCACGTCCGCCCCGCCCAACGCCTTCATCTCGGCCCGGATGTCCTGCGTTTCGGCATCGATCAGATGGTCCGCCCCCGCCGCCCCCGCCACGTCAAGCTTGGCCCTACCGCGCGCACAGGCCACCACGGTCGCCCCCATCAGCTTGCCGATCTCGACCGCCGTCAGACCGACCCCACCAGCCGCCCCGAGCACAAGCAGCGTTTCGCCTCGCTGCAGCCTTGCCCGGTGGTCCAGTGCGACATGGCTCGTGCCATAGGCGATCTGGAACGCCGCCGCATCGACCATCGACATTTCGTCCGGCAGCGGCACTGCGCGCCGGGCATCGAAACAGCCGTACTCGGCAAGACCGCCCTGCCCGCCAAACACCGCGACCCGGTCGCCCGGCGCAAAGCCCGTGACATCCGATCCCAGCGCATCCACCGTCCCCGCAACCTCCATCCCAAGGATGAACGGCAACTTTGGCGTGTCCTGATAGGTGCCTTTGACCATCAGCAGATCGGCGAAATTCAACCCGCAGGCATGGATTCGCACCCGAATCTCGCCCGATGCGGGGTGCGGCACGGCCACGTCCTGAATTTTCGGCGCACGATTGTGAGCTTGAACCTGAAATGCCTTCACAAGAGGCTCCTGCATTGAATTTCCATGATATGACTTTGGCTTACGCGCGCGTCACTGTCACGGGCCACAGATGGTGTTTGCGGTAACATGCCCCATTTCGCGGACAAGTCATGTCAAATCGTTACCGAATTTCCGCCTCTGCACCCCAATTATCTTGCCCTTACTCCTGTCATACTATAGCGTCCCGCCATCAATAAACGGATAGGTTGTCCTGCTTGAGCCTGGCGAGAGCATCATTGCCTATCATCCTGTCCGAGAGAAAAAGACGAAATTTGCTTTGGCGAAAGGGAGCAAGATGGCACATCCTGTTGACGTCCATGTGGGTAAGCGCGTTCGGCATCGGCGTTGGCTGGTTGGGATGACCCAACAGCAACTGGCTGAAAAAGTCGGGATCAAATTCCAGCAGATCCAGAAATACGAAACCGGCGCAAACCGCGTCAGCGCCTCCCGTCTGTGGGACATTGCCGATGCGCTCGACGTGCCCGTGGCCTTTTTCTTTGAAGGCATGGAAGACGCCGGCAAGAAAGCCGCCCCGACCGCTGCCGCCGAAGCGATCCCTGCCGATCTGCTGGGCGACAAGGAAGCGCTGGACCTGATCCGGTCCTACTACGCGATCCCCGAGAACCAACGCCGTCGCCTGTTCGAACTCGCGCGCGTCCTGTCAGACGTCGCTTGAGCCGCACCGCCACCTGAGGTAGCCCTGACCGGGCTGCTTGCAGGAGGCGTTTCATGACAGATTTCACTTCGGACGAAGCCGCTGACCTCTGGTCAGTGGCAGAGCGTATGGCCGACGCGGCCCGTGCGGCGATCCTGCCGCATTTCCGGTCCGTTGGACTGGCTGCCGACAACAAGATTGCGGGCGGGTTCGACCCCGTCACCGTCGCCGACCGCGCCGCCGAAACCGCCATGCGCGAGGTGCTGGCCGACCTGCGCCCTGACGATGGCATTCTTGGTGAAGAACACGGCAGCGTGGCAGGCACCAGCGGCCTGACATGGGTGCTCGACCCGATCGACGGCACGCGATCGTTCATCAGCGGCACGCCGACCTGGGGTGTGCTGATTGCGCTTTCGGACGAAACCGGACCTGTGTTGGGCATGATCGACCAGCCCTATGTGGGCGAACGCTTCATGGGCGGTCTCGGGCGCTGTGACTGGACAGGACCGGGCCGGTCTGGACCTCTGGGCACCAAGTCCACCACCCGCCTGTCTGACGCCATTCTCTTTTCGACCTTCCCCGAAATCGGCACCCCCGAGCAGCGCCGCGCGTTCGAGCGTGTGACCCCCAATGTCAAGCTGACCCGCTATGGCTGCGACTGTTATGCCTATGCGCTTCTGGCCGCCGGACAGATCGACCTCGTGATCGAGGCGGGGCTGAACGCCTATGACGTTCAGGCCCCGATTGCCGTGATCGAAGCCGCGGGCGGTGTCGTCACCCAATGGGACGGAAGCCCCGCCCATGATGGCGGCACGACGCTTGCCGCTGCCACACCGGACCTGCATGCGGCGGCGATGGCGCTTCTGAACGGCTGACAGGCGCACCGATCCGCGCGACACCTGATCCCGCCCGGGCGAGTCCTTCCGCTCCTTTTCTGTCGCCCCGGCGGGTTATCCTCACCGAAAAGGGCACAATTTGTGTGGAGGGAACGGCATGACCATCCTGATCAAGAACGCCACGACCATCGTAACGATGGATACCGCATTGACGGAATTGGCACAGGCGGACATCCGCGTCGAAAAAGGTGTCATTAGAGAGATCGGCACCGGGCTGACCGGGACAGACGAGACCATTGACGCCACCGGCTGCGTGGTGACGCCCGGGTTGGTGAACACCCATCACCACCTCTACCAGACGCTCACCCGCGCGGTGCCCGGCGGGCAGGATGCGCTGCTCTTCGGCTGGTTGCAGACGCTCTATCCGATCTGGTCGCGCTTCGGTCCGGAAGAGATGTTCACCTCGGCCCAGACCGGATTGGCAGAACTGGCTCTGTCGGGCTGCACACTGACCTCGGATCATCTCTATCTCTATCCCAATGGCGCAAGGCTGGATGACACCATTGCCGCCGCGCAGGAGATCGGGCTGCGGTTCCATCCCACCCGCGGCGCGATGAGCATTGGCGAGAGCGACGGCGGCCTGCCGCCGGATTCGCTGGTTGAAGACGAAGGAGCGATCCTGAACGACTGCATCCGCGTGATCGACACCCATCACGACGCGCGCGAAGGCGCGATGGTGCGGGTGGGCGTGGCCCCCTGCTCGCCCTTCTCTGTCAGCCGGGACCTGATGCGCGACGCGGCGCTGCTGGCGCGCGACAAGGGCGTCATGCTGCACACCCATCTGGCCGAAAACGACGAGGACATCGCCTACAGCTTGGAAAAATTCGGCTGCCGCCCCGGCCAATATGCCGAAGATCTGGGCTGGACAGGACCCGATGTCTGGCACGCGCATTGCGTCAAGCTCGACGGGCAGGAGATCGACCTTTTTGCCAGGTCCCGCACCGGGGTAGCGCATTGCCCCTGTTCCAACTGCCGGCTTGGGTCCGGAATCGCGCCCGTCCGTGCGATGCGGGATGCCGGTGTTCCCGTTGGTCTGGGTGTCGACGGATCGGCCAGCAACGACGCGGGCAATCTCGTCGCCGAAGCGCGTCAGGCGATGCTGCTGCAACGGGTGGTTCAGGGCGCCGACGCCATGAGCGCACGCGAGGCGCTTTACATCGCGACGCGCGGAGGGGCCGAAGTGTTGGGCCGTCCCGATTGCGGCCAGATCGCCGTGGGCAAACGCGCCGACCTTGCGATTTGGGATGTGTCGGGTGTCGAGAGCGCGGGAAGCTGGGATCCCGCGGCGTTGCTGCTGGCGGGGCCGACACGGGTGAAACACCTGCTGGTCGAGGGCCGCCAGATCGTCCGCGATGGGCATGTCACCACCATCGACCTGCCCCGCGTCGTCGAGCGACAGAACGCCCTGGCGCGCGCGCTGATGGGGTGAGCCGCCAAAGCTTTTGGAAAAGCTTTGCCAGATGCTTAGAAGCATCTGGCACCCGGCGGTCGATTTGTTAGTGTCGCTGCAAACCTATGCAGGACAAGGGGCCGAGCCGATGACACGCATCAAGACCACCCATGTCGGATCTCTGCCGCGCACGCAGAAGGTGGTGGATTTCATTTTCGCGCGCGAAAACGGCGAGGAGTATGACACCGCCGCCTTCGACGCCGCGATGGCCGAAGCCGCGTCCGAAACCGTCCGGCTTCAGACCCATGCCGGAATCGACATCGTCTCGGATGGCGAGACCTCCAAGATCAGCTACGCCACCTATGTGAAGGACCGCTACACCGGCTTTGACGGTGACAGCCCGCGCAACGCGCCCGCGGACTTGAAGATGTACCCGTCCTTCCTCGAACGGCTCAAGGAGGATGGCGGCACACCGAAATACGCGCGCCCGATGTGCGTAGGTGAGGTGAAATCCAAGGGTCAGGGCGAGTTGGAAACCGACATCGCCAATCTCAAGGCCGGGATGGCCGCCCATGGCGCGACCGAGGCCTTCATGAACGCGGCCTCTCCCGGTGTGATCTCGCTTTTCCTGCAGAACGATTACTACCCCACCCGCGACGCCTATCTCGCCGCACTGGCCGACGCGATGCGTGACGAATACCGCACCATCGTGGACAGCGGCCTGATGCTGCAACTCGACTGCCCGGACCTCGCGCTGTCGCGGCACATGATCTTCACCGATCTGACCGATGCCGAATTCGTCAAGATCGCCGAAGCCCATGTAGAGGCGATGAACCACGCGCTGGACGGCATCGACCCGGCCCGTGTGCGGGTGCATATCTGCTGGGGCAATTACGAAGGCCCGCATGTCTGCGACATCGACATGGACACGGTGTTTCCGACCCTGATGAAGGTGCAGGCCGGACAGGTTCTTTTTGAGACCTCGAACCCCCGCCACGCGCATGAATGGACCGTGTTCCGCGACCGCAAATCCGAGATCCCCGACGACAAGATCCTCGTCCCCGGCGTGATCGATTCGACCACCAATTTCGTCGAACATCCCGAGGTGGTCGCCCAACGGATTGAACGTTTTGCCGACATCGTCGGTGCCGACCGCGTGATCGCCGGCAGCGATTGCGGCTTCGGCACCTTCGCCGGCTTCGGCGCGGTGGACCCCGAGATCGCCTATGCAAAGCTCGAAACCTTGGCCAAAGGGGCCGCACTGGCGTCGGAGCGCCTCTGATCCATGATCGAACCCGTCGTCTTTCTGCCCGGCATGATGTGCGACGCGCGGCTGTTCGAGCCGCAGATCCGGGCCTTTTCCGCCACCCATCCGGTGATGGTCGCGCCCATCACCCACGGACAGCGGATCGAGGAGATCGCATCGGCCATCCTGCCGCTTCTGCCGCCCAAATTCGCGCTGGCGGGGCTGAGCATGGGCGGCATCGTGGCGATGGAGATCCTGCGCCGCGCGCCCGAACGGGTCACCCGCGTGGCGCTGATGGACACCAACTGTCTGGCCGAAACACCGCAGATCGCCGCCAATCGCGAGCCACAGATCGTCAAGGTAAAGTCCGGCAAGCTGATCGAGGTGATGCGGGACGAGTTGAAGCCCAATTACCTCGCCCCCGGCCCGCGCCGCCCTGCCGTGCTGCAAACGGTGATGGATATGGCGCACACTCTGGGACCCGAGGTGTTCATCGCACAGTCCCGCGCCCTGCAACGCCGCCGCGACCAGCAGTCGACCCTACGCAAGATCCGCCAGCCCGCTCTGGTGCTCTGCGGTGCCCATGACGCGCTCTGCCCGGTCAAGCGGCACACCTTCATGGCCGAGCTCATCCCCCATGCCCGGCTGGTTGTGCTGGACGACGCGGGCCACCTGCCGACGCTGGAAACCCCGGACGAAACCAATGACGCGCTGTGGGAGTGGTTGCACCAGCCTTACGTGCTGCGCTGACCTCTTGTCATTTTGGCAAACTTTGCCAATATCGGCACAAAGGGGAACGCCATGGCGACGATGAATGTCTCACTGCCGGATCAGATGAAGTCCTGGGTGGAAAAGCAGGCGGAATCCGGGCGTTACAACAATGCAAGTGACTATGTCCGAGACCTGATCCGCCGGGATCAGGAACGTCGGATGGCACTGGACGACTTGCAGCAGATCATTGACGACGCGCTGGCAAGTGGTCCCGCGCGCCCTTTCGATCGTGAGGCATTCCTGCAGAAGATGCGGCGCACTGACTGAGCCATGGCGGTCACGCTGAGGCCAAGCGCACTGGGCGACATCGACGCCATTCGAGACCATTCCATCGAATCCTAGGGCGTCGAGACCGCAGTCGACTATATGACAGGTCTGTTCGACATGTTCGACCTGCTGGCCGAGACACCACAAATCGGGCGTTTGCGCAGCGAAACGTCCCCGCCCGTTCGACTGCATCCGTACAGATCGCACAACATCCTTTACACGGACAACAAATCCGGTGTCGAAATCCTTCGCATCCTGCACAGCCGCCGGAACTGGGCGATCCTTCTTGAGGATTGACCGGATGCACGCCATCGCCTAGGGCAGCACGGCGCGGAGGGCCGGATGGCCGCCCCTGTACGGGGGAGGAAAGTCCGGACTCCCTGAAGCAATGGTGCCGGGTAACGCCCGGGCAGGGCAACCTGACGGAAAGCGCCACAGAGAACAGACCGCCCCGGTTCGCCGGGGTAAGGGTGAAACGGTGGGGTAAGAGCCCACCGGGGGGCTGGCAACAGCGCCCGCATGGCAAGCCCCACCGGGAGCAATGCCGAATAGGGGGATCGCGCCGCGCGTCGGCAGGGTCGCTTCAGCCCAGATCCCCGGGTTGGCAGCACGAGGCCGGTGGCGACATCGGTCCCAGAGGAATGGTCATCTAACCTTGGGGCAGCCCAAGGGGGACAGAATCCGGCTTACAGGCCCTCCGCGCGTTTTTCTTCGCCCTTTGTGCAAAGACCCCTGCAAGAAGGGTTGACTCAGTCGCCGACACGGGTAGAAGGCAGCCTTCAAGAAGACATTCACGGGCAGTCCTTGCCCGGTGCAGGAGACGACCCATGGCGAAGCCGACCACAATCAAAATCCGCCTGAACTCGTCTGCGGGAACGGGTCATTTCTATGTGACCAAGAAAAACGCGCGGACGATGACGGAAAAGATGTCTGTTCGGAAGTACGACCCCGTCGCGCGCAAGCACGTCGAGTACAAAGAAGGCAAGATCAAGTAAGCCTTCCGTTCACACGGACAGTGAAGAAAAGCCGCGCCGGGGCAACCTGAGCGCGGTTTTTTCATGCTTTTGCCGCACGATCATACGCGCCTGACACATCGCGGCCTTGGGCGCTGCATTGACGAAGCTTCACGCTCCGGCGACTTTCACGTTTCAAGAAACCTGATAGTGTTCAGGCTGTGTGATCGCCTGTTCGAAACGTCACAGTTCCGTGTGATGCCAGATACTTGGAGACAGAATTGTCTGACAGTTTTTTTGAACCGGTTTCGGGATTTGATCTTCCGCGTTTTGCCGGCGTCGCAACCTTCATGCGGTTGCCGTATGTCGCCATGTCTGACGAGATGATCAATCAGGTCGATATTGGCCTGATTGGAGTGCCTTGGGACAGCGGCACCACCAATCGCTCTGGTCCCCGGCACGGCCCGCGCCAGTTGCGTGACATGTCGACCATGATCCGGGCGCAAAATGGCGCGACAGGTGTTCGCCCTTTCGAGACTGTCAATTGCGCAGACCTCGGAGACGTCCCTCCGAACCCTGCGGACATCATGGATACGATGGAGCGGATAACATCCTTTTATGACAGGGTGACATCTGCGGGAATTCGCCCGCTTACCGCAGGTGGCGATCATCTCACCTCGCTTCCGGTTTTGCGGGCTTTGGCGAAAGACAGACCGCTTTCCATGATTCATTTCGACAGCCACACCGATCTGTTCGATACGTATTTCGGCGGGACCAGATACACACATGGCACACCGTTTCGGCGTGCGGTCGAGGAAGGACTGCTGGAACCAAGGCGCGTGGTACAGATCGGCATTCGCGGCACAGCCTACGACAGCGAAGATCGGGACTTTGCGGATGAGGTGGGTATACGAGTCATTCCGATCGAAGAATTCCATGCCCGTGGCGTGGCAGACGTGATGAAAGAAGCCCGCGAGATTGTGGGTCGAACCGACACCTACGTGTCCTATGACATTGATTTCATTGATCCGGCATTCGCGCCTGGAACCGGAACACCCGAAATCGGCGGTCCGAATTCCTATCAGGCCATACAGGTCGTACGCGAATTGGCAGGGGTAAGGATTGCAGGCGCGGATCTTGTCGAGGTGTCTCCTCCTTTTGACCAAACGGGAGGCACGGCTTTCTTGGGGGCGTCGATCATGTTCGAGCTTCTATGCGTCATGGCGGTGGAGCACTCGAAAACGGACGGGAATGACGTTTAGTCGCGCTCTGTGCGTCCAAAACAGACCAAGGCTGTTCACCCGCGCTTTTCCCCCATCACCCAAACCCCAGTCACCGCCCGGTCATCCCCCATCATGATCGTCGGGAAAACCGCCTCCCAGATGTCCGCTGCCCGGGCGCTGCGTTGTGCGATGGCGGGGGTTGATCCGAGGTCAATGGTGATGAAGTCAGCCTCGGTTCCCGGCGCCAGCGTCCCCACACGGTCCGCGATCCGCAAGGACCGGGCCGAGCCTTCCGTGGCGAGCCACAGCAAAGCCGACGGATGCAGCGCGACGCCCCGCAACTGCGCAACCTCATAGGCGGCAGCCATCGTACGCAGCATCGAAAAGGACGACCCTCCGCCGGTATCGGTGGCAAGCCCCACGCGCTGACCTTCGGCGACCAGACCCGCCATGTCGAACAACCCCGACCCGATAAAGGTGTTGGAGGTCGGGCAATGCACCAGAGCTGCGCCCACCTCCAAAAGGCGGTCGCGTTCGCGTGGTTCCAGATGGATCGCGTGGCCGTAGAGACCATTGGCTCCCAGCAACCCATTCGCCTCGTAGGTGTCCAGATAATCCCGCGCCTCGGGGTAGAGACCGCGCACCCAGTCGATCTCGTCGGTCTGTTCGCTCAGATGGGTCTGCATCAGGCAATCGGGATGTTCGGCCCACAAGGCCCCAAGCGCGGACAATTGGTCCGGGGTCGAGGTGGGCGAAAAGCGCGGCGTGATCACGTAAGACGCCCTGCCCTGCCCGTGCCAGCGGTTCAGCAGCGCCTTGCTGTCGTCATAGGCCGTTTGCGCGGTATCCCGCAGCCCATCGGGCGCGTTGCGGTCCATGCAGGTCTTGCCACCCAGCACCCGCATCCCACGCGCAGCCGCGGCGGTGAAATAGGCGTCCACGCTTTCGGGATGGATCGTGCAATAGCTGCACATGGTCGTTGTGCCATGCGCCAACGCAAGGTCCAGATACCGCCCGGCGATCTCGGCGGCGTAGCCCGGATCACCGAAGCGCATTTCCTCGGGGAAGGTATAGGTGTTCAGCCAGTCGATCAGCCGCTTGCCCCAACTCGCGATCATGGCGGTCTGCGGATAATGCACATGCGCATCAATGAACCCCGGCAGGATCAAGGCCTGCCCGTGATCCTCCACAACCGCTTGCGGGTACGCCCTGCGCAGATCGTCCGCTGTGCCCCGCGCCACGACATGCCCGTCCTGCACCACGATGCCGCCTCGGGCGTCAAACCGGGCCGCCTCGGGCCCCTCGATCATGGGATTGCCGTCGAACCAGAGCGTCTGGCCCAGATGAAGCGTGAGATCTGACATGAATTGCCCTTTTTGACACTGGCCCTGCGAACCTATCTCTCCTTTCAGAGTTGGTAAATCACGCGGACGCTCTGTTTTCTCCCGAGCCGATTGCGTAAAGCTAGGCCTGACCAGACAGCGAGGGGGCAAGATGAGCGACGACCAAACCATCGAGGCACCCGAAGTCGAAGAGACCGACGACGCCTACAGCCTCGACCGCAAGGCAGTGGCGCAGATTCTCTTCGCAGTCGACCGCGACGACCGCGAAGACCTTGTCGCGCTGATGGACCCGCTGCACCCGGCCGACATCGCCGACCTGCTGGAACAGATCAACGCCTTCGACCGGATGCGCCTGATCAGGCTCTATGACCGGGAATTCGACGGCGACATCCTTTCGGAACTCGACGAATCAATCCGCGAAGAGGTGATCGGCATCCTGTCGCCGCAGGTTCTGGCCGACGCCGTGCGCGACCTGAACAGCGACGACGTGGTCGATCTTCTCGAGGATCTGGACCAGCCGCAGCAGGACGCGATTCTCGACGCGCTGGAAGACAGCGACCGGGTCGCGGTACAGCAGTCGCTGACCTACCCGGAGTATTCCGCCGGGCGCCTGATGCAGCGCGAGGTGGTGATGGCACCCGAGCATTGGAATGTCGGCGAAGCGATTGATTACCTGCGTAATTCCGATGATCTGCCCGATCAATTCTACCATATTGTTCTGGTTGATCCGCGCCTGCGCCCGGTGGGCAATGTCACGCTGGGCAAGCTGATGGGGTCCCGCCGCGAAGTGATGCTGCAATCCCTGGTCGAAGACACGTTCCACGTGATCCCGGTGCTGCAATACGAAGGCGATGTGGCCTATGCGTTCAACCAGTATCACCTGATCTCGGCCCCCGTGGTCGATGAGAACGAACGACTGGTCGGCGTCATCACCATCGACGACGCAATGGCGGTTCTGGACGAGGAACACGAGGAAGACGTGCTGCGCCTTGCCGGTGTGGACAGCGAAAGCTCGCTCTCGGATCGGGTGATCGAAACGACCAAGCGGCGGTTCCCGTGGCTGTTCGTCAACCTGATCACCGCCATTCTGGCCAGCCTCGTGATTGCCCAGTTCGACGAGGCGATCGCAACCGTGGTGGCCCTTGCTGTGCTGATGCCGATTGTCGCCTCCATGGGCGGCAACGCGGGCACGCAGTCCCTGACCGTCGCCGTGCGCGCGCTGGCCACAAAGGACCTCACCGGTTCGAACGTCTGGCGGGTGATCCGACGAGAGGTGCTGGTGGGGCTGATCAACGGGCTGGCCTTTGCCGTGATCATGGGCCTTGTCGGGCTGGTCTGGTTCGGCTCGCCGCAACTGGGCTACGTGATCGCCGCTGCCATGGTGATCAACCTTGTCGTGGCCGGGCTGGCCGGAACGGGGATTCCGATTGTGCTGGAAAAGCTGGGCATCGACCCGGCGCTGGCCTCGGGCGCCTTCGTGACCACCGTCACGGACGTGGTCGGCTTCTTCGCCTTCCTCGGCCTTGCCGTTGTGGTGCTGCTGTGACCCTCGACGAGCGCAAGGCCGCCGCCCGCAAAGCCGCCTTCGCCCGTCGCAAGGCCGCGCATGAGGCCGGGCATCGCGGCGCGGCGGGCCATTTGAGCCAAGTGCTGGCGGGTTATCGCGGTGTTCCGGTGTCCGGCTACCTGCCGATCCGAACCGAGATCGACCCCCTGCCCGCCATGGCAGAGGCTGCTGCTCACGGGCTTGTGGGCGTGCCGGTGATCCGCGGCGCGGGACTGCCTTTGGTCTTTTCGCAATGGGAACCCGACTGCGCGCTGGTCGATGGCCCCTTCGGCGCGTCGGTGCCTGCCGTGGAGCGGCTTATCACCCCCGAAGTGCTGATCGTCCCGCTGGTCGCCTTTTCCGGCGCGGGTGGGCGTCTGGGCTATGGCGGCGGCTTCTATGACCGCACCCTCGAAGGCCTGCGCGCCCAGCGCCCCACACTGGCCATCGGCTTTGCCTATGCTGCGCAAGAGGCGGATGATCTGCCCCTCGAGCCGACGGACCAACCTCTAGACATGATCGTGACCGAGCGGGAGGTTATCGAGATCGGGCGTCGGGGGTAACCTTTCATCGGTTGTCAGAGTTGCGGGACAATGTGGGCTTTCGCTGCGGATGCGCCAATGGCCGCTGACATGGCTGACGCGACGGATGTTTGTAAATTCAAGATATCGGTTACTCGTCGGAATTCTATCTAGTTGCCTTCAAGACCAATCGGAGAGAATGCTCGACTTCACTCAATCAGGAGCGTTGCATGCCAGATTTTGATCAAGTTGTTTCAAACCGCGAGATACGAGCGCTTCGGCACTCGCGCCCCTATCGGAACCTTAGAGATGCTGTCGATCAGTGCAAAGATGCCGGACAAGATTTGCTTGAGAATGCGACAGGGGGTGCGTATCCGAAGCTTCTTGAACGAAGTGTCGTCATTACGTTCGTGACGCATGTCGAGGTATATTTCAGAGATATGCTTGATGCTATTTTCAGGCAGTGTGACCCAGATTTTTTCATCCCCAAACTAAAGCATATCCACAACTTAAAATATGGGATCGAAGACCTGATCGACATCTACAAACGGCAAATTCATCCACTAGAACTAGTTTCGAGTGATGCTTCGTTTCAAAACATAGAAAAGATAGACAAGGTCTTTTCGAAATTTCTGGGCAAAAGTGTTTGGGGGGAAGCGATTGGCCTGAAGATACGCATTAAGGATAGACCAGAGACTGCGGTCTGCTTTGAGCCGGAATACCTAAGGAACGTCTGAAAAACCTCGCGTGCTGAGCGGTTTGAGATAGACTGTGGGGGACGATAATGGAGCCTCGCCGATGCCCAAGCAGCCCGCCTTTCCCGGCCTCCGCCACGCGATGAAGAAGA
>JAUIBL010000030.1 GCA_030428355.1 Alphaproteobacteria bacterium | reverse complement strand
CATCGCCTACCTGATCGCAGGTAATCTCAGCCACCTGCCAGCCTCACCCTACACCACAACATCTGGTGGGTGCCGCGCATGACCGGAAACCAGTCCACCCACACAAATCGCGAAATAGCCAAATATCCCAGCCCCTCGATCCGCAGCACTCCGGTCTCGTTCCCGGCAAACCCCATGGCAACCTCATGTTCGTTGTCGAGCTGTTTCTCGAAATTCTGGATATAGAGGATCAACCGCTCGTAGGCCCATTCGGCAGCACTCTTTTGTTTGACCGATTTGCGGGTCACCGCGTTGGGCAGCGGCTTTTGCCCGGTTTCGCCCGAGCCTGCGGCATGCGCCTCGACCTGACGCGGCAGCACCTCGTTCTCGACGGCTTCGGCGGCGGTCTGGATGTCCTGGCTCATGGCTCTCCCCTTCTCAAATCGGCAAAGCCGTGGTTTCCTTGATCTCTTCCATAACGAAACTGGCCGAAATATCCGAGAGCGGAATCCGCGCGATCACACGCTTGTAAAAGGCGTCATAGGCCGGGACATCAGCCACCCGCACGCGCAGCAGGTAATCCAGATCTCCGGTCATGCGGTAGGCGCCCACCACCTCGGGCATGCTGCGCACCGCTTTGTGAAAACTGTCGAGCCAGTCGGCATCGTGCCGCCCGGCGCGGATCATCACCATCACCTCCAGCGGACAGCCCAGCTTGGCCGGATCGGTCAGCGCCACCCGGCCCGTGATGATCCCCGCCTGCTCCATCGCCTTGATCCGACGCCAGCAAGCGTTGCGCGACAGCGCGACCTGATCGGCAATGACCTCGACACTCAGACTGGCATCGCTTTGCAGGATGCGCAGGATTGCCTTGTCGAATTGATCCAGTTCCGCAGGGGCCATGAGAATTTATCCCAACCGAAGGGCAGTTTGACAAGAGATGTGCCTTGCCGGACGCGTTTCCGTCAACGGAAACAGGCGATGCGTCGACGCATCGCCCGCGTAGATGGTTAACAAACGGTTAAAAGGTCCGGATCGGTCCCAATGTTTCGCACGCGAAACATTGCGGCACGTGTACTGACCTATTCCCCTGGCGGTTTTGCCAGCCGCACGACCGGCGACGGATCGTCCTTGGCCAGTTCCTCGAAATCGAAATTGTCCAGCCGCCGCGCCCGACGCCCGGCCTTGTCGGCGCTGATCTTGATGTCGGCGATGTCCTTGGCCGCCTGCCCGAAATGCCGGTCGAGGTTCTCGACCCGGCTGCCCAGACGGTCCACATCCGCATAGAGCAGGCTCAGCTCCTTGCGGATCGCCCCCGCCTGTTCGCGCATCCGCGCATCCTTGAGGATCGCCCGCATCGTGTTCAGCGTCGCCATGCAGGTGGTCGGAGACACGATCCAGACCCGCGCGTTAAACCCTTCGCGCACCACCTCGGGAAAGTTCGCGTGCAGTTCCGCATAGACCGCCTCGGAGGGCAGGAACATCAGCGCACCATCGGCGGTCTCGCCTTCGATGATGTACCGTTCGGATATGTCCCTGATGTGCTTTCGCAGCGAAAGCCGAAGCTGCTGCGCCGCGCGGTTGAGTTGTTCCTGCGTCTCGGCGCGGCGAAGCTGTTCGTAGGCTTCCAAAGGGAACTTGCTGTCGATGGCAATCGGCCCCGGCGGGTTCGGCAGGTGGATCAGACAGTCCGCCCGCTTGCCGTTCGAGAGCGTCGCCTGCAGCGTATAGCTGTCCTTGGGCAGCGCCTTGCCGACGATGTCGGTCAACTGGATCTCCCCGAAAGCGCCGCGCGTCTGCTTGTTCGACAGGATGTCCTGCAGTGACAGCACGTCGCCCGACAGTTTGGTGATGTTCTCCTGCGCCTTGTCGATGCTCTGGAGCCGCTGCTGCAACTCCCCAAGGGATTGCGCCGTGCGGCGAGCCGATCCGTGCAGGTTCTCGTTCATCTGCTCCTGCACCTGCGCCAGCCGCCGCTCCATCAGTTGCAGCATCGCGGTCTGGCTTTGCGCCTGCGCCTCGGACACATGGGTGAGACCACCGGACAGCCTCTCCTGCCCGTCGGACAGGGCCTGCACCCGCTGCCCGACCTGCGCAAGCCGGTAGACCAGAGGCTCGCTCAGTTTCGCAGCGCGACGGGCGGACAGGAGCGACATGATGAGCAGCAGCAGAACAAAGCCACCCAGCGCCAGAGCCAACAGAACGACCGGATCGCTCAGGTCGAGGATGAGATCACCGATCTGAATCATGTGCGGCCAAACAGGCGTTCAATGTCGCTGAGTTTCAGTTCGACATAGGTGGGACGGCCGTGGTTGCACTGGCCGGAATAGGGGGTCGCTTCCATTTCTCGCAGAAGCGCGTTCATCTCTTCTGCCCGCATCTGACGACCCGATCGGATAGAGCCATGACAGGCGACCCGGCTCAGGATCGCCTCGATCCGGTCCTGCACCGCGCGCGCTTCGCCTTGGTCGTCCAACTCGTCAAGGATGTCGCGCAGCAGGGCATGGGAATTGACCTCGCCAAGGATCGCCGGTGTCTCGCGCACCACGACCGCGCCTTTGCCGAAGGGTTCGATGCTCAACCCCATCTTTGCGAGGTCGTCCGAAAGGTCGAACAAGCGGGCCGCGTCGCTGTCGCTCATCTCGACCACATCTGGGATCAGCAGCGCCTGAGCCGGTACACCGTTCTCCGCCATCTGGGTCTTGAGCTTTTCGTAGACCAACCGTTCATGCGCCGCGTGCTGATCGACGATGACGATCCCATCCTCGGTCTGGGCGATGATGTAGTTCTCGTGCACCTGCCCCCGCGCGGCCCCAAGCGGTCGATGTTCGCGGGGGGTCTCATCGGTCTCGTGCGAGACCTCTTCGACCTCGACCACGCGCCCGGAATAGGTGGTCTGCATGTCGGCGAAACCGGGGGATTGCATCGTATAGGCCACCTGTTTCGCTGCGAAACTCGGGCGGTCCATCTGGTAGACGCGCGGCGGGTGCGGCTGTTCGGGGCGCATGGCACCCAGCGTCGCGCCTGCGACGGTGGTGGAGGCACGATGCCCTGCCTCGGCCAAGGCATGACGGAGGGCGGATACAATCAGCCCGCGCACCAGACCGGGATCGCGGAAGCGCACTTCGGATTTCGCGGGATGCACGTTCACATCCACCTTGTGCGGATCACAGTCGATGAAAAGCGCCACCGCCGGGTGGCGGTCGCGGCTGAGGAAATCGGCATAGGCCCCGCGTAACGCGCCGATCAGCAGCTTGTCGCGCACAGGGCGTCCGTTGACGAAGAGGAACTGCGCCACCGCAGCGCCGCGTGAATAGGTGGGCAACCCGGCCAGACCGGTGAGGCGGATGCCCTCACGGTCGGCGTCGATGGGCACGGCGTTGTCGGTGAACTCACGACCCATCACTTGGGACAGCCGTCCACGCAAGGCGTCGAAGAGATCCCCCGTCACCGCATCGGCGCGGAAGATCACGCGGCCCTCACCGCCGCCGGACACATCGCGCAGGGTGAAGCTGACCGAGGGTTCGGCCATGGCAAGGCGTTTGATCACATCGGTGATGGCCTGCATCTCGGCCCGGTCGGAGCGGAGGAATTTCAGGCGCGCGGGCGTTGCGAAAAAGAGGTTGCGCAGGGTGACGACGGTCCCGCGCGACAGGGCGGCGGGTTTGACCGGGTCGATCTTGCCACCGGTGACCGAAAGTTCAGCGGCGTCGTGCCCATCGGCCCGGCTGGTCAGGGTCAGACGACCCACCGCGCCCAGCGAGGCAAGCGCTTCTCCGCGAAACCCGAAGCTGTGGATGTTGAGCAGGTCGGAACCGTCGATCTTGGAGGTGGCGTGGCGCGCAATCGCCAGCGGCAGTTCGTCGGGCGGGATACCGCAGCCATCGTCGGTGACCCGGATCAATGTCTTGCCACCGTCCGAGATGGCCACGTCGACGCGCGTGGCCCCGGCATCGACGGCATTCTCGACCAGTTCCTTGACGGCAGAGGCCGGACGCTCGACCACCTCACCCGCCGCGATGCGGTTGATGGCGCTTTCCTCAAGCGGTTGAATGGAGGCGCGTATCTTGGGGGCGTGGGAGTTCATGCCACGAGATGTAGCATGGGTTTTGCGATTCTTCTATGGGAGGATCACGGGTTTGATGCGGTCAGACGAATTTCAGCAGGATGCCCATCGCGCTGACATAGGCCGCCATCATCACCCAGAAGCGATACTTCATATTTTGTTGAATTTCGGCTGTTTCGGCACTGATCTTGGCCGTTTCCGAAATCAGGCGCGCGATCTCGGCGCGCATCCTGTCATCGGCACGGGACTGTTCAGCCTGTGTCATCGACATGGTCCGCCCGTTCAGAAAAACAGCTTCACCAATGCAGCGGTGCCACCCATGAGGGCCGCCGCCGCCAAAGCCGGAGCGAGAAATGTATTCACATTGATCTGCTTGGTTTCCGCCAAGAGCTTGGCGATTTCCGCCCGCATCTTGTCATCCGCCAAAGCCTGTTCCTGCTGGGTCATGTGCGTCTCAAACCGCCTTTCGCCGTCACAAAAAATGTAGTGCCGGTGCAGGTATGGATCAAGCATGGTGAAAGAGAGGTTAATCATCTAACGAATTGACGCGGCGGCCCTCCGTGGTAACAGGTTTGTCATGCTGGCCATCTTCCTTCAGACCCTGCCGTTTTTTGCCCTGATCGCCGTGGGTTACGGTGCAGGCAAGACCGGGTTCTTCACCGAGGAAGCAACCGCCTATCTGACCAAGTTCGTGTTTTACTTTGCCCTGTCGGCGATGCTTTTCCGGTTTTCCGCGAACCTGTCGATTGCCGAAATCTTCGACTGGCGGATCGCGGCGGGGTATCTGTGGGGCACGGCCTTTGTCTATGGGATCGGCATGGCGGTGGGGTTCCTGCGCGGCATGAACACCGAAACCGCCGCGTTCGAGGGGCAGGTCGCGGCCATCGGGAACACCGGTTTCCTGGGTGTGCCGATGCTGGCGCTGCTGATGGGACAAGAGGCGGTGGGGCCGATCATCCTGATCCTGACCATCGATCTTGTGGTGTTTTCGTCGCTGATCGTCATCCTTGTGGTGGGATCGCGCGAAGGGCGCATGTCTCTGGGCATCTTCAAGACGGTGGGGATCGGGTTGCTCAAGAACCCGATGATCGTGGCGATCGTCGCGGGCTTCATGGTGTCGTCCACAGGTGTGGCGATCCCCGAACCGGTCAACCAGTTCCTGTCGATCCTTGGTGCTGCGGCGACGCCCGGGGCGCTGTTCGCCATCGGGGCCTCACTGGCCAGCAAGTCGGCAGAGCGTCTGACGATTGCGGGATGGTTGAGCTTCTGTAAACTGATCATCCACCCGGCCGCCGTCGCCGTGGGTGTTTACATGCTGTTTCCGTCCGATCCGTACAAGGCGGGCGTGGTTGTCGCGGCAGCATCCTTGCCGGTGGCGGGCAATGTGTTCATCCTCGCACAGCATTACAAGGTGGCCCCACAACGGGTGTCCGCCGCCATTCTGATCTCGACCGCCGTCAGCATCCTGACCGTGTCCTTCGTGATCAGCCAGGTCCTGATTTAAGGAAAGGGAGCGTCATGGAAACCGTTTCGGAGAACAGATGTTTTGATGGGGTGCAGGGCGTGTACCGACATGCGTCGGACGCCTGCGGCTGTGACATGACCTTCGGGCTTTATCTGCCGCCGCAAGCCAAGAAAGGGCCGGTGCCGGTGCTGTGGTACCTGTCCGGGCTGACCTGCACGCATGAGAACGCGATGACCAAAGCGGCGGCGCAGGGCTTTGCCGCAGAGGCGGGAATGGCAGTTGTGTTCCCAGACACGTCCCCGCGTGGCGATGCGGTGGCGGATGACGACGCCTATGATCTGGGCAAGGGTGCCGGGTTCTATGTGAACGCGACGCAAGACCCTTGGGCGCCGCATTTCAGGATGTGGGATTACGTGGCCGAGGAATTGCCCGCACTGTTGGGCAGGGAGTTCACCGTTGATCTGGAGCGACAGGCGATCACCGGGCATTCGATGGGTGGCCATGGCGCGCTGACGCTTGCGATGGCGCATCCGGGGCGGTTTGCCTCGGTGTCGGCTTTTGCGCCGATTGCCAACCCGAGCCAGAGCGATTGGGGCCGAAAACAATTGTCGGCCTATCTGGGTGACGACGAGAGCACATGGTCCAGACATGATGCAACGGTGCAGATGCAGGAGGTCGGGTTCGACGGGCCGGTTCTGGTGGATCAGGGAGGGTCGGATCAGTTCCTTGAGCTGCTCAAACCAGAGGCATTGAGCCACGCGATGGCAGCGCGGCGTCAGGAGGGGACGTTCCGCATGCAGAAGGGCTACGATCACTCGTATTTCTTTGTCTCGACCTTTATTCCCGATCACATCGCGTTCCACGCTGACGCGCTGGGGCTGTGACCCGGCTTTTCGTCGATGCCGATGCCTGCCCGGTGAAAGCCGAGGCAGAGCGGGTTGCGACCCGGCACAAGGCGCAGATGTATCTGGTGTCGAACGGGGGGCTACGGATGTCGGAAAACCCGTTTGTCGAGGTGGTCGTGGTGCCCGACGGGCCGGATGTGGCGGACATGTGGATCGCGGAGCGTGCGGGACCCGGCGATGTGGTGATCACCGGGGACATTCCGCTGGCGGCGCGCTGTGTCGAGAACGGGGCGCGGGTGCTCAAGCACACTGGCGAGCGTCTTGATGCGCGCAATATCGGGCAGGTGCTGGCAACGCGGGATCTCATGGCGGACCTGCGCGCGGCGGACCCTTTCCGGCAGGGCGGCGGGCGTCCGTTTTCCAAGGCGGACCGGTCGCGGTTTCTGGATGCCTTGGAGCGCGAGATGCGGGCGGCGGCGCAGGATGTGCCGCGTTAGGATTTGAGGGGAGAGGCAGCGATGACGACACCGGAGATCATTCCGTTTGCGGACGGTGAAGCGCAGCTTGACTGGATCGGCCTGACCGATGCGTTGGCGGCGGGGCATGACCTGCCGAAAGCCGAGATCGCGGACAGTTTCCTCTATCGCGGGGGTGATACGCTTTTGAACCGGGCGGCGTGGATCGACGGGCTGGGGCTGGCGGTGAAGTCGGCGACGATCTTTCCGGGCAATTCCGTTCTTGGGAAAGCGGCGGTGAACGGTGGGGTGTCGGTCTATTCCGATGTCGACGGGACGCTGGAAGCGATTGTCGATTTTCACCTTGTGACCAAGTGGAAAACCGCAGGCGACAGTCTTCTGGCGGCGCGGCGGTTGGCGCGGGCGGACACTGCGGTGATCCTGATTGTCGGGGCTGGCACGGTGGCGCGGTCGCTGGTCGAGGCCTATTCGACAGCGTTCCCGGAAGCGCGGCTTCTGATCTGGAACCGGACAGGGGCCAAGGCGCAGGACTTGGCGGATGGGTTTGCGCATGTGACGGCGGCTGGGGATTTGGCCGAGGCGGTGGGACAGGCGGACATCGTCAGTTGCGCCACCATGTCGACAGAGCCGGTGCTCAACGGCGCGTGGCTGCGGCCGGGGACGCATGTGGACCTGATCGGCGCCTACCGTCCCGATATGCGTGAGGCGGATGATGCGGTGCTGACGCGCGGGCGGCTGTTCGTGGATTCGCTGGATACAACCGTGGGGCATATCGGAGAGATCAAGGACCCGATTGCGCGGGGGGTGATCCGAGCGGCGGACATCGTTGCGGATTACTACGATCTGGGGGCGTTTGTGCGGCAGTCCGAGGATGAGATCACGGTGTTCAAGAATGGCGGCGGGGCGCATCTGGACCTGATGGTCAGCCGCTACGTTCTGGAGCGCTGGCGCGCCCGGTAGGGCCGGGATACGATGCGTCGACGCATCGCGCGTTTCGGTTGACCGAAACGCGCCCCTGTCAGGCGGCGAGCGGCGTTGGCTGGCGTTTCTCGCGGATGGGCAGGTGCACAAGTGCGCTGAAGGCTCCGACGCCGACACCAATCCACCAGACCAGCGTGTAATCGCCATAGATGTCGTACATTCGGCCGCCCAGCCAGACCCCCATGAAGCTGCCCAATTGGTGGCTGAAGAACACGATCCCATAAAGCGTGCCCATGTAGCGCAGCCCGTAGATATGCGCGATCAGCCCCGAGGTGAGCGGCACCGTGGCCAGCCAGAGTGAGCCCATGGCGGCGGAGAAGAGGATCACCGATGTGGGGGTGATCGGGAACATGATGAAGAGCGCGGCAATGATCGTACGGCCGGTGTAGATGCCCGCGAGCAGGTATTTCTTGGACCAGCGGTTGCCCGCCCATCCCGCGGTGAGCGTGCCCACGATGTTCATCAGCCCGATGAGCGAGATCGACACGGCGCCCAGCGCGGATGTGGTGGTGATGCCCATGCTGTGCAGCACTCCGCCCGGCTGGATCGGGCCGCAAAGCTCGGTCACGAAGGCCGGGAAATGCGCGGTGATGAAGGCAAGCTGATAGCCGCAACTGAAGAAGCCGAGAAAGATCAGCGTATAGGACGGATCGCGGAAGGCGCGGATCAGGATCGTGCCCATGCTTTCCTCAAGCTCGGCCCGGCTGGCCGGGGGAGTGGGCGAGCGCATGAAAGGCAGTACCATCAGCACCGCGAGGATGGCGACGGCGAACCAGAGGAACACCGTCTGCCAGCTCATCAGCGTCAGCATCCATTCCGCGACGGGCGCGCCGAACACCTGACCGGCGCTGCCCGCCGCAGTTGCGATGGCAAGGCTCATGGAGCGGTTGGCATCCGAACTGGCCCGCCCGACAACGGCGAGGATGACGCCAAAGCCGGTGCCCGCAACGCCGAACCCCACGAGGATCTCGTAAAACTGATGCGCCGTGGGTGTGACCGCAAAGGAGGACAGCACCAGACCGGCGGCATAGGTCAGTGCGCCAAGGATGATCGCCTTCCGGTCGCCAATTTTTTCCGCCAGCGCCCCGAAAAGCGGCTGGCCGATGCCCCAGGCGAGGTTCTGGATCGCGATGGCCAAAGAGAACTCGGCGCGGAGCCAGCCGAATTCCTCGGCAATCGGGATCTGGAACACGCCAAAGCTGGCGCGGATGGCGAAGGACACGAGGATGATGATGCACCCGCCGATCAGAACCGGCGTGAAGATCGAGGCGCGGGCTTGCATAGGGAAGGCTCCGGAAAAGATGCCGCGATTAGACGCCTTTTTTGCCGGGGGTCAAGCGGGCGTGGCGGAGGACCGGATCGCCCTGCGCCGCAATCCGCGCGATGGCCGCTTGCAGCGGCTCGCGGGTGACAGACATCGCAAAGGCGTTGGCGTGCAGCAGCGTGTCCGGGTCTGCGATCCAGCCGACATGGCCTTTCCAGAACAGCAGATCTCCGCGTTCTGGCGGCGTTCCGGGATCAAGGGTTTCCCCCAGTTGCGCCATCTGCTGATCACTGTCACCGGGACAGGCCATGCCGCAGGCGCGGCAGGCGATTTGAACGAGGCCGGAACAGTCTATGCCAAAGGCGGAGTTGCCACCCCAGAGATAAGGCGTGCCGAGCAAGCGTTCGGCCACGATGACCGGGTCGGAGTCCTTTGTATCGATAGGGCAAAGATGCAGTGAGGGGACGAAAAGATCGCTTGTCCGAGGCCCGTCCGTCCACGCAATACGCGACCAGCCGTCGGTTTGATCGCGCACGTAAACTTCGGTGCCCATCGACAGCGGTGTGACGGCACCGGGGGTCTTCAGACCGCCGGTTGTCTTGCCATAGGTCGCGCGAACCATGACGCGGTGCGACGGTTTCGCGTCGGGATATGTGTCCAGCCCTGCCGTTTCGATCCAACCGGAATAGCCATCCACCACAGTTTCGCCGAAGGCCCAGCCCGTGTCCGTCATGGCGCGGACGACAAAAGCCTGACCGCGCAACATCTGCCGGTCTCTTGCGCCTGCGGGGACGGCACAGAGATCGGTGACGGGGCGCGACATGCGCTTGGTCTGGGCAGGCACGATCCGTGCCCCGTGATCTGCGCAGACCTGCGCTATCTCTTCCGGTGAGGCCGTGGACCAGAAGCGCCGTCTGTCCGTCATAGATCAAGGATGACGGGCAGTGACTCGAACAAAGCGCGCGCCCCTTGCAGGGCACCGCCTTTGGGCCGGCCCGGCGCGGCGGACGGTTGCCAGCCATAGATGTCGAAATGGATGTAACGGTCGTGTTCGCTGACGAAGCGGCGCAGGAAGAGGGCTGCGGTGATGGAGCCTGCAAAGCCTCCCTTCGGCGCATTGTCGAGATCGGCGATGCCCGGCTCGATCATCGTCTCGTAAGGGTCGTGGAACGGCATGCGCCAGACGGGATCGGCCATTCGGCGTGCGGACAGATCCAGCGAGGTCGCGACCACGTCGTCATCTGTGTAATAAGGGGCGAGATCAGGGCCGACGGCCACGCGCGCGGCCCCGGTCAGAGTGGCCATCGACACGATCAGGTCGGGTTTACCCTCGGACCCGTAGGTCAGAGCATCGGCCAGCACGAGGCGCCCTTCGGCATCGGTGTTGTTGATCTCGACCGTGAGGCCCTTGCGCGAGGTCAGGATGTCCTGCGGGCGGAAGCTGTTGCCGCTGACCGCGTTTTCGACCGCCGGGATCAGCACGCGCAGGCGCACGTCAAGGCCCGACGCCATGATCATGTGCGCGAGACCCAGAACATTCGCGGCACCGCCCATGTCTTTTTTCATGAGGCCCATTGAGCTGCCCGGTTTGATGTTCAGGCCACCGGTGTCGAAACAGACGCCCTTGCCGACCAGCGTGATCTTCGGGCCACGACTGCCCCAGGTCAGGTCGATCAGCCGGGGCGCGCGATCCGAGGCGCGACCGACTGTGTGGATCATCGGGAAATTGTCAGCCAGCAGCGCGTCGCCCGTGGTGACCGCGATGCTGGCACCGTGTTTGTCGGCAAGGGCACGCGCGGCGGATTCAAGCTCGCTGGGACCCATGTGAGAGGCCGGGGTGTTGATCAGATCGCGCACGAGGAATTCCGCCTCGGCCAGTACCGACACACGGGCGGCATCGACGCCATCGGGCGTGACCAGCGTCGGATGGGTCGCAGTGCTTTCGCGGTAGCGCGTAAAGCTGTAACTGGCGAGAAGCCAGCCCAGGGCTTCTTGCTCGAGATCGTCGGGGGCGATGCCGCTTTCGATGCGGTAGGTGCCCGGCACAAGTTTCGGCAGCGCGGCAGCCAGTGCAAACCGGTCACGTTTGCGAGTGGCCTGTGTGCCATAGCCGACAAGGGCGGTTTCGGGGTGGCCCGCATCGTCGGGGATGATCAGCGCCGTCCCGATGGAGCCTTTGAAGGCGTTGGCTTCGACCCAGGTGCGGATGCGATCACTTTGCTGGCCGGCCCAGAGCGCGACATCCTCTGTGCCCAAGACGTGAATTGGCAAAGCCTTCGTGCCCGCAGGCGCAAGTGCAACGGTCATGGAATTACCCTTCTCCGATGTCGGGAAGGTACGCCCTTGCACGGGGGCTGCAAGCGGAATCAGAGAGACAGATCAAGCCCGGCATCGGCACAGGACATCGCTGTTTCACCCCAGCGCAGAAACCGGCAGAGCGTTGCGGCAAGCGCCACCGCATCGGCCTGATCGATGCAGGTCACCACGTCCCGTCCGATCTGGGCAAGGCCGGGGAGCCCGATCTGCGCCGCGATGGGAATGACGGCATGGACCGATTTGCGGAGCGCCGCATGGTTGCCGGAGACATAGTCGTTTCGGATGTGGACAAAGCGCAGGGCAATATCCTCGAGCGCGCGGCACAGGATGTTTTCAGCCACCGAGGGACCAAGATCGCGGCTGAGACCATCCAGCGTATCAAGGTCAAAACACGCTGCGTCGTGCGGATGCAACACCGAGATTTCCTGCATCATGATGATTCCTTTCTCACCCCAACCCGGTGACAGGTATCCCAGAGCCATCTTTCCATTTGGTAAGCCCGCGACGGTTTTTCTCTCGAATTCCGATCGAATTCGACGTATCCCGCTGGCAACGACGACCCGAAAGGCGGAGGATTTCATGAACGCCGCGAAGCCGCTGCCTGCATATCTGATCCAGCGATACCAGGGCTGGAAAGCCACGACCTATTCCGACAATCGCGCGTGGTACAAGCGCCTTGCCACCGAAGGTCAGCGGCCGCGGGCGATGGTGATTTCCTGCTGCGACAGCCGCGTGCATGTCACATCGATCTTCGGCGCGGATCAGGGCGAGTTCTTCATTCATCGCAACATCGCCAATCTTGTGCCGCCCTACCAGCCTGACGGCGATCACCACGGAACATCGGCAGCGGTGGAATACGCGGTGACGGCGCTGAACGTGGCGCATCTGATTGTACTCGGCCATTCGCAATGCGGTGGCGTGCAGGGCTGCCTGGACATGTGTTCCGGCAACGCGCCGCATCTCGAGGAACAATCGAGCTTTGTCGGGCGCTGGATGGACATTCTGCGCCCCGGCTACGAGCGGATCAAGGCGATGAACACGCCCGAAGGGCAAGTTCGGGCACTTGAGAAAGAGTCGGTGGTCGTGTCGCTTGAAAACCTGATGACGTTTCCGTTCATCCGCGAGGCGGTCGAGCAGGATCTGCTGACGCTGCACGGTCTGTGGACCGATATTGGCGAAGGCGGGCTCGAATACTTCGATCCGAAAACCCGGTCTTTCCTGCCGGTCTGATCAGTTCCGCAGCGTCGCGCGGGCCCCGGTACAGTCGGTGCGCAGCTTGGGTCGGCCAAGGCGCTGGGCCAGACGGGCCAGCGGCGAGCCGATCATCGACCCGGTGCAAACGGGTTTTCCGGTTTCGTCGGCAAGCACAAGATGGCCGCTGCGGAAAGTCAGCTCGTATCCCTTGGATTCGAGCCGGGCACAGAGATCACCCCAGCTTGTCGCGTGTTCGAAATGCGGAAGCAGAACCGTCCGCAACAGCATCGCGGTTTCACTGTCCAGGGGGCCGGGCATGCCGGACGGTGTGTCGGAAGACTGGGGCATCGCGTGTATGGCCATTGGGGCGCACCTTCACTTTTACGAAACGCATCTGAAAAGCGTGCGGGCCAAATGCGGCAAGAATGGGGCTACCGGAAGACCCCTGTGCAGGTGTGAACACCACGCAACACATCGGACAGTTTCGTGAGCAAAACCCGGCGGTTGGCCGACCCGCCCGGACAGGTCGACGGCCCTCGCGGGCAAGGACGACGCCTTAAGCGACTGCGGCGGCGGCTGGTTCCCTTAACGCTGTGGCTGGGGGCGTGAACTGCAGGATCGGAATACCGCCAAGATCGCTGAGCATCTTGCGGAACTGACGCGGTTTCCCGTTGATGAGATTCTGCACGAGGGGGCGCAGCGCGCCCCGGCCCCGAAGGGTCGCCGCGACATTGTGATCGGTGTCCGGCATGATGAAATGCGAAATGCCCGGTGCCTTGGGAAAGCGCAACGCATGCGCAAGCTCGCGGTGTTCGTCGCCGTGGAAGATGTAGTATTTCGTCGCTTCAGGACGCAGCTTTTCCACCCTTGGGAAGGGATGGGAGCGGATCTGTTTGCGAAAGAACACCCATCTGTCTTCTTCGGGCACTTCGTTTTCCAGAACCGAATATTGCGGCGTAAAGGCGATCACGCGTTCGAAGTCAAAGAACCGCGACATGTGAAGCGCCATGGTGCCACCCATCGAATTGCCAAGCGCGATCACCCGTTCGGCATTGATATGATCGGCTGTCGCACGAATGCAGCACAGGATGTGATTGGCCATACCATCGCCATTGAGCCAACTGCGGGACTTGTCGCTGACGAACAGAACGTGGTTGCGGCGATCTGCCGAAGCGATGCCGGGAAATTCGGGCGGCGGTTCGACCGCGCGTTGCGTGCCCACCCCGGAAAAGCTGACGACCAGGTCAGAGCCTTCACCTTCGAGGTACCTGATCCGCAGGGGACCGTTCTCGTAGAGCAGGGGAATTTCAGCTTCGGACATCGCACCGTTCCACGTGATTCATCAGACACTCAGGTACGGATACGGGGCGAACTGACCTATTTTTAGGCAGCAATAAGAAGAATAAAGACAATTTGGTGGATCAGCCCGCCGGTGCTGATTTCGGGGCGCGGCGGTCATGACGAAAAAGGCGCCGCACGAGGGCGACGCCTTTTCATCGGTTTCTGCTGAGATCAGCCCTTCTTGAGAACTTCGCGCCCCAGAACTTCGGCGATCTGCACCGCGTTCAGCGCAGCCCCCTTGCGCAGGTTGTCCGACACGCACCAGAGGTTGATCCCGTTGTCGATCGTGCTGTCCTGACGGATGCGGCTGATGAAGGTCGCATAGTCGCCGACGCATTCGATGGGCGACACGTAGCCACCCGGTTCGCGCTTGTCGATCACCATGATCCCCGGCGCTTCGCGCAGGATGTCGCGGGCCTCGTCTTCGTCGAGATGATCTTCGAATTCGATGTTGATCGACTCAGAGTGGCCCACAAACACCGGCACACGCACGCAGGTGGCCGTGACCTTGATTGACGGGTCGAGAATTTTCTTCGTTTCAACCACCATCTTCCATTCTTCCTTGGTCGAACCGTCTTCCATGAAGACGTCGATCTGCGGAATCACGTTGAAGGCGATCTGCTTCTGGAACTTGGCGGGGGGCACATCCGTCACCGGATTGTAGACCGCCTTTGTCTGGTCCCAAAGCTCGTCCATGCCTTCCTTGCCCGCGCCGGACACGGACTGGTAGGTGCTGACCACGACGCGTTTGATGCGGGCGCGGTCATGCAGCGGCTTCAGTGCGACAACCATCTGCGCAGTCGAGCAGTTGGGGTTGGCGATGATGTTCTTTTTGGAATAGCCGTGGATCGCATCGGCATTGCATTCCGGCACGATCAGCGGAACGTCAGGATCGTAGCGATAGAGCGACGAATTGTCGATCACCACACAGCCTGCCTTGGCCGAGATCGGCGCGTATTTCTTGGTCGCGTCGGAGCCGATGGCAAACAGGGCGATGTCCCAGCCCGTGAAATCAAACGTGTCGAGATCCTGCGTCTTCAGCGTCTTGTCGCCAAAGCTGACCTCCGTACCAAGCGACCGGCGCGACGCAAGCGCGGCGATCTCGTCAACGGGGAACTGGCGCTCGGCCAGAATGTTCAGCATTTCGCGGCCCACGTTCCCGGTGGCGCCTGCAACGACGACTCTGTAGCCCATTTGGCTCTCCTTTCACTTGCCAGCCCCGGTGTCGTGTCCGGCGCTGGACTGAGCGTGGCTCTTACAGGAGGTGCCGTGTCTGCGAAAGGGGCTTCACGGTTGCGTGTGGCTTCAAATCCGCACATCGCCGCACATCAGGGAAGGCGTGTCTCCGGCGAGTAGAGGTTTTCCGTTTTGCAGATGCCGCGCCAGCAGTTTGCGCTGCTGTCTGGCCGAAGGCATGCACTGGGCAGAACGAGACAGGCCAAGACCCTGTGCGCCATCCGGAAACAGGGCGTCGAATTCCCGGCGCGCGCCCTCGGTCAGGGCGCGCAGGGCTTGCGGGCCGGGAAAAAAGCTCTCGGACGGGGCGCCGTTCGCCAGAATGATGGCGTGTTCGTCGAACACGAGATGATGATAGGTCAGATCGCGCAACCGCGTGTCGACATGGCATCCCGGCAGGACAGTCAGCCGGAGCGCCGCAACCAGCACATCAGACCTGCCGAACATGCGCTGTCCGATTGGCGACGAGACCAGCATGCGATGTTGCCGCGACACCCGGAGCCTGCCCTGCGGACGCCCCGCACCCAAAGCCCCGGAATCGATGCAGACCGGCCGCAGGGTCGGGTTGGCAAGAAGTTCAAACGCCGACACGCTGCGTTTCAGATTGAGCCGGAGGGGCAGAACCGTCCCCTTGAGCGTGCGGACGGGATCGCCGGGTTCAAGTTCTTCAACAGGCTTTGACCCGGAGTCCAGCGCGATGCGCGTCCCGTTCACGAAACATACGACATCGGCATAGTCCCAGCCGTCTGTGTGGTTCTGGTAGGACCCCAATGTCGCGCCGACGGTAAACGCCGAATCCTCGGTCGCCACGAAGTACCATTCCGAATTCGTGTTGAAGAAATAGAAGGTTTCCACATGGCTCTGCCCGTGGACATCGGTAAAGCTGACATTGATGCTGTGCGGCTGGCCCCATGTCGATGAGGGCGGGCCGTTGTCGATGGACACGGTTTCATTGGCGTCGCCGCTGCCTTCGTAGGCGCCATCATCGTCGTTGAACACGGCGGTGTAGGTGGTCGTGTATTGCGCGTTGTAATATGTGCCCGTCCATTTGAACGCCGTCACGGTAAAGATCGCCATGGCCCCGAAACCCTTGGGCGGGGTCCGGACCATCATGTGCGGCCCCGCAGGAAGATCGGAGCAGCCTAGACTGTCAAGCTTTATGCACTCCTAACAGGCGTGCAGCCGGCGATCAGCGACCGGGAATGTCGCTGCGCGGCGGGGCCGGATCCCAGTTTTCGATGATCCCCGCCGCCTCTTCGGCGGTTTCGACAAAGCGGAACAGATCCAGGTCCTCGGGGCTTATCGTGCCTGCCTCGGCCAAAGCCTCCCAATTGACGATCTTTTCCCAGAAGGCCCGACCAAAGAGCAGGAACGGCACCCGCTGCATGCGGCCTGTCTGGATCAGGGTCAGGGATTCGAACATCTCGTCCAAGGTACCGAACCCGCCGGGAAACACGCAGATCGCGCGGGCACGCATCAGGAAGTGCATCTTGCGGATCGCGAAATAGTGGAAGTTGAAGCACAGCTCTGGCGTGACGTATTCGTTCGGGGCCTGCTCGTGCGGGAGCACGATGTTCAACCCGATGGATTTGCCGCCCTCGTCGGCGGCTCCGCGATTGCCCGCTTCCATCACGCCCGGTCCGCCGCCCGTCACGACGACGAATTCGCGGCCCTTGCTGTCATTGGACTTGCGGGTCATCAACCGGGCAAAACTGCGGGCCTCGTCGTAGAAATGCGCAAGATCAGCGAGCGTCTTGGTGCGGGCCTTGTCCGCCTCGGACGGGCGCGGGATACGCGCGCCTCCAAAGAGCACAATCGTGCTTTCGATCTGGTGTTCGTCCAGCATCAGTTGCGGTTTCAGCAGTTCGAGCTGAAGCCGCACCGGGCGCAGTTCCTCGCGGCACAGGAATTCGTCATCCGCAAAGGCCAGTCGATAAGACGGAGACCGCGTCTGCGGGGTGTCCGGAACATGGCTGGCCGTGCTGCGATCAAGACCGGCGTCGCGAAACGGGCTGGTGCGTTGGTCTTTCATGGACATGGGTTCCTTGTTTGCCTTTCGTCAGACCTATAGCGTCGCGGGCAAAGTGACCAGAGAGGCAGAGACATGCAGTGGCAGGACGAGATCAGGGCAGCCGAAGCGCGGATCGCGGGGCATGTGGTGCAGACCCCGGTCCTGCACAGCACGGCCTTCGGTCGGGACATCGCGTTCAAACTGGAGCAGATGCAGCACACCGGCAGCTTCAAAACCCGCGGCGCGGTCAACACTTTGCTGGCGTCTGACGTGCCCGAGGCAGGAGTTGTCGCGGCCTCGGGTGGCAATCACGGGGCGGCGGTGGCCTTTGCCGCGCGGCAGTTGGGGCACAGGGCGCGGATCTTTGTGCCCGAGATCGCAGGACCGGCAAAGATCGGGCTGATCGAACGGACCGGGGCCGAATTGACGGTGGTGCCCGGCGAATACGCCAACGCGCTTGAACTTGCGGAACGCGAGGCGTCGGAAAGCGGTGCGATGCAGATCCATGCCTATGACGCGCCTTTGACGGTGGTCGGCCAGGGCACGACCCTGATGGAATGGGAAGAGCAGGGGCTCGACGCCGATACCGTGCTGATCGCCGTCGGCGGCGGCGGGTTGATCGGCGGTGCGCTGGCGTGGTTGGGAGGACGGCGCAAGGTGGTCGCGGTGGAGCCGGTGACCTCGTGCGCGTTGCATACCGCACTGGACAAAGGCGCACCGGTGGACGTGCCGGTGTCCGGTGTCGCTGCAAATGCACTTGGAGCACGACGGATCGGGAAGATCTGTTTCGATCTGGCGACCTCCATCGGCGTGGAAAGCGTTCTGGTGACTGACAGTGCGATCATCGCAGCGCAACAAGCCCTGTGGCAGGCGCATCGGCAACTGGTGGAGCCCGCCGGAGCAACGGCGCTGGCGGCTTTGCTGTCGAGGGCCTATGTGCCGGAGCAGAGCGAACGCGTCGCCGTGCTGGTCTGCGGTGGCAACATCGCGCCCGAGCCGGAGTTCGGGGTGCTCTGAACAGAACGGTTTTGCCGGGCATGCCCGACACGCGGCACTTTGGGCCTTTTCCCGGATATTCAAGAATGGCTTTGAAAAAGGACGACTGAGCGCATGCGTTGCGCCTTGGCGCAGGGCAGCTTATAGGCAAGTCGATTTCGGGGAAAACGACGTGAGGAGCGCATCCATGTCAAACGCACAGCTTGAAGCCGCCATCGAAGCCGCGTGGGACGCGCGCGATACGATCACGCCGTCGACCGGCGGCGAGACCCGCGAGGCCATCGAGGCCACGCTCAACGCGCTGGACAGCGGATCACTGCGGGTGGCGGAAAAGCAGGGTGACGGAAGCTGGCTTGTAAACCAGTGGGCCAAGAAAGCCGTGCTGCTGGGCTTCCGCATCAAGGACATGGAACAGCATGACGGCGGTCCGCAAGGTGGCGGCTGGTGGGACAAGGTGGACAGCAAGTTCAAGGGCTGGGGCGACACGGAATGGCGCACGGCAGGCTTCCGCGCGGTGCCGAACTGCGTGGTGCGCAAATCGGCCTATATCGCGCCCGGCGTGGTGCTGATGCCGTCCTTCGTGAACCTTGGCGCTTATGTCGACGAAGGCACGATGGTCGACACATGGGCCACCGTTGGGTCCTGCGCGCAGATCGGCAAGAACGTGCATCTGTCGGGTGGCGTGGGCATCGGCGGTGTGCTGGAGCCGATGCAGGCGGGCCCGACCATCATCGAGGACAATTGCTTTATCGGCGCGCGCTCCGAAGTGGTCGAAGGCTGCATCGTGCGCGAAGGGTCGGTTCTGGGCATGGGCGTGTTCATCGGCAAGTCGACCAAGATCGTCGACCGCGAAACCGGCGAAGTGATGTATGGCGAAGTACCGCCCTATTCGGTCGTGGTGGCCGGGTCGATGCCGTCGAAGAACGGTATCAACCTCTATTGCGCGGTGATCGTGAAGCGGGTGGACGAAAAGACCCGCTCCAAGACCGGCATTAACGAGCTTCTGCGCGATTGATCGTGATGGTGCGTGCCAGCACGCACCCTACACTTTCTTGGCGGGCTTCTCACCCACCGGGCCGCCCGCCTTTTTCCAGCCTCCGAACCCGTCGGTGATGTGGCTGACGTTCTCCAGCCCCATCTCTTGCGCAACTTTCGCCGACAGGGCGGATCGCCAGCCTGACGCGCAATAAAACACGAACCGATTGCCGGTTTGGAACTGCGGTTTTGCGTAGGGGCTTTCCGGATCGATCCAGAATTCCAGCATCCCCCGCGGGCAGTGGAATGCGCCGGGGATCATGCCGTCACGCTCCAGTTCGCGCGGATCGCGCAGATCCACGAACGTGACTCCGTCTTGACCGTGCAGCGCCATCATCTCGGACGCCGGCGCGTGATCGACCTCTGTATTGGCCGCCGCGACCATATCCTTGACTGATTTCATATCGTCCCTCCCTCTTGCATGCGCAGTATGCCGATGTCTGGTACCGCAACAACCCTCGACCTACGGCGGGTTTCATGGCAGATGCGAGACAAGGATCACAGGCAGGCCCCAGCATGAGCGACACCCAGAAGAAGACCAAGAAACCGCATTCGGTGTACACGCTGGTCGTCGAAGTCGGACGCAAATCCGGGGATGGCTTGCCCAAGGGGGCAACCGGCGCGGCGCTGATGTGCTACGCGTCCGGAGTTGACGAGGCCGAGGCGGTGCGCGAAACCGTTGCGGTGCTGAAACAGGCAGACATGGCACCACTTGACGTGACAGGCTACGGCACCCTTGAGGACCGTCGGGAGCAAGGGCACGAGATCGAGGACGACGAGATCGCGTTGATGCAGCAGGCGCTCGAGGAAAACGCCGTGATCGTGGCGCAGGTCACACCGTATTTCGGCGACGACGATCGGGATTAAGCCGCGCGGGCTTCGGCCAGCGTGATCGCCTCAAACGCGCGGAGCACCTGGTATCCCGCCCGGTGATGTTCCGGCAGGGTGGCGCGGGACATGTCGCTCAGGATCGACGCACCGAAGAGCGCCTTGTCGCGCCGCATCCGACCGATATAGAGCGTCTCGAGCGCCGCATCCGGGATCCGGACAGCGTCATGATGCGGCAACAGAAGCTGGTGATAGGTCACAAAGCGGGGCGCGGGTTCGAAATGCCCGGCAAACCCGTTCACAAGCGCCGCAGCAGGGATCAGCACCTGTTCACGACCAAACAAGTATTCGACTTCGGGACCACTGACCAAAAGGCGCTGATACCGGGATACGACGACATCCTGCGTCAGTCCAAAATAGGGTGCCCGGAGCCGCACCGGACGGAACGACCCCAGCGCGGGCACACACCGTGCAACGGCATGCAGCACCGGCACCAGACCACCGCTCGCGGCACGCACCACATCCCCCTGTTGCAGGGTCATGGCCAGACGCACGCCCTGCGCGGTTTCGATCGGAACGGCAGGCGACAGCGTCGGCATCGGACCAACAGGTTCTATGTCGGTCGACAGCGCAACAAAGATCACGTCAGGGTCGATGTCGGTCAGGCCCTTGGGACAGGCAAGCGCAACCAGATCGGCCAGCAGGGGAGGGCGCTGAATCGCGAAGTGCTGGATCAGGACATGTTCGGTTTCCGGCCGGGCCACGACAAGACGTCCCAGTTTTTTGCGCACATCCCAACTGATCGTCACCTGCAAGGTATCGGTGCGGGCCTCGCGGCCGCGTTCGAGCACCTCGTGGACGACCTCGTCGCCCTGGGCGATCACCAGAACAAGGCTGCCATGGGGCGTGGACATCAGCGAAAAGCTGAAGGCGCCCGCGCCGTCGCGCTTGTAACTCAAAAGCGTCTGCGGGCGGCCATCCGGCGAGAGGCGTGTTTCCAGAACGATGGAGCCTTGGGGCACGCAGGCCCGGGGGCGACGATCGAGGATCGTCTCGACTGCGTCGCGCACCCAGGGCATGCGCCGTTCATTGTCCAGCAGTGCAAACCAGCTCATGCAGCGGCCCCGAAGATCATCTGGGCTTCGTGCTTCTTGAGGATCTGCCGGGCGGCCATTCCGTAGCCGCGACCGGTCTCGGGATCGAGTTCCGGGAACAATCCGACGATTTCCTCGATGATGTCGTCCTCGAACGCGTCGAGGGTCTGGGGTCCGGGCAAAAAGCTCTCTGTGGCCAGACCGTTCGACAGGATGATCTCGTGCCGGTCAAACAGCAGGTGGACATAGGTTACCGTACCACCTTCGATCGTCTGGATGCTGCGCCCGTTCACAAGATGCTTGGCGGCGACCAGAACCTCGGGGGTGCCGAACACCAGATCGGCCAGCGGGTCGCGCACAAGAATGCGGTGCTGCGGCGACAACATCAGCGCGCCATGGTTACCGAAGGTCCGGGCAGCCACCCGCACCGGCGCGTAATTTCCGACAGCGGCCACCGTGCGCTGGCCGCTCCAGCGCAGGGGCTGCAGCCCGCGATCCAGTGTCCAGACCATGTCGCCGGGTTCAAGCTCTTCGACGCGGCGCGGACCGGTCTCGGTTTCGATCAAGGTGCCCGCCACGAAACAGGGCACGGTGGCGATGGTGACGAAACCGGTGTCCACCTCACCGTTGGTTGAGGCCACGTCATAGGTGAAATTGACGGTTTCGAAATCGTCGTCCGAGGTCACGGACAGAGTGCCGTCGGCGTTCAGCGTCACCACCTGCCCGGTGCCCAGCGTGACGCTGTCCCCGACACTGACCGCGATCCCGTTGATATGGGTGATGAACATCACCCCGCCGGTCAGGTTGATGTCATTGTCCAGAACGTCCAGAACCTTGGTCCGGTTCGTGTACATGCTCACAAGGTCGGAGCGGGCGACAAGTTCGGTCTGCACCGAGTCGCCGGCGATCAGCAGGTTCGAATCGTAGCTGCTGTCCGCCACATCGGCGATCCCGATGCGGATGGAATTCACCTCGCCGGGATTGACCAGCATGGTCATCGTCAGCGTGACGGTGAACCCGTCCATCTCGGTGTTGTAATCGTCGCCGGTGTTGTCCTTGAACAGGTTGATGTTGGCGGTGGTGTTCAGGTTTGCGGGATCGACATCACCGTCCCCGGCGACAATCTCGACCTGCTGGCCGTTGATCCAGACGCCGACGAAATCCTGATAGATCGAGTTCGTGAACTCCGGGTATTCCTCGGACGAGAACACGAAGCGCATCGTCATCACGTCATTGTCGGGAATGAAGTCAACGTCCAGATAGCTGGCGTCAAAGGTACTGGCGCCCGCCGCAGCGTTGAAGTCGGGATTGTTGTTCTGTCCACCCGACGCCGTCGTCGTCGATCCGCTGCGGTTGGGATCGCCGCTGCTTTGGGTGAACGCCCGCACCTGACCCGTGGACAGGATCACACCCGTATCCGAAGGGGTCACACCGGGGGCAAGGGCATCGCCGTTGCTGTAAATCGCGGACGACCGGCTGTCGCCCGTATAGCTCGCGCCAACGACGGTGACGCCGCTTCCGAAGATCGCGTTGGCCATCGCAATCGCGCTGGCACCGGTGTTGTATGTAAGCTCCGCGCCTGTTGCCATGTCTGCCTCGATGAGGCCCAAGGCGTGTTTCAGATACGAACAAAATTTCGGCCGGTATGTTTACCGTGCCGAATCCGTGATCTGACGTCTGCTCTGCCTCGAGCCATTTTTATCGTTGTTGCTCAATAGCTAATACGAAAGACAGCGATGTGTCATCCTTTCGATAGCGTTTTGCTCGAAAGGATGGGCAGCAAATGAGTCCTTTTGGCCACATTTGCCTCTGCCGGTCAGAGACGATAGCCAAGCGTCAAATGGAATGAAGGGCCACTTCGATGAACACGACCGATCCCGCAGACCTGACCGCAGCCCTTGTCCGCTGCCCCTCTGTCACCCCTGAAGAAGGCGGTGCTTTGTCTTTACTGCAAGACCTGCTGGACAGCGCTGGCTTCACCTGCACCCGCGTGGATCGGGGTGGCGTGTCCAACCTGTTTGCCCGCTGGGGGGACAGAGGCCATACCCGCACCTTCGGGTTCAACGGGCACACGGATGTTGTACCGCTGGGCAATCCGGATGCGTGGACCATGCCGCCCTTCGGAGCCGAGATCAAAGACGGCATGATGTATGGGCGCGGCACGACCGACATGAAATCCGGGGTCGCTGCCTTTGCGGCGGCTGCGGTGGATTTCGTCCGCGACACACCCCCGGACGGTGCGGTGATCCTGACCATTACAGGCGACGAGGAAGGCGATGCGATTGACGGCACAACGGCGCTGCTTGACTGGATGGAGACCCATGGCGAACGGATGAGCGTCTGTCTGGTCGGAGAACCCACATGCCCCAATCACATGGGCGAGATGATGAAGATCGGGCGGCGCGGGTCGATGAACGCGTGGTTCACCGTCACCGGCAAACAGGGGCATTCCGCCTATCCGCACCGCGCCCTGAACCCGATGCCCGCAATGGCACGGCTGATGGACCGGTTGGCCTCGCACGAATTGGATCAGGGGACCGACCATTTCGACGCCTCGACGCTCGCGGTTGTGACCATCGACACCGGCAATGCGGCAACCAACGTGATCCCGGCGGAAACGCGCGCCTGCATCAACATCCGCTTTAACGACATTCACACAGGCGAAGGGCTGTCCTATTGGCTGCGCGATCAGGCCGCCAAGGTGGATGCCGAGTTCGGCACCAAGACCGAGGTGAAGATCAAGATCTCGGGCGAAGCATTCCTGACCCCACCGGGACCGCTGTCTGATCTGGTGGCCAAGGCGGTGGAGGCGGAAACGGGTGTCACGCCGGAGCTGTCCACATCCGGCGGAACCTCGGACGCGCGCTTCGTCAGGAACCATTGCCCGGTGGTGGAATTCGGGCTGGTCGGCCAGACGATGCATGCGGTCGATGAACGGGTGTCGGTCGAGCAGATCAGACAGCTCAAGGCAATCTACACCCGCATCCTTCAGGACTATTTCGCGCAATGACCGTGACGGTGTCGCGGGTGTCGGACCCGGCAGAGTGCTATGCGATCCGATACGAGGTCTTTGTCGGAGAACAGAACGTGCCGCTTGATCTTGAACGGGACGATCTGGACGACACGGCGATTCACCTTCTCGCACGTGAAGGCGACCAGCCCGTCGGTGCGGCGCGGATCGTGATCAAGGGGGACACCGGCAAGATCGGTCGCGTCTGCGTTCTGAAACAGGCGCGGGGCACCGGGCTTGGCGCGGCATTGATCCGCGAAGCTCTGATGATCCTGCGGGGCACGCCCGGCATCACCCGCGCCGCTTTGGGCGCGCAGATCGACGTCTTGGGGTTCTACGAGAAACTCGGCTTCACCGCCTATGGCGAAGTGTTCGACGATGCCGGGATCGACCACCGGATGATGGAGCTGCGCTTCGACACCTGACGCGACTTTCGCCATGACGCGCCACATTGCCCGTGCTACCTGATGCACATGAGCAAATTGCCGACCAAGGCGGACATCCTCGACTGGATCGCCGCCAACCCGACCCTCACCGCGAAACGCGACATCGCCAAGGCCTTTGGCATCAAGGGTGCCGCGCGGATCGACCTCAAGCGCCTGCTGAAAGAGCTGGAGGCCGAAGGTCATCTTGAGAAGCGCAAGAAGACGTACCGTGACCCGGACCGCCTGCCCCCGGTGAGTGTGCTGCAGGTCAAGGCACCCAACCCGGATGGGGATCTTTTTGCCCGTGCGTTGGAATGGCACGGCGAAGGGGTAGAGCCGATCATCCTTGTGATCCCCCGCGCCTCTGACCCGGCTTTGGGCGAGGGGGACCGTATCCTTGCGCGGCTTCAGGTCGTGCATGAGGAAGACCACAATTACGAAGCCCGCCTGATCCGCCGCATCGGCACGAACCCCCGCAAGGTGGTGGGCATCTTTGTCAAATCCTCGGAAGGCGGGCGGATCAAGCCGATCGACAAAGGGTCGGACAAGGAATGGGTGGTGGCACCCGACGCCACCGGCGGGGCCAAGGACGGCGAGTTGGTCGAGGCGGAACAGGCCGGGCCAGCGGGCCGCATGGGCCTGCCGCGCGCACGCATCGTCGAACGGCTGGGCGATCCCAGCGCACCGCGCGCCGTGTCGCTGATCGCGATTCACCAGCACGGCATCCCCGACGATTTCCCCGACGACGTGATCGCCGAAGCGGACGGGATGAAGCCGGCGGGGCTCAAGGGCCGGACCGACATGCGGGACATGCCGCTGATCACCATCGACCCGGTCGATGCCCGCGACCGCGATGATGCCTGCCTCGCCTATCCCGACGATGATCCGAAGAACGAGGGCGGCCACGTGATCTGGGTCGCCATCGCGGATGTGGCCCATTACGTGACCTCAGGATCGGCGCTCGACCAAGAGGCCCGCAAGCGCGGCAATTCCAGCTATTTCCCCGACCGCGTGGTGCCGATGCTGCCCGACCGTCTGTCGGGTGATCTGTGTTCGCTGCACGAAGGCGTGCCACGTGCCTGCGTTGCGGTGCGCATGGTGATCGACGCCCATGGCAACAAGATCAGCCACAGCTTTCAGCGCGGGTTGATGCGCTCGGTCGCGTCGCTCGATTATCGCACTGTGCAAGACGCGATGGACGGCACCCCGAACGACAAGACAGCGCCCTTGATGGACGACGTGATCCGTCCGCTTTACGCCGCCTATGCCGCGCTGCGCGAGGCGCGGAACCGGCGTCAGCCGCTCGACCTTGATCTGCCGGAGCGCAAGATCATTCTGGCCGAGGATGGCACGGTGCAGTCCGTCAATTTTGCCGACCGTCTGGATGCGCACCGGCTGATCGAGGAATTCATGGTGCTCGCCAATGTCTGCGCCGCCGAAACCCTGATCGCCAAGCGCACGCCGCTTCTCTTCCGCGTGCACGAAGAACCGCCGCCCGAGAAGATGGAGTCCTTGCGTGAAACCGCCGAGGCGGCGGGGCTGACGTTGGCCAAGGGGCAGGTGCTCAAGACCGCGCAACTCAACCGCCTGCTGCACGACGCGGCGGGGTCGGACGAGGCGGAACTGATCAACCTCGCCACGCTGCGGTCGATGACCCAGGCCTATTACAGCCCCGCGAATTTCGGCCATTTCGGTTTGGCGCTGCAGAATTACGCGCATTTCACATCGCCCATCCGGCGGTATTCCGACCTGATCGTCCACCGCGCGCTGATCAAGGCGCATGGCTGGGGCGACGATGGCCTGACGCCCGAAGACATCGAGCGGCTCGAGGCGACAGCGCAGCATATCAGCGACACGGAACGCCGGTCGATGATGGCCGAACGCGACACCACCGACCGTTATCTGGCCGCCTTCCTGTCAGATCGCATCGGCGCGGAATTCACCGGGCGGATCAGCGGCATCGCGCGCTTTGGCGTCTTCGTGAAGCTGGACGAGACCGGGGCGGACGGGCTGATCCCGATCCGGTCCCTCGGCAACGAGTATTTCCATTTCGACGCCGACGCCGGAACGCTCATGGGGTCCGACACCGGTGTGATGATCGGTCTGGGCCAGCGCGTGACCGTCAAACTGGTCGAGGCGGCTCCGGTGACGGGCGGAATCGGGCTTGAACTTCTGACGCTTCAGGACGCCGAATTGCCCAGCGGATCGGGCATGGGCCGCATGGGGCGCGGCACCCGCCCCAAGGGCAAGGGCGGGCCGAAACGCAAAGTGGCCAAGTCGAAGAAGAAAGACGCCAAGACCAAGCGCAAGGTCACGCGGCAGAGGCGGAACGGTTGATCGTTTGAACTCGGATGCCGATCTTGTTCGCCCAAGGGTTTGCCAATTCAGCGTCTTGGGAACGCGTTGCATCTCAGGTAGAGCGGATGGTGGCGGATACTGCATTCGGCCTTGATGTCTGGCTTTATGCCGGAGCCCGCGAGTGGTCGAGTGCGAATGGCTCTGAGGCGCAATGGTCGTAGACTATGGCCAATTGAAACCTGCTCGAGTATTTTTGCCTACTTTCTTTGTAGAGCCTAAAGTCATCATGCACCCTTACAGAATGGACGCGTACACCCGTGAGTTTGTGAAAAGAGAGTTGTCTGAACGCCTCGGCCGTGACGTCTCCGACAATGATCTTTTTCCCGCTTCACCTCACCGCGCCCGCATCGAGGCTCCGGAATTCTGGGGAATAGTCGATGAGCTGCGGGCCGTTGCCTACGAGCGACCGGTTACCAAAGACGAATTACAATCCATGCTTGCCGCAACACGGCACGAGGGGATCTGGCTTCAAAAAACGTGGCCGCGTAATCGGGGTGGCGCGCCGGGCTGCTGGCTCTCTGGCGCGCCAAGCCTGCCCGCGCATATTGAATGGCCATCCCGAAAGCTGCCTTCCGGGCAATCGAACCCGCTTTATTTCGCTGCACAATTCAACTGCGCCGAACTCAAAAGGGTTTTCCCCGGATCACTGTTGCCCGAATGCGGGACCGTGTTTTTCTTTTATGATCCAATTTTCGGGTGTCGAGACGACTGGAACGGCCCGGCCAAAATCATCCATACCCCAGAAGACTCAAGCGGCTTGCCGATCAGACAGATGCCCGCGCTCGCCCCACTGGGCGATTTGCGCAGTGATCCATGGTTTCATGAGGATATGGTGCTTCCTCCTGAGGGAGAGTTGGCCCCCAGGCAGAATGTAACGCTCCTGCCGCTGACCGCTTACACAGAAACCCGGTTTCACTGCCGCGCCTATGACGACGCCGTCCGCGCGTTGGTGAAACCGTTTGAGGACAGGTTCCGGCAAAGCGACTATGTCGCGCCGAGAGGCTCTCTTTTTGACAGGCTGTTCCCCAAACGCCCAGAAGAGCCGCCCAAACAGTACAATCACAACCTCTTCGTCGGTCCCTGCGACGGGGACTGGAGCGAAGCCACGACGCGCCCAATTCTGACACTTGTTTCCGGCGACGAGGACATCGGGGTTTCGACGCCAAACGATATTCCAATCACTTTCAAGGCACCCATTGGCGCAACCGGGATGTTTTCGTTGGAAGAGGCGGAAGTGCAGGAATGGGACGGATAGCCCGAAGCGCAAGCTGGCCAAGGCGAAGAAGAAAGATGCCAAGGCCAAACGCAAGGTCACGCGGCGGCGGCGTAACGGGTGAATTTGGGATAGAGTGCTGCGCGTCCGCGCTGGATATATCCCATCAGCGTTTCGTTCCCGCGAACGGCACGACGAACTGCTGTATCTGCGGGCAACCCAGCCAACATGCTGAGAACCGGAACAGCACTCGTATCGGGCGCGGTGGGATGATCGGCGAGCAGGAACGGCTTGTCCCAAAGCAGGTCGGTCAGACAGTCAAGGTCCGGGGTCAGGCATTGCATGCGCTGGTCTTCGGTCATGCGGGCAAAGCCCTGCCCTTTCAGCCCGTTCCGAACCTGACGCCGCACCATCGTCGCCACGACGCCGCGCATCGGCAATGGCACGCTCCCGAAGGCTCGGGGCACGAGTTCCGACCAGCACCGATCATCAAGCCACCGGTCATGTGCCACCGCAACGCGCAGATGTTCCTCGACCATGCGGATCAGGGCATGACCCAGCACCCGGTCCCTGGATGACAGGCCGGGATAGAAGTCCGCGCCGCGCTTTTCCAGATAGGTCTGGATGAACCCACTTTCCGGGATGATGCCATCCGGCGTGCGCAGCGCGGGCAGGCGTCCAAGCGGTGCGTCAGAGGGCATGCTGACATATTCGGGACGCCACTCTTCGCCAGACATCTCGAGTTGGATCATCGTCTTGACGCAGAACGGGCTCAGGCTGGGTTCATCGAATCCGCCGGGGTAGGTGATCAGTGTAAGCATCGGGTGTCTCCAGAATGTTCCTGGGATCGGAGTAGTTCGAAATACTGTCAGTTTTTGTCAGCATGACGTAGAATGTTCTGACCATGAGCCGCACCCATCGCCTGTTCCAACTGATGCAAGCGCTGCGCAGTCTGCCTGCGCCAGCGACTGCCCTGAAACTGGCCGAGGCGACAGGGGTCTCGCCACGCACGCTCTACCGAGACATCGACACCCTGCGCGAGCTTGGCGCGGTGATCGACGGTGAGGCCGGGTTTGGCTACACCCTGATCGAGGACGCGCATCTCCCACCCTTGGGATTCAAGGATGACGAGCTTGAAGCGCTGGTTCTTGGCCTGCGCGAGGTTGCCGCAGTCGGCGACCCGGCACTGGCCGACGCTGCCCGGAGCGCCCTGACCAAGCTGCGCGCGCGACTGCCAGAGCGGCAGGCGCACCGGCTGCGCCATTCGGTTCTGGTGGCGCACCGGTTTCATCCGCCCGCCCTGCCCGCAATTGATTCAGGTACTTTGCGCGAGGCCTGTTGGGACGAGCGGATCGTCGGCTTTGCCTATACTGACAAAAACGGCGCATCCACCCAACGCGAGGTGAAACCGCTGAGCATCATGTTGTTCGATCAATCGCATTGTCTGCTGGCGTGGTGCCTCACACGCGATGATTACCGAGCATTCCGGTTGGATCGTATGTCAGCCCTTCACGTGACCGACCGGTCCTTCCGCCCAGGACGGGTGCCGTTGCTCAAGACCTACCTCGACAATCTCAATGAAGCGGCAGGAGACCGCTTGGTGCGGTTTTGATCCCTTCGCAAAAAGCCCGAGTCGCGTTAGGATTGAAGAAAGTCCGGTAAACGGGCAAGAGCAGCAGGGGTTGAAGACATGCGGTATCTGGTGATCGCCTCGGTATTGGCAGTGACGGGGTCCATGGCCCCGGCACAGACGGGCGACGACACCACCCGCCCGGTCAGCCGATCCACCGCCGACAGCGAAGTCAGCCGCAGCGCCGTGTCGCTTCTGTCGGTCAGCGCCCCCGTGCAGTCCCTGCGCCCGGCCTTGCGGCCTGCCGTCACCAATACACCCGAAAGACTTGTGCCCGCTGCTACCCAAGCAGGCTTCGAGGACTGGATCAGGGGCTTCCGCCCCCGTGCCCTGCGGCAGGGCATTTCAGCAGACGTATTCGACCGCGCCTTCGCCGGGGTGCAATACGATGCCGACGTGATCCGCCGCGACCGGAACCAATCCGAATTTACCAAGACGATCTGGGAGTACCTTGACAGTGCGGCGTCTGACGCACGGGTCAACAATGGCAAGGCGGCGCTGCGCAAACACGGCGCGTTGCTGGGCCGGATCGAGGCGCAGTACGGCGTCGACAAGGATGTGATCGTCGCGATCTGGGGGCTTGAAAGCGCCTATGGCACCTTCCGCGGGTCGAACCCGGTGATCAGGTCTCTGGCGACCCTGGCCTATGACGCGCGGCGGAGCGACTTCTTCGAGGCGCAACTGGTCGAGGCGTTGAAGATCCTGCAAAGCGGCGACGTGCAGCTTTCCAACTTCAAAGGCAGTTGGGCCGGGGCGATGGGGCACACGCAGTTCATCCCGACGTCCTACCAATCGCTTGCGGTGGATTTCGACCGCGACGGCAAGCGCGACATCTGGTCGGACGATCCCGCCGACGCGCTGGCCTCGACCGCCAATTACCTCGCCAAGAACGGTTGGGTGAAAGGCATGCCTTGGGGCGTCGAGGTGCGCATCCCGCAAGGGTTTGACTACACGCTCGCCAATCGCGACATCCTGCGCATGCCGTCGGAATGGGCGCAGATCGGGATCGTAGATCTCGATGGCAAAGCGGTCCCGGATCATGGGTCTGCCTCGGTCCTCTTGCCAGCCGGTGCCAAGGGAGCGGCCTTCCTCATCTTCAAGAATTTCGACGTGATCGAGACCTACAACACCGCCGATGCCTATGTGATCGGGGTCGGGCATCTGAGCGACCGGATCACCGGTGCGGGGCCGATCCGGTCAGACTGGCCGCGCGAGGATCGCGCGCTGACCTTCGACGAACGGATCGAGATGCAGCGCCTGCTGACCGCCAAGGGCTTCGACACGAAAAAGATCGACGGCAAGGTCGGGCCTCTGACCATCAACGCAGTACGCGCGTTCCAAAAGTCGATCGGTGAGATTCCCGATGGCTATGCCTCTCTGAACATCCTCAAGAAACTGCGCTAGGCTGTGCTCCGAAACGGTGGGGTGATCCCCTGCCCCATCGGCGAAAGGCCTGACCCATGCCAACAACCCTGATCGTTCTCGCGCATCCTGACCGGCGCTCGTTCAATGGCGCGTGGTCCGATGCCACAGAGGCGGCGGCGCGGGCGCAGGAGCATACGGTTCTGCGGTCGGATCTCTGCCAGATGGGGTTCGATCCCGTAGAACGCGCGGCGCATTATGCCGACTGGCCCGATGCCACGCACTTCGACCCGCTCAAGGCGCAGGAAGGTGCGGCCGATACGGCAACAACGCCTGCCGATGTGGCTGCGGAAGTCGCCAAGATCAGTCAGGCCGACCGGATCATCCTGCACTTTCCACTGTGGTGGTTCGCACCGCCTGCCATCCTCAAAGGCTGGTTCGACCGCGCGTTCCAGCATGGCGCGCTGCATGACGTGGACAGGCGCTTTGACACCGGGCTGTTCCGGGGCAAGCGCGTCCTGATGTGCGCGACCACCGGCTCCAGGGCCGAGGAAAGCGCCCATAACGGCAAAGAGGGCGATGTCCGGCTGCTTCTGTGGCCAACCGCCTATACGCTGCGCTATCTGGGGTTCGATGTGCTGGAACCGGTGGTGGTGCACGGGGTGCATGGCTATCACCGTGGCGACCGAAAGACAGAGCTGACCGCGCGACTCGCGGCGACACTTGCCGCACAGCACAACGTCATCGCCGGGTTCGACACCCATCCGCTTCTCACCTTCAACAGGGACGATGACTTTGATGATCAGGGCCAACTGCGCCCCGACAGGCCCAGTTATTCGCCCTTCATTCGACACGCCGACACACCCGGCGATTAGACTGTTTGCGTTGGTCGCAGGCGCGGACTACACGCGGCCAAACCGTCACCACAGTATCAAACCAGAAAGCCCGCCGTGATCCTGAGCATCAACGTGCATTTGCAATATCGTTTGCTGCGCCCCGCTAACCTGCTGTTGCAGATCGAGGCCGCTGATCTGTCGGATCAAAACGTCAGGCAGACCAGGACCCGTTTCTCAGAAGTCGAAAATGTCTCGCGCATTGCAGCCGATGATGGTTTGGGCGAGCGGGTCTGGCTGCGCGCCGATGGTCTTTTCGAATGCGATTACAGCGCCGAGATCGAGATCGACCGCCCCACCCGTGACCTGAGCACCCTGCCCGCAACGCCCCCGCACCAGTTGCCGGGCGAGGCTGTGCGCTACCTCATGCCGTCGCGCTATTGCCCATCGGACGAATTCCAGACCTTCGTCGCGGCCGAGTTCGGCCACCTGTCCGGCGGTGCCCAGATCGCCGCAATGCGCGACTGGATCGAGCGGTCGTTTCAATACGTGCCCGGCGCCAGCAACGCGCAGACCACCGCGCTGGACAGTTTCATGCAGCGCCAGGGCATCTGCCGCGACTATGCGCATGTTCTGGTGACGCTCGCCCGTGCCGCGACCATCCCTGCGCGTTTCGCCAGCGTGTATGCACCGGGCGTAACGCCGCCGGATTTTCACGCTGTGGCCGAAGTCTATCTGGACGGCGCATGGCATCTGGTCGACCCCACAGGCATGGCCACATCGCAGGACATCGCACTCATCGGGGTCGGCGCAGACGCGGCCAATGTCGCCTTCCTCAACATCTTCGGGCAGGCCGATTTCGTGGCGCAGAGCGTTTCGGTCAGCCCCGTCTGAAGGTCAGTCGACCACGCAGTCATCACCCCGAAAGCAGGCCAGCGCTTTCTGCTCCTGCTCGGCGGTTGGTTGGGCATAGGTCATGCCGGGGCACGGGTTGATCTGCAGAACCCAGTTGCGATCCTCCAGCATCAGGAACGCAAGATGGTCCCCCTTGGTCGTGCCGCCACACCACGGACCAAGACAGGTCACACGCAGGATCACATCGCGTTCGAACGGTTTGGTGAAGCCATCCTTGGTCAACGAATTTCCGGCCAGCCACCCCGTCACATCCACGCTGTCGCGCGCGCGGGTGGTGCGCTGGTCGGTGCGGTCGGGCAGGTCGGCTTGGTCGAAGAACAGATCGCCCTTGACGATAATGTAGGTGTCATCGGACTCCGCCGCCTTTTGGTAGTCGCGCGCAATATCGGGCGCCATGCAACTTAATGCGAGGGCTGGCTGCGCCAGTGCCATCAGACCGGCAAAGGCCACGCCCAGCCGCATCATAAATGATCCCTGAACGCGGCCAGCACCTGTTCATAGACATGCCGCTTGAAGGGCACGATGTTGTCGATCAGGTGATCCGGATCCATCCATTTCCAGCGGCTGAATTCCTGATGTTCGGTTGCAATATCGACCTGATCATCGGTGCCGAGAAACCGCATCAGAAACCACTTCTGTTCCTGCCCGCGATAGCGCCCTTTCCAGAGTTTGCCGACAAGATCATGCGGCAGATCGTAGGGAATCCAATCCTTGGTCTCGGCCTCGATCTTGACCAGAGAGGTCAGCACGCCGGTTTCTTCCCAAAGCTCGCGCAGCGCGGCATCACGGGGGGACTCGCCCTTGTCCACACCACCCTGCGGCATCTGCCAGGCCGGGCCCGGGTTGTCGATCCGCTGGCCGACAAAGACATGCCCGTCACGGTTCACCAACATCACGCCGACACAGGGACGGTAGGGCAGGCGCGCAATCTCTTCGGGGGTCATCGTCTGGGCCTTCACGGAATTGCGGCGCAGGGTTTCCCCGCGCCGCCTGTGGGTCTTAGTCGTTCGAGGGCTGAAGGGCGGTGAGACCCTTGAGGATGTCGATCGCATAGGCGAGCTGATAATCCTCTTCCCGCAGCGCTGCGGCGGCTTCGGCCTTGGCGCGGTCGGCTTCGATCTGCTGGATCTCGTCTTCGCTCAGGCTGTCATTGTCGAGGCTGCCGCGCAGATCCGCCTCGGACCGGTTGAAGACGTTCGAATCCTCCTCGTCCTCGGCACTGGCCTCGGGACGGCGCGGTTGCGCCACCACGATGTCAGGCGACACACCCAGTGCCTGAATCGACCGGCCCGACGGCGTGTAATAACGCGCGGTAGTGAGGCGCATCGCCCCATCGCCCCGCAGCGGCATCACCGTCTGAACCGACCCCTTGCCGAAGGATTTGGTGCCCACGACGATGGCACGGCGGTGATCCTGAAGCGCACCGGCAACGATTTCGGACGCTGAAGCAGAGCCCCCGTTGATCAGCACGACAATCGGCTTGCCCTGCGCCAGATCACCCGGCGTCGCGTTGTAGCGGTCACCGTCTTCGGGGTTGCGGCCGCGGGTGCTGACGATCTCCCCCTTTTCAAGGAAGGCATCGCTGACCCGGATCGCCTGATTGAGCAGACCACCGGGGTTGTTGCGCAGATCAAGAACGATGCCTTCGACATTGTCGATGCCACCCGCCGCTTCGATCTGTTCCGCCAGCCCCGCTTCGAGGTTGCTGTAGGTTTGATCATTGAACGTGGTCACGCGCAGCACAACCGCCTCGCCCTGAAGCCGTGTGCGCACAGCGGTCAGCTTGATCGTGTCACGGATGATCGACACATCGAAGGGTTCGGCCTCGCCTTCACGCACCACGGTGATGATGATCTCGGACCCGACCGGACCGCGCATCATGTCGACCGCCTCGTCCAGCGTCAGGCCCAGTACGGACGCGCCGTCCACATGCGTGATGAAATCGCCCGCCTCGATCCCGGCCTCGTCGGCAGGCGTGCCGTCGATGGGCGACACGACCTTCACAAATCCTTCTTCCTGCGTGACTTCGATACCAAGACCGCCGAATTCGCCGCGTGTCTGAACGCGCATGTCGGCGGCGTCGTCGGGTGACAGGTAGCTTGAATGCGGATCGAGCGAGGTGAGCATGCCGTCAATGGCGGCTTCGATCAGATCACCGGCATCGACCTCTTCGACATATTGCGCGCGGATGCGTTCGAAAATGTCACCGAACAGATCAAGCTGTTCGTACACGTTTGTGGTGCGGGCGCTTTCCTGCGCGACCAGCGGACCCACGAACTGCGTCGTCGCCACGATGCCTGCAAGTGTGCCGCCCATGGCCGCCATGACTACTTTTTTCATTCGGTCCTTCCCTTATCCTCTGTGAACCACCCAAGGGGGTCCTCTGGCGTGTCGCCCAATCTGACCTCTATATAGAGCGTTTCGGACAGCGCTTCGCCAGCCCTTTCACCGGATGGTGATTGAATATCGTCGGTTTCGCCCGCCGGACCGCCCATCAGACCGACAGGGCTGCCTTCCGGCAGCACCTGACCGGTCTCTCCGAACACGGTATCAAGCCCGGCAAACACGAAAAGCATGTCAGGCTCGGGTTCCAGAATACTGACCAGCCCGTAATCCAGTAGCGGCCCGCGATAGCGGATGGTCGCAGCCGTCGGCGTCGTCACCAAAGCGCGCGGGCGGGTGGCGATCAGCACACCGGGGCGCGTCACACCCGCCGCATCGGTTTCGCCAGCGCGGCGCAGGATCTCTCCGGCCACCGGCAGCGGCAAGCGCCCCTTGCGATTGCTGGCGGCAGGCAGATCGAGATCGGCCTCGTTCTCGGAAATCTGGCTCAAACCAGCCGCGAACCCGTCCAGCGTTTCCGTCGCTGCAATCAAGAGCGCCGTCTTCACCGGATCTTCGGTAAACTTGCGCGGCAGGTCCGTGCGGTCAGCCATCGCCTGACTCAGCGCCGTGCGGGCGACCTGGATATTCGCCAGACCGGTCTGCAAGGTGTTCGCCGCGTCCTGCTGCAACTGCCGCAAGGCTGTCGCCTCTTCCACATCGGCGCGCAGATCGGCGGCGGCCTCGGACAGGGCAGGCGTGATCGACGCCATCAGCAAACCCGCCCGCGCCGCGCCAATCGGTCCATCGGGATGGACAAAATTCTGCGGACCGGCATCCGGCCCCAAGGCGGACAAGGCCGCCAGAAGGCGCGTCACCTCGGCATCGCGCGAGTCCAGCTCGCGGCGCAGCTCGGTTTCGCGGATCGACGCGGCCCGCAACCCGTCGCGCATCGCGGCAAGCCCGGTCTCGAACGCCTGCACCGCTTCGGTCAGCGCCCGAACCCGATCGCGCGCCGACTCGGCGGCATCAAGCCGGGCTGTCGCGTCTTCCAACTGCACCATCGCGTTGCGCGCCGCCTCGGCCGGGGTCTGGGCCGACAGGGGCACGCCGATCAGGCAGAGAAGAAGCGCCAGATGCCTCATGAGCGGATCAGGTTTGTCCCGGTCATTTCATCCGGCTGCGGCAGCCCCATCAGCGCCAGCAGCGTCGGCGCGAGATCAGCCAGCCGCCCATCGGCCAGCGTGGCCCCCTCTGGCCCACCATACAGCACCACAGGAACAAGGTTCGTCGTATGCGCCGTATGCGGCCCGCCGGTTTCGGGATCGACCATCGTTTCGCAATTGCCATGATCCGCCGTGACGATCATTGCGCCACCCGCCTTTTCGACTGCAGCCAGCACCTTGCCCAGTCCGGCATCCACCGCCTCGCAAGCCTTGATCGCTGCGTCCAGATCGCCGGTATGGCCCACCATGTCGGGGTTAGCGTAGTTGGTGACGATCAGATCATACCCCGCCTCTACCGCCGCGACGAATTTCTCGGTCACCTCGTCCGCCGACATTTCGGGTTGCAGGTCATAGGTCGCCACGTTGGGGCTTTTGGGCATGAACCTGTCTTCGCCCTCTTCCGGCGTTTCCTGCCCGCCGTTCAGAAAGAAGGTCACATGCGGGTACTTTTCGGTCTCCGCCAGCCGGAACTGTTTGCGCCCATGCTTTGAGACCCATTCGCCCAGCGTGTTCCGGATCTCCTGCTTCGGGTACGCAGTGGACATGTAGGCGTTGTGCGCCTTGGAATAATCCACCATACCCAGAAGACCGGACAGGTCGGGCTTCTCCCGTTCGAACCCGTCGAAGTCCGGATCGCCGATGGCGGCAAGGATCTCGCGCGCCCGGTCGGCGCGGAAGTTGAGGCAGAAGAACCCGTCGCCTTTGCTCAGGCCTGTGTAATCCCCGAGCACGCAGGGTTCGATGAATTCGTCGTTCTGACCCTTGGAATAAGCCTCGTCCACAGCTTGAGCCGCCGTGCCAACGCGGGTCCCCTGCCCCAGGATCATCGCGTCATACGCCCGCTCGACCCGGTCCCACCGCGTGTCGCGGTCCATCGCGAAGTACCGGCCGATCACGGTCCCGATGCTGGCCCCCTTCGGCAGGCTGCCCACCAGATCATCGACAAACCCCTTGGCCGAGGTCGGCGCCACGTCGCGCCCGTCGGTGATCGCGTGCAGCACCACCTCGACGCCCTGATCCGTCAGCGCCTTCACCGCCGCCTTGATATGGCTGATATGCCCGTGCACCCCGCCGTCCGAGACGACACCCATGACATGCGCGCGGCCACCCGCGTCCTTGACCGCTTTGGCAAACTCGACGATCGCCGCGTTCTCGAAAAAGCTGCCATCTTCGATGGCAAGGTCGATCTGCCCCAGATCCATCGCCACCACCCGGCCCGCGCCGATATTGGTGTGCCCCACCTCGGAATTGCCCATCTGCCCGCTTGGCAGGCCCACGTCCGGGCCATGCGTAACCAGCTTCGCATGCGGGCAGGTTGCCATGAGATGATCCATCGTCGGCGTATTGGCCAGTTTCGGCGCGTTCGCCGTTGGATCGTCACGCAGGCCCCAGCCGTCGAGGATGGTCAGAACGACAGGTTTCGGGGTGGTCATATGCTGGGCCTTTCTGCTCGGCTCGATCTTGGACGCGGTTTAGCAGAGGTGGCCCGGGATGTGGAGAGGGCGGTTCACCGGAGGGTTCTCGTATAGGGCGGGTTCAAAGTCGCCTCACTGGAAGACCCGCCACCCTGCCATCCACCGTGTCAGGGTGGTGATCGCGCAGAGCGCGGCGAAAGCATAAGCGAGCCATGGGAACGCCAGCGGGAACAGGCACATGGCAACGAAGAGCACAATGGTCTCGGTACCTTCGGTCAGGCCGCCAAGGTAGTAGATGCCCTTGCTCGGGTACTGGTCTGAGGTGATCCCGCGCTTTTCGGCAATGATCGAAAACGCCAGAAAGCTTGATCCGGTGCCGATGAAACTGCAGATCAGCAGCGCGGCGGGCAGTGCATTGGTCGCTGGATCGTGCAGCGCAAACCCCAGCGGGAACAGCCCGTAGAACATGAAGTCCAGCGCGATGTCGAGAAACGCGCCGCGATCCGTCGGATGGGTCAGACGCGCCACGGCTCCATCCAGCCCGTCAGCCAGACGGTTCAGCAGCAAGCACAGCAGCGCAAGACCGAACAGCCCCGTCCAGACCGCGACCACGCCCAGAAGCCCGATGCCAAAGCCCACCAGCGTGATCTGATCCGCGTTGATCCCGCGCGCCACAAGCGCCCGCGCCGGGCGGTCAATGGCGCGTTTGATATGCGGCAGAAGAGCGGCGTCGATCATGGAATTCTCTTCGAACGGATGGCGTGTCTTCGCCATAGCCGCCACACATCATGCGGGCCAATGAAATCTTTCACACCTGTTTGTCATTTGACCAGATCAGGGTAGTGCTGGTCTTAACGGGCACACCGGGGCGTTCGCCTCCAAGATCAGGACCATACCCATGCGCAAACTTCTCGCCGTCACCGCCACCATTGCAACCGCCTTTGCCGCCCATGCCGAACCGGACCCCACGAATTGGGAGGCGGTCACCGAAGAGGCGCGCGGCCAGACGGTCTACTGGAACGCGTGGGGCGGGTCGGACACGATCAACAGCTTCATCGCTTGGATCGGTGACCGGGTGAACGAGGACTATGGCGTCACACTCGAACATGTGAAGTTGTCGGACACAGCCGACGCAGTCAGCCGCGTTCTCGCGGAAAAAACCGCCGGCAAGGACGAAGGCGGCGCGATCGACATGATCTGGATCAACGGCGAAAACTTCGCCGCGATGAAGGATCAGGACCTGCTTTTCGGCCCGTGGGTCGAAGCCATGCCAAGCTGGGCCAATGTCGATGTCGCAGGCAAACCGGCGGTGATCTCGGACTTCACCGTGCCGACCGACGGGCTTGAGGCACCCTGGGGCATGGCGCAGGTTGTGTTCTACTACGACACCGCGCGGCTCGAGACCCCGCCCACCACTATGGAGGCGCTGGCAGCCTACGCCTCCGCCAATCCGGGGCGCTTCACCTATCCGCAGCCGCCCAACTTCCTTGGCTCCACTTTCCTTAAGCAAGCCCTGATCGAATTCGTACCCGACGCCTCGGTGCTGCAGGCCCCGGTTGATGAGGCCGATTACGACGCCGCCACCGCCGCGTTCTGGACCTTTATGGACGGTCTCACCCCGACCCTCTGGCGTCAGGGCCGCGCCTATCCGCAGAACGAATCCCGCCAGATCCAGCTTATGGCCGATGGCGAGATTGACCTGGCCATCAGCTTCAACCCCAACGAGGCCAGCAACGCGATCGCAAATGGCCAGTTGCAGAACACCGTCCGCACCTTCGTGATGGACGCGGGCAGCATCGGCAATGCCAGCTTTGTCGCAATCCCCTACAACGCCAACGCCAAGGCGGGCGCCATGGTGGTGGCGAATTTCATGATGTCCCCCGAGGCACAGGCGATGATGCAGGACCCCGAGGTCTGGGGCCTTGGCACCGTGCTCGATCTGGCCAAGCTGTCGGGTGAAGACCGCGCCCGCTTTGACGCGCTAGAACTGGGCATTGCCACGCTGCCGCCGTCGGAACTCGGCGCAACCCTGCCCGAGCCGCATCCGAGCTGGATGGTCAAGCTCGAGGAAGACTGGACCGAACGGTACGGCGTCGCGCAATAGGCACCGGGTGTCCCTGCGCTGCGAAACGACATCGGCGCGGGCCCGGTTTCTGCCCTGGGCCCCGCTTCTGACCCTCGCCATCATGGTCGGCCCGGTCGTGGCCGGGGTGCTGGGCACGCTCGCCCCCGCCTTCGGCTACATGCCGGCCCTCGGGGGCGACGGGATCAATCTCAACGCCTTTGCAACGCTCTTTGACTGGCCCGGCATCACCCGCGCCAGCACCCTCAGCATCACCACCGGGATCGCGTCGAACGCCCTGTCCCTGCTCCTTGTCGCCCTGATCTGCGCCGCTTGGAGCGGGTCCCGCGCGTTCCGCATCATCGAACGGATGCTGTCGCCGCTTTTGTCCGTGCCGCACGCCGCCGCCGCCTTCGGACTGGCCTTCCTGATCGCCCCCTCGGGCTGGATCGCGCGGGCCACATCGCCATGGCTCACCGGATGGGACAGACCGCCGGACCTTCTGATCCTGCAAGACCCTTACGGCCTGTCTCTGATCGCCGGGCTGGTGGTCAAGGAGGTGCCATTCCTCTTGCTGATGACACTGGCGGCCCTCAGCCAAATCCGCACGCAACAGGCGCGCGACACCGCGTTGGCGCTGGGTTATTCCCCCGTCACGGCATGGTTCAAGACCGTCTTCCCCCGCGTCTATGCGCAGATCAGACTGCCGGTTTTTGCCGTTCTCGCCTTCTCCATGACCGTGGTGGATGTGTCCCTGATCCTTGGCCCGACAACGCCCACGACCTTGTCCGTGCAGATCCTCAAATGGATGAACGACCCCGATCTGAGTATGCGCTTCCTCGCCTCGGCAGCCGCCGTCTGGCAACTTGCGCTGGTGGCCGGCACGCTCCTGCTGTGGCGTCTTGGCGAAATAGTCATCGCGGCACTGGGCCGTCGCTGGGTGGCCTCGGGCGCACGCGGCGGGGCAACGCGCGCCATCCGCGCCCTGTCGCTGACCGCCGCCCTGCTCAGCGCCAGCGCCATCGTCTTCGGCATCCTTGGCCTGCTAGTCTGGTCCTTTGCCGGGTTCTGGAGCTTTCCCGACCTGCTGCCGGGGGCCTTCACGCTCAAGACATGGATGCGCCACGCGATGAACCTCTGGCCCATCGTGACCGAAACCCTGATCATCGCCTCGGCATCCACACTGATCGCTCTGCTTCTCACCCTCGCCTGTCTCGAAGCCGAAGAGCGTCACGGTCTCCGGCCCGGCAGCCGGGCGCTCTGGCTGCTCTACGTGCCGCTGATCGTGCCGCAGATCGCCTTTCTGACCGGGCTTCAGACGCTCGCCATCTTCACCGGCGTCGACGCCAATAGAACCGCCGTCATCGCGGTACACATCGTCTTCGTCCTGCCCTACGTTTTCCTGTCTCTGGCCGATCCCTTCCGCGCCTGGGACGCGCGCTATGGCCATGTGGCCCGCGCTTTGGGGGCGGGCTGCGACGGGGTGCTCTGGCGGGTGCGTCTGCCGATGCTGCTGCGCCCGATCCTGACAGCCGCCGCCGTCGGGTTCGCCGTCTCCATCGGGCAGTACCTGCCCACCCTGCTGGCCGGGGCGGGCCGGGTGCAGACCCTGACGACCGAGGCCGTCGCCTTGGCCTCCGGGGGTGACCGGCGGGTGATTTCGGTCTATGCGCTCAGCCAGACGGCACTGGCGCTCTTGCCCTTTGCCTTTGCACTGTTCGTTCCCGCCATCGTCTGGCGCAATCGCAAGGGGCTGCGCCATGCCTGATCCCGGACTGACCCTTGATCGCGTCATCATCCAACGCGACGGGCGCACCCTTGTCGACATCTCGGACCATGTCGCGCCGGGCGAGGTGCTGACCGTCATGGGGCCAAGTGGCTCCGGCAAATCGACGCTGCTGTCGTATATCATCGGAACGCTGGCCACCGGGTTCGATGCGGCGGGACGCGTGATCCTGAACGGCACCGACATCACCGATCTTGCGCCCGAACAGCGGCATGTCGGGATCCTCTTTCAGGACGAACTGCTGTTTCCGCATCTCTCGGTCGGCGAAAACCTCGCCTTCGGTTTGCGCGCTTCGGCAAAGGGCCGTGCCGCGCGCCGCGCGCAGATCGACGCCGCACTTGAGGACATCGGTCTGGCGGGCTTTGCCGACCGCGATCCGGAAACACTGTCAGGCGGCCAAAAAGCGCGGGTGGCACTGATGCGGATGCTGCTCTCAGGTCCCAAGGCCTTGCTGCTGGATGAGCCCTTCTCCCGGCTCGACACAGAACGCCGCGACCAGATCCGCGCGCTGGTCTTCGATCAGGCCCGCGCCAAGGGGTTGCCCGTTCTGCTCGTCACCCATGACCACGCCGATGCCGACGCGGCGGGTGGCCGGGTCCACAGGCTCGAATAACTGCGGCCGAGGCTATTTGCCTTCCCGCGCGGGTGCCCCCCGCAATGTGCCAAAGCGCAGTTGCAGCGCGTGGATCAGTTCCACCGGCAGGATGCCAAAACACTTGGCATAGCGCGGGACCAGGCGTGCGGGCTGTGACAGCGCGCGCCAAAGCCATTCCATCGCGATGGCCCGCACCCAGGCGGGCGCACGCACCTGCGCGCCAGAGAAGAAATCCAGACCTGCGCCGATGGACACAAACCCGACATGGGACAGCTTGCCCCGACCGTAAGCCGCAAACAGCTCCTGCTTGGGTGCCCCCAATGCAAGAAAGGCCATGTCCGCACCTGCGGCTGTCAACCCGTCAAGCACCGCATCCGCCGACGCGCCCACCGGATCGAACCCCATCGGGGGGGCAATCGTCGCCACGATCCGGGTCCCCGGCACTTCGCGTTCCAGATAGGTTTTGGCTGCGGCCAATGTGTCGTCCGTGCTGCCGACCAGCGCCAGCGTCTTGCCATGCGCCGCCGCGATCCGCACCAGTGGCAGAATCGCGTCCGATCCGGGGATCAGGGACACGGGACGGCCTGCCAGCTTTGACATCCAGACAATCGGATTTCCGTCCGCAATCACCAGGTCCTGTGCGGCGTACGCCTCACGGAACCGCTGATCCTGACGTAATTTTACCAAATGGTCCAAATTTATCGTGGCCAGCGAAAACCCGTCGCCCGCGCGCAGGCGGGACGAGATCTGGCGTTCCAGCACAACCCAGTCCGGCACGTTGACCGTCACATCGAATGCGTCGCCCCAAAAGCGCATGCGCGCCTCCTCATTGGTCAATTTGGGTATGTCTATCGGCTTCATGCGGCCAAATCGCGGCCACAGCACCGCAAAATCAAGACATTCTGTCAAAAAATATCCTAAGACATACGAGAAACCCTCCGTTTGTCGAATTATGACCATGATTGGGTGGTCTAAGCCCTGCGCAAAAGACGCACCGAACCACATGAGCAGCCCGTGACCCGCATCCGATTCCGTATCGCCCGAGGCCAAGCCCCCGGTCGCACCTCAACAAGAGGCGCGGCATGAGCGGTGTTGTCTCGATCATCGGCTGCGGCTTTGTGGCCGATCTCTACATGCGGTCGCTTCAGGCGATGGACGGGATCACCGTGGCCGGGGTCTACGACAAGAACCCCGAACGTCTGGCGCAGTTCTGTACATTCTGGAATGTGCCCCCGGTCGGGTCGATGGAGGCCCTGCTCGACCGTCATCCGCGCAATGGGGTCGTGCTCAACCTCACGAACCCCTCAGCCCATTTCGAGGTGAATTCCGCCTGCCTTGCTGCGGGCTGTCACACCTACTCGGAAAAACCCCTGGCGATGAGCGTCGAGGACGCCAAGGCGCTGCACGCCCAAGCGCAGGCCGCCGGGTTGATGCTGGCATCGGCCCCATGCAGCGTGTTGGGCGAGGCTGCGCAAACACTGGCCCATGCGCTGCGCACCGGGGTCGCCGGAACACCCCGCGCGATCTATGCCGAACTGGACGACGGGTTCGTGCCGCAGGCGGCCTACAAGAAATGGATCTCGGAATCCGGCGCGCCGTGGCCCTTCGAGGATGAATTCCGCGTCGGCTGCACGCTCGAACATGCCGGCTACTACCTTGGCTGGCTGATCTCGTGGTTTGGATCGGTGCGCACCGTCGTCGCAGCCTCGGCCGAAACCATCCCCGGCAAGGAAGGCACCGGGCCATATGCGCCGGATCTTTCGGTCGCGACGCTGTTTTTCGACAACGGGCCGATGACGCGCCTCACCTGCTCCATCGTGGCCCCGCATGACCACCAGATCCGCATCATCGGCGACGGCGGCGTTCTGGCCTGCAAGGCGGCATGGGACAATTCCGCCAAAGTGACCTTTGCCAAGCGCATGACGATCCGCCGCCGACTGATGGAATCGCCTTTCCCGAAAACCATCAAGCTCGGCCAGCCGACCCATCCCAAGGTCAAACGCTGGGGCGCGGCTGCGATGAACTTCATGCTCGGCCCTGCCGAAATGCTGGATGCGCTCCGCACGGGTCGCCCCTCGCGCCTGTCCAACGACTTTGCCCTGCACATGACCGAGGTCACACTGGCCATGCAGAACGCGGGCGAAACGTCGGGCGCACAAGCCATGACCACCCGCTGCGATCCGATGGAGCCGATGCCATGGGCGCAGTGAAACGGGTCCTCATCACCGGCGCGACCGGCTTCATCGGACGCGCCACCGTCTCCGCTGCGCTGGAGGCGGGATTGCAGGTCGTGGCCGTCCAGAGGCGCGCTGGGACGGACCGTACGGATGTAACGTACGTTTCGGTTGACCTGACCGTACGGGACAGCATCGCCGACCTTGCCACAGCCATGGCTGGATGCGACGCCGTCATCCACCTTGCCGCCGCCATGTCGGGCAAGGCCGAGGATCACGCGCGATTGACGATTGCAGGCACCGAGCACGTGATCGCTGCGATGAAAAACGCCGGTATCGGTCATCTTACCCTTGCGAGCTCGCTGGCGGTATATGACACGTCCAAAGTGGCGATCGGCGGCACTCTGACCGACACGACACCGCTTGTAACCACAGACTCCCCGCGCGATGCCTATTCGGATGCGAAAGTCCGGCAGGAGAGCCTTGTTTCAAAGGCCGGTTTCGATTCGGTAACGGTGTTGCGACCGGGCATCGTGTATGATGCAGACCGCCTTTGGAATGCGCATTTGGGTGTTGGCGCAGGACCGGCTTTGTTCCGTGCTGCGTCTGGCGATCCATTGCCGATGTGTCATGTTCAAAGATGCGCCGCAGCGCTTGTGCAAGCGACTGTAGACCGGCTTCAGGACACGATCACTCTGGTTGATCCTACTTTGCCGACACGCGGCCAAGTGATTGAAACGCTTCAAGAAAGAGGTAGGCCGAAACTGGTTCTGCCGCTTCCCACCGGACTTCTCTGGCCTCTGGCGCGGATGCTTGAACCTATAGCTTCCCGTCTGCCCGGCCTGCTCCGCGCACTGGTCCTGCGGCAACGCCTGATGCCGATGACCTACCGCTTCCACCTGCCCGACGGCCTCGACCTGCCCGACCCGGCACCGGTTTGGGAGGCTGCGACATGACCCTGCCCAAGATTGCCTATCTGACCGGCGAATACCCCCGCGCCAGCGACACGTTCATCCAGCGCGAGGTCGCCAATCTACGTGCCTTGGGGCACGAGGTCCTGACCTGTTCGATCCGCACGACCGGCGCAGAACATCTGGTTGGCCCCGAACAGCGCGAAGAACATGCCCGCACGTTCAAGGTGCTGGACGCGGTGCGCAACCCGGCAACCACGCTGAAGGCGCACTGGCGCTGGATGAAAATGCCGGGGCGCTACCTGTCGGCGCTTGGTTTGGCGTGGCGGACTGCGCCGAAAGGCATCAAGGGGCGGCTGTATAACCTGATCTATTTCGTCGAGGCCGGAGTGCTGGCCGCCAAGCTCGCAGACGAAGGCGTGACCCATCTGCACAATCACATCGCCAAAGCCTCCTGCACGGTGGCGATGCTGGCGGGTGAACTGTCAGGGCTGCGCTGGAGCTTTACGATCCACGGGCCCGACATCTTTTTCGAGCCAAACCATTGGCGGATCGACGAAAAGGCTGCTCGAGCAGCCTTCGTATCGTGCATCAGCCATTTCTGTCGGTCCCAACTCATGTGCTTTGCCGACGCGCAACACTGGCACAAACTGCACATCGTTCATTGCGGCGTGGACCCGTCCCGGTACGCGCCCAAGCCGGTTCGAACCGGCTTGCGGGCGCTCTTTGTCGGGCGTCTGGCAGGCGTCAAGGGCGTGCCGATCCTGATCGACGCCGTGGCGCGATTGGCCGATACTTACCCCGATCTGATCTTGCGTCTCGTCGGTGACGGACCGGACCGCAAGGCGTTGGAAGCCGAGGTCGCCAAGCGCAGCTTGCAGGATCGCATCGTCTTTCTGGGATACAAATCCCAGGCCGAAGTGGCCGAGGAACTGGCACAAACGGATGTGTTCGTCCTGCCCAGCTTTGCCGAAGGCGTGCCCGTCGTTTTGATGGAAGCGATGGCATCGCAGGTCCCCGTTCTGACCACCCGGATCGCCGGGGTTCCTGAATTGGTCGAAGATGGCGTGAGCGGTCGCCTCGTGCCGCCGGGCGATGTAGAGGCCTTCGCCAAGGCGCTGGAGGCGTTGCTGTCGGATGCGGACCTGCGTCAGGCCTATGGCGCGGCTGGACGCGCCAAGGTGGTGGCGGAGTATGACGCAGCTCACGAGGCGCGCTGGTTGTCGGAGTTGATCGTGTCCTATGGGACAGGTCGCGCGGTGCCTAACCTGCGCCCGTCCGGGGAGGCCGAGGCATGAGCGTGGATGTCGTTCTGATCGGCCGCAATGAGGGGCAGAAACTTGTCCGGTCGCTGGCTTCGGTCGCGCCTCAGGCGCGGCGGATGGTTTACGTTGACAGCGGCTCCACCGACCAGAGTGTCGCCAATGCGGAACAGGCGGGGGCCATCGTGGTGCGGCTGGATATGTCGGTGCCCTTCACCGCCGCCCGTGCGCGCAACGAAGGGTTCGCCGCATTGATGGCGCAGGGCGATCCGCCCGATGTGGTACAGTTCCTTGATGGCGACTGCCTCATGGACCGGGATTGGCTGGCCAAGGCCGAAGCGCGGTTGCGGTCCGAGGGCGACCTTGCGCTGGTTACCGGGCAGCAGAGCGAAATGCGGCGCGATGCGAGCGTGTTCAACCAGATGTTCGACGTGGAATGGTCGCGCCCGGCCGGCGAGATCATGACTTGCCCCGGTAACATGATGGTGCGCGTTGTGGCATTTGAAGAGGTCGGCGGGTTCAATCCCACCGTGATCGCTGCCGAGGATGACGAGTTCTGCACGCGGCTGCGCAAGGCGGGGTGGCGGTTGCTGCGGATCGCCGAGCCGATGGCCGGGCATGATGCAAACATGATGCGGTTTAGCCAATGGTGGAAACGGGCCGAACGCACCGGGCATGGGTTTGCGCAGGTGGGTCACTTGCACCCAGACTATTTCGTGCGCGAACGCCAGCGCGGCTGGTTTTACGGATTGATGCTGCCGTTCCTCGCAGTTGTCGGGACACTATCTTCACCCGCCGTTCCGGTTCTGGTTCTGGGTCTTTATGCGCTGTCTTATTGGAAAACGGCTAAAGGGCTGATCGCGGAAGGCCTGCCGGCGCAAGAGGCTCGCGCCCATGCGGTGTACCTCACATTGTCAAAGTTTCCGAATGTCATCGGCATGATCCGCTTTCACTGGCGGCGCCTGAACAACGCGCAGATGCGCATCATCGAATACAAGTAAGGGGTTGAGGCGAATGGCGTCTTCCAAAATTCGCGTGGGTCTGATCGGGGCCGGGTATATCGCAAGCTGGCACGCGGATTCGCTCCGCGCGACCGATGGGGTTGAGATCACCGCCGTGTGCGATCCGTCCGAAGCTGCGGCCAAAGGATTGGCCGATGGGTTGGGCGTGCGGGCTTTTGGGGACGTGGCCGACCTGATCGAGGCTAAGGTCTGCGATGCGGTTCATATCCTGACGCCGCCGCATCTCCATCACCCGCTGGCGATCCAGTGCCTCAAGGCCGGGCTGCACGTGCTGGTGGAAAAACCGGTGGCGACATCCGCAGAAGAGACGGCCGAGATCGAAGCGGTGGCGCAGGAATACGGCGTGCGCTTTCATGCAGGGCACAACTTCATGGGGCTGCCGTCCTACGACCGGCTGAAAGGGATGCTGGCCAAGGGCGAACTGGGGCGCGTGTCCGTGGCCGAGGTGCATTGGTGCCTGCCGCTTGCGCCTCTGCGGTCGGGACCGTTCGGCATCTGGCTGCTGCGCGAACCGAAGAACCTGCTGCTCGAATTGGGGCCGCACCTTATGGGGTTCATCGTGGATCTGTTCGGGGTGCCGGACATCCAGTCCGTTCATCTGTCCAAACCCATTGATCTGCCGGGGGACGATACCCGCCATCAGGCGTGGCGCATCATGGCGCAGGCCGGGGATGTGGATGTGACGCTGACCATTTCGATGGTCGAAACGATCGACGACCGGTCTTTGACCCTACGGGGTTCGTCCGGTCGGGCGCGGCTGGATTTTGCGGCTGACACCTTGGTGGTCGAACGCGAGAATGCGTCCGATCTGGTGTTGAACCCGCTGCGGCGGCAGTTGGACCTGTCGTGGCAGCACCTGCGCGAAGGGCTTGGCAATACGTTTACACAGGTGGCGTCCCTGAACCGCAAATCCCCCTATGCGCTAAGCTTTCAGGGAATGGACGCGGCGATTTATGATGCGCTGCGGACCGGGAAGGCTCCGGATGCGCGGTTCTCTGGCGAAAGCGCGGTCAAGGTCATGACGGCGCTGGATCAGGCATTGGCCCTGATCCCTGCAGACATGCTGAAAGCTGCCGCGCCCAAGGCCAAGACCCGCGATCCGAAGCCGACGGCGATGGTCATTGGCGGGACCGGGTTCATCGGTCGTGCGCTGACCCGTGCGCTGGTGGCCAAAGGGCAGGACGTACGCGTGCTGAGCCGGGGGCGCTTTGGCCCCTTCCCCGACTTGCCGGACGAGGTCGAGACGGTGGGCGTGTCGCTCTATGACAAGGCGGCGCTGGTCGAGGCGATGAGAGGCATCGACGTGGTCTACAACCTGGCCCGGTCTTTGGAGGGCACATGGGACGAGGCGCTGGAGCATGATGTCGGCGTGGCTGTCCGGATCGCCGAAGCCTGTCAGGAGGCCGGGGTCAAACGGTTGGTCTATACCGGGACGATTGCGAGCTATGACATGTCATCGCCCACACAGAAAATCACCGAGGACGTGGCGTTTCCCGACGATATGAGCGACCGCAACATGTATGCCCGATCCAAGGCGGAATGCGAAAAGCGGCTGTTGGAGATGCACCGCCGCTACGGGCTGCCGCTTGTGATTGCGCGACCGGGGATCGTGGTGGGCCATGGCGGACCGCTGCAGCACTGGGGTATCGGTCGCTGGCATGGCGCGGGGGCTGTGCGCATCTGGGGCAACGGGCTGAATATTCTGCCCTTCGTGCTGATCGACGATGTCGCCGATGGATTGATCCTGATGGCGGACCATCCGGACGCCGTGGGCAAGAGCTACAATCTGATCGGGGAACCGATGCTGTCGGGCAAGGGCTATTTCGATGCGATCCATTCGGCGTTGGGCGCGAAAATCCGAGTGTCCACCGGAAACTTGACACTATTCTGGGCGGCGGACGCGATCAAACACGTGCTCAAGGTCTATGCGTTGCGGCGACGTGGGCTGACGCGCCCATCGCTTGCGGATTGGAAGAGCCGCGCCCATCTTTCGCCGTTCGTGAACACGAAGCCGAAGACGGAATTGGGCTGGACACCCGAACAGGACAAGGCGCGATTTATCGAAAAAGCGATCGGTCAGGCCAATCTTTTCGGGTTCTGATCGCCATCATTTGATAAACAATCCCCTTAAATCGGACGTATTCTTGACAGAATGCGCTGTCAGACATTCAGAACGCGCCTGACGTCGCGCAAGCTACAACCGGAACTCCATGATGCCGCGCACAGAGGCTGAGACATGACCGAGCAGCCAAAGTTCCAACGCCGCAAGCGGCGCGGGTCAGGACCGGCTGACGAGGTGACACCTCGCGTGCCGAACAAACCGGCGGACCCGACCCTTGAAGAGCTTGAAGCCCTGATCGCGGAAAAAGAAGCGCTGCTGCAACGCAAGGCAGAGATCGAGGCGCAACGCCGACGCGAGGCTGCGCGGGAAGCTGAAAGACGTCGTGCCGCCGAGGAAGCCGCCGAACAGGCGCGACTGGCACAAGCGGCCAAGGAAAAAGCCGCCCGAGACGCAGCACTGGAAGAAAAGCGCCAGCGTCGCCAAGCCGAATTGGACGCACAGCGCAAACGCGCCGCGGCGGAAGCCGAGGCGGCACGTGCGGCGCAGCGACCGCCTGCCTCTCCTCTTGTTCTTGCCAATGCGTCGAACACACAGCCGGACCCCAGCCCGGTTTTCGACCCGGAAGCGGCCTGGAAAGCCATTGACCGTTTCCCGTTGGATACACAGCGGCTGTCTGAACGGAACGTCATCACGGCGTTGCGGCAAGACCCGTCACACACACGGTTTGACATTCTTCGGACCCGCATGCTTCAGGCCCTGTCCGAGAACGGCTGGACCCGGGTTGCGATCACCTCGCCGACCAAGGATTGCGGCAAGACCTTTACCGCCGCAAACCTCGCGATCAGCCTGTCACGTCAGGAAAACTGCCGGACGGTGCTTCTTGATCTGGATATGCGCAGCCCCAGTCTGCACAAGATTTTCGGGGTCAGCGACACAGGTGCGATCGGCGATATGTTGCGCGGCGAGATTGCGCCGGAGGGGCATCTGCAAGGCTTTGCCCCGAATGCGATCTCGGCCGGATCGCATGTGGCCATCGGGTTCAACGGCATCGCCGAGCCCTATGCGTCGGAGCTTTTGCAGGACCCGTCCACCAAGACAGTGCTTGAGGAGATCGAAGAGCGGTTTCAACCGAATGTCATGCTGTTCGACCTGCCGCCGGCCCTTCTGAACGACGATGTGATCGCCATGTTGCCCCAGATCGACGCGTTGCTGATCGTTGCGGCGGGCGGGTTGACCAAGGCCAAGGACATCAAGGAAACCGAGCGCCGGCTTGGGGACAAGGTGCCGCTTTTGGGTGTCGTGCTCAACAAGGCCGAGCACGTCCAAACGTCAGACTATCCGTACTGAGCCTTACTGGGCGTTGCGCGGAGATACCGCAAAGCCCATCAGCGCGGAGAGCGGCTTTGCAATCAGGCCGACAAGCCCAACCAAAAGCGCCGCCAACACCCCGAAGGCCAGTTTCCGACCCTTGCGTTTTTTCTGCGATGGCTGGGCTGTGCCGCCGTCGATCAGGGGAACCGAGATGACGGGGCGGATGCCCAGAACGCGTTCCATCTGAGCCGCATTGCGGATGGGCGGGTTCAGAATTTCCAGAAGGAACGCCACACCAAGCGCCAGCATACCACTTGCCATGCCGCCGATGATTGCCAGCGACGTCTTGCTGCGCGACACGGCGTAAAGCGGAACTTCGGCACGTTCCAGAACTTCGAACCGAGCCAGTTGGCGTTGTTCCGACAGGATTTGGCTCATTTCGGCATCAGCCTTTCGGCGCGAAATCACGATGAACTGTTCGTTCAGTTGGGTCAGCTCGCGCTGCAGCGCTGCAAGTTGGCGTTCGATTGTGGGTGCGCGGGCCAACAAGGCGCTGATTTCGGTGGTTCTTTCTTCGATCAGGTCGATCTGATCCTGCAATAGACCGACTTCACGTTCCAATGCCTCGGGGCGTGTGCGCGCACTGTTGGATTCGAGACTGAGGATTTCCTGCCGCAGCGTAAGAAGGCTGGCATTCAGAGTTGTCAGCTCGCTTTGCAGAACCGTGATGTTCTCAGGCAGTACCTCGGCATTTGCGGATTTGAAATCGGCAACCACAGCTTCGGCGGCCGCGATTTCCTCGCGGATGCGGGCCTCTTCGCCAACGAAGAACTGCAGCTCGACCTGTGCGCGATCTATGCTGCGGCTGCGGGCCTCTTCCATGACGCGATCCAACACCTCGTTTGCGACATCGGCCGCTTTTTGGGGATCGTTGAGATTGACCGTGATGACCATTCCCGACACGGACTGGACCGGCTGCCAGGGTTCACCGCTTGAGATCGCTTCGACGGTGACCGACGTGCGCATGGCATCCAAGCGCATCGCCGGAGTCATGCCCGGAATGTCGTTGAAGAGATCGTACTTGTCCATGATTTCGACAAGCGAACCACGCGACATCAACCGTTGTTCGATCAATTGCACCGTACGCTGCGTGTCAAGGCTTGCGCGATTGTCGACCATCGCACCAACGCTGGTATTGGTACCGGCGACCTGTGCATCTTCGATCTGGACAACGGCAATTGCGGTGTAGGTCGGAATTGTCGACAACGCGAGCGCGACGGAGATCACGCACCCAACGAAGGTGATCAGCAGAATGACAGCAAGTCTCCGCCTGATCGCGGAGAACACCTCTTCGAACAACTGAAAATACAGCACGCGTCCAACTCCAGTACCAAGGCCCCCGCCTTGCCCAATTCTGGCTATTTCGCGATTTGTGTGGGTGGACTGGTTTCCGGTCATGCGCGGCACCCACCAGATGTTGTGGTGTAGGGTGAGGCTGGCAGGTGGCTGAGATTACCTGCGATCAGGTAGGCGATGAGGAT
>JAUIBL010000061.1 GCA_030428355.1 Alphaproteobacteria bacterium | reverse complement strand
AAAACCGTTATGACAGGCCGCAGTCGGGCTATAGCGCAGCCTGGTAGCGCGTCCGTCTGGGGGACGGAAGGTCGCAGGTTCAAGTCCTGCTAGCCCGACCAATCATCACACAGCTATCAATACCGCTTTGCAGGGAAAAACGCCCTCGCATGGGGCGCATCTGCTTGCTATGCAAGACAAACTGCGACGAAGGGGGTTCCGATGACAGGTGTGTTGGCCAATCAGCAGATCACGGATCTGATGCAACGGGGCATCATCAGCGCCGACACCGCGTTTGTCGAAGGACAGATCCAGCCAGCAAGCCTCGACCTGCGCTTGGGCCGTGTCGCCTATCGCGTGCGGGCGTCCTTTCTTGCGGGCAAGGGCCGTCGGGTCGAAGACCGGCTTGCGGATTTCGAAATGCACCGGATTTCGCTTGAGGGCGGCGCGGTGCTGGAAAAAGGCTGTGTGTATCTTGTGCCGCTGATGGAGCGCCTCGCCCTGCCCCATGACATCAGCGCTGTCGCCAATGCCAAAAGCTCGACCGGGCGGCTGGACCTGCTGACGCGCACGATCACTGATGAGGGCACGGAATTCGACCGCATCGCAGCCGGGTATACCGGACCGCTCTATGCCGAGATTTGCCCTCGCTCTTTTTCGGTGCTGGTGCGTCCGGGCATGCGTCTGAACCAGATCCGGTTCCGCAACGGGCAATCCGTGCTGTCAGATGACATGCTCCGTGCGTTGCACGCGGAACAAACGCTCGTGACCGGGGGGCCTGCGGTGATCAGCGACGGTCTGGGGTTTTCGGTCGATCTGAAACCCGAGAGCGGCGATCTGGTCGGCTATCGCGCCAAGCCGCATACCGGGGTGATCGACCTCGACAAGCTGGGGCATTACGCGCCCTCCGAGTTCTGGGAAGAGGTGCGGACAACCAATGGTCAGATCATCCTTGATCCGGACGCGTTCTATATCCTTGTCAGCCGCGAGGCCGTGCACATCCCACCCGATTACGCGGCCGAGATGGCGCCCTTTCTGGCGATGGTCGGGGAATTCCGGGTGCATTATGCCGGGTTCTTCGATCCCGGTTTCGGCCATGACGCGGCGGGGGGCACCGGGTCACGCGGCGTGCTCGAGGTGCGCTGCCACGAAGCGCCGTTTGTGCTGGAACACGGGCAGATCGTGGGGCGGCTGGTCTACGAGAAAATGGACCAATCCCCGAGCCAACTCTATGGCGCGGGGATCGCGTCGAATTATCAGGGACAGGGGTTGAAGCTGTCCAAACATTTCGCGGCGGTTCAGGCCCGCGGATCCTGAGACTGCGGATCAGCCGGTTTCTTGCGCTTGGCCAGAGCGGCCTGCCCCGCATTCATGCCGGCATTGATCCCGGAATTGATCACGCGGCGCATCACGGTGCGCATGACCATGGTGATGATCTGATTGAGGTTCATGTCGTCCTCCTGTTGCGATTGGCTGCCTCTGCGCATCAGATAGGGAACAAATGCGACGATTTTCAGGCATTGTTTCAGGAAATTTCACGTCTTTTCATGAAAAACCGCCGGATCGGGTGGGCGATGCGTCGACGCATCGTGTCTTTCCGCCGGCGGAAAGATCCGCTCAATCCTCGAACAGTTCCGACTGGCCCTCGTCGGTTTCTTCCTCGGCATCGACATCGCCATCGCCCATCTGCGGCAGGGTGCCGGGGGGCGGACGGTTCTCGAGAAGTCCCGCCGCGCGCAACTCCTTCAGCCCGGGCAGATCGCGCGCGGATTCGAGGCCGAAATGGTCAAGGAAATCCTGAGTCACCACGAAAGTCACCGGACGCCCCGGTGTCATCCGTCGGCGGCCAAAGCGAATCCACTCCATTTCCAGAAGCTGATCCACCGTGCCCCGGCTGACCGAGACGCCCCGGATCTCTTCGATCTCGGCGCGGGTGACGGGCTGGTGATAGGCGATGATCGCCAGCGTTTCGATGGCGGCGCGGCTAAGCTTGCGGGTTTCGACCGTTTCCTTCTGCATCAGGAAGCCAAGGTCGGGCGCGGTGCGCATGGCCCAGGCGTCGCCCACCTTGACAACGTTCACGCCCCTGCCCTCGTAGCGTTTGCGCAGATAGACCAGCGCCTCTGCGGCGTCCGACCCGTGCGGCATTCGGTCGTTCAGTTCCTTGACCGTGACAGGCTCGGAGGTGGCAAAGAGGATCGCTTCGACCATGCGCTCCTGTTCGCCCATGGGCGGCGCCTCAAACAGGCTTTTTTCCACCTCGATGTCGGTATCGGTCTCGTCACTCATCGCCCGTCTCTCCGGCGCAGTTCTATGGGCGCAAAGGTGTCGGACTGGCGCAGTTCCACTTTGCCCTCTTTGGCCAGTTCAAGCGAGGCGGCAAAGGTCGCCGCCGTGGCCGACCGCCAGCGCACCGGGTCCGCGTCCCAGCCATCGGGCATGTAGCTTGAAATGTCGGTCCATGACCCGGCAAAGCCGATCAAGCCGCGCATCCGTTCCAGCGCCTGTTCCATCGTGAAGACCGCGTCGCGGTCCATGACGAAGGGGCGGAATTCGTCCTTGGTGCGGATGCGCGCATAGCCCTGCATCAGATCGAGCAGCGTTGCGGTGTATTCGACCTTGCGCACCCGCTCGACCTCTTGCGTGCGGCCTCGGGCAAAGAAATCCCGTCCAAGCTGGTCGCGCGCCATCAGTTTCGCGGCCACGTCGCGCATCGCTTGCAGGCGTTCCAACTGGAAGGCCAGATGCGCGGCAAGCTCTTCGCCCGACGGTCCGTCTTCGGTGGGATCAGGTGGCAGCAGCAGGCGGGATTTCAGATAGGCGAGCCAGGCCGCCATCACGAGGTAATCTGCGGCAAGTTCGATCCGCAGCGCCTTGGCCTTTTCGACGAAGGCCAGATACTGGCGGGCCAGTTGCAGGACCGAGATCTTGCGCAGGTCCACCTTCTGCGTGCGGCTGAGCGTGAGAAGCAGATCGAGCGGGCCTTCGAACCCGTCCACATCCACGATCAGCGCTTCCGCCGCCAGCCGATCCGCGACCGAGCCGTCAAACCTGTCCGATGTCGCCTCGTTCATGCACCGCGCCCTTGCTCCAGTTCCGCAAGCTTGGCGGTGAGGGCGGCAATGTCAACATCCTCAGGCGTGGTGCGCCGGGCCAGTGCAGCCTCGGCGCGGCGTTGGCTGGGCTCGGACATGGGTCCGATGCGGTCCATCAAGGCGATGCGTTCGGCCAGATCGCCGTTGCAATGCAGGATCACGTCGCACCCGGCACCGATAGAGGCAGCCCCTCGTTCTGGAACCGTGCCAGACAATGCCTGCATGCCGATGTCGTCGGTCATCAGAAGGCCGGTAAAGCCCAGGTCCTCACGGATGCGGCGGATCATGCTGGCTGAGGTGGTCGCGGGGCCGGTTTCGCCAAAGGCGCTGTAGACCAGATGCGCGGTCATCCCCATCGCCATATCGGCAAAGGGGCGGAAGGCGGCAAAGTCGATGCTGTCGAGTGTGTCGGCGGGCACATCGATGCGCGGAAGGTCAAGATGGCTGTCCATCTGGGCCAGCCCATGCCCGGGGATGTGCTTGACCACCGGAAACACGCCGCCCTGTTCATGGCCTTCGACCACGGCGCGGCCAATTTTTACCACTTGGTCAAGATTTGATCCGTAACACCGATTGCGCAGGAACGGATGGGTCTCGGGGCGCGCGACATCCAGCATCGGGGCGCAATTGGCGTCGATGCCAAGGGCCAACAACTCGTGCGCAATGATGCGGTAGCGCAGGCGCATGCCCTCTTCGGCATGGGGTCCCAGCAGATCGACATGATCGAGCGGCGGCAGCCACTCGGTCGCCAAAGGCGCGCGCAGGCGCTGCACGCGACCGCCCTCCTGGTCGATGAAGATGGGGGCATTCCAGCCGACCGTATCGCGCAGGTCGGAGGTCAGGGCGCGAATCTGATCGGCGCTGTCCAGGTTCCGGTCAAAAAGGATGAAGCCGAACGGGTTGGCGTCGGCAAAAAACGCGCGCTCGTCCGGGGACAGGCGCGCGCCGTCGCAACCAAAGATGGCGGCTCCGAACGGTCTGGATGTCACCGGCTGACCACCGGAATGCAATCCGCGCCTTCAGCGACCAGCGCCGCGCAGAAGCGACGCGACTCGCTCAGGTCCTCGAACCCGTGCGCGCGGAGGCGGTAGAAGACGCGCCCCCCCGAGGTGGCCTCTTCGATCACGCGTTCCTTGCCGGTCAGGAATTCGCCAAACCGTGCCGACAGCTTGACCCACTGTTCCCGCGCAATTTCAGGGCTGTCAAAGGCGCCGAACTGCACAAGGCGGGTGCCTGCGGGGATCTGGTTTGGGTCACGTTCAACCGCACCCGTGCTGACCTGAGGGGCCGGTGCCGAGAGCGAGGCCAATTGCAACCCGGACGGGCGCGGAGTCGGCCGCAGCGACCGCGCGACACCGGGCACCGACGGGGGGATGATGTCCGCCGAAGCGACGACGCTTTCTTCAACGTCGGTGTCGAACACCCCGGTTTCCGGTGCCGGGGCGATTTCGGTGAAGGGCGTGGCATTTGCCGCGATCTGATCGGCCAGCGCCTGAATCGGGTCATCCGCATTGGCAATATCGGTGAGCGCAAGCGCCGGTGCGTCGGCCTGCGCATCTTCGCGGAGCGACGCGAGGGCCACCTCTTCCTGAGCCGTGAGGCTGCGCGTGTCGGTGATCTCGGTGACGACCATGTCGTCTTCGGTAACATCCAGCGGCCGCGGGGCCAGCACGATCTGCTCGGGCGGCGGGGCGGAACTGCCGGTGCCGGCGATGTTGTTGACCGCCAGCCCTTCATGCCGGGCGATCTGGCCGCCGGGGTTTTCGGGGGCCACGCGCATCGGACCTTCGATGGCCTGCACCACCGGCACGCCCGAGACATCGCGCATGATCAGCCGATACCCCCAAACCGCCACACCAATCACCAACGCCAGCGACATGGCCGCGCCCAGCCAATTGGCTGCCGTGGCCAGGTTGCCAGACGTTCCGTCCCCGCGTGCGGGGGCCGTGAAATCCGAATCTGCCATGTCCGCCTCATCTCCCGGCGGTCGTTGCCGCCGGTGTTTCTTGCCGTTGCCTCAGCCGGTCATGGCGCTTTTGTCAGCGCATTTCTTCAACCGGCGTCACACCCAAGATACCAAGGCCTGCGGAAATAACAACAGAGACGGACCGCGCGAGGGCGATTTTCGCCTGTGTCACCTCGGTGTTGCCCTCCTGCAAGAACCGCAGCTCGGGAACGTCGTTGCCCTTGTTGTAAAGCGCGTGCAGATCGGACGCGAGTTCGTAAAGGTAGAACGCCACCCGGTGCGGTTCGTTGGTGCGCGCGGCGATCTCGACCAGACGCGGCCATTCCGCCAGTTTGCGCGCCACGGCCAGTTCGCTGTCATGGGTCATGCCCGACAGATCGACCGCCGCCAGCGTGGCGTCATCCACGGCGATCCCGGCCTCGGTCGCCTTGCGCAGCACCGAATGCACCCGCGCATTGGCGTATTGCACATAGAAGACCGGGTTGTCCTTGGACTGCTCCAGCACCTTGTCGAAATCGAAATCGAGCGGCGCGTCGTTCTTGCGGGTCAGCATGTGGAACCGCGTGACATCGGGGCCGACCTGGTCGACCACGTCGCGCAGCATGACAAAGGTCCCCGCCCGCTTGGACATCTTGAACGGCTCGCCGTTCTTGAAGAGCTTCACGAGCTGCGTCAGCTTGATGTCGAGCGGCGTCTTGCCATCCGACAGCGCGCTGACCGCCGCCTTCATCCGTTTGACATAGCCGCCGTGATCGGCGCCGAAGACGTCGATCAGAAGGTCATAGCCGCGCTGCACCTTGTCGTAGTGATAGGCGATGTCGGGCGCGAAGTAGGTCCATGACCCGTCCGACTTCATGATTGGACGATCCACGTCGTCGCCATGGGCGGTGGATTTGAACAGCGTCTGTTCGCGCGGCTCCCAATCCTCGGGCGTCTTGCCCTTGGGCGGCTCAAGCGTGCCGCGATAGATCAGGCCTTTGTCTTTCAGGCTGTCGATGGCCGCTTCGATGAGGCCAGTGCCGTAAAGCGATTTCTCGCTGAAGAACGTGTCCATCTCGACGCCAAGCAAGGCAAGGTCATCCCGGATCAGCGCCATCATTTCGTCGGTGGCGAAGTTGCGCACCTCTTCGAGCCAGACCTCTTCGGGCTGGCCGACATAGGCATCCCCCACCTTTTCCTTGAGCGCCTCGCCCACCGGGATCAGGTAATCGCCGGGATAGGTGCCATCGACAAAGGCCACGTCCTGCCCGTGCGCTTCGAGATAGCGCAGGTAGACCGACCGTGCGAGCACATCGACCTGTGCGCCGCCGTCGTTGATGTAGTATTCCCGCGTCACCTCAAAGCCTGCGTAATCCAGCAGCGAGGCCAGCGCGTCACCAAACACCGCACCCCGGGTGTGGCCGACATGCAGAGGACCCGTCGGGTTCGCGGACACGTATTCCACGTTGACGCGCTTGCCCTGCCCCATGTCGGATGTGCCGTAGGCGGTGCCGGAGGACAGGATCGTCTTCGGCAGACCCTGCCACACGGCATCCCCCAGCCGCAGGTTGAGGAACCCCGGTCCCGCCACCTCGGCCGATGACACACGCGGATCGGCGGACAGCTTGGCGGCCAGCGCCTCGGCGATGTCGCGCGGCTTGGCCCCGGCGGGTTTCGCCAACACCATCGCGGCATTGGTCGCCATATCGCCATGCAGCGGGTCGCGCGGAGGTTCGACCGTCACGTTGGCAAAGTCGAGACCGTCCGGCAGCGCGCCTTCGGCCACCATCGCGTTCAGGCTGTCGATCACAAGCGCCCGGATATCGGAGAAGAGGTTCATGTCATACGTCCTTTGTTCGGGACGTCCTCTACCACCTTCAACCGCCGCGTCAAATATCAGGCTTGGCCTTCCGCCTTGGCGCGGTGTTCTTTCATCGGCAGCATCGCAATCAGACGCGTGCCACGGCTTTCCTTGGGCGTGTCCTTCGGCCCCAGAATGCGCAGCGTGCCGCGCGGGCCGATATCGGCAATCGGGATGCCTTCGGGATGGGTGTCGTACCAATCCTGCAGGGTGAACTCTTCGGACAGGGTGGTGGCGCGGAATTCCCATCCATCCCACATGCGGCGCTGAACCTGCCAATAGGTCTCGCCCGCGCCGATATAGCGCCCGCCCAGTTTCGGCGGCAGCGCATAACGCGCGGAGTCCGAGGATTCGCGGGTCAGTTGGTAGACGTTCTCGCGCCCGAATTCAGGGGCAAGGTCGGTCGCCACCAGCGTGTTGTAGGCGTCATTGTCGGTGGCCGCGATCACGGTTTCATAGGCCATCAGGTCCAGCCGGTGTTCGGCCCCCTCGGACAGGATGTCGCCCGTGTAGATGTTCAGCCCCGCGTCGCGCGCCTCGCGCAGATGGCTACGGTTCGGATCCGAGATCATGACGGGAAGGTCGAGCTTTTTCAGAAGCTTGCCGAACTCCACTGTCCAGCGGTTGCCGCCTACCAACAGCACTCCGGGCGTGGTGGAGGCGTTGAGGCCCAGAAGCCGCGCGACGGGTTTGAGGGTGAACCCGTGCAGCACCACGGTGCCTGCCACCAGCGCAAAGGCGAGCGAGGAGATCTGCGCCGCGTCCTCGATCCCGGCCTGAACGAGGCGATCCCCGAAAAGGCCCGCGACGGCAACCAGTACCACTCCACGCGGGCCGGTGAAGGCCACAAGCAGGCGTTCGGCCCAGGGCACGTTGGAAAAGGCCAGCGAGATCAACACGGTCAGAGGGCGCGCGATCAGGATCACGGCGACCACCGTCGCCAGCGTCTGCCAGTTCATCGCCAGAAGCGTCTCGCGGGTCATGTTGGCGGCGAGCAGGATGAACACGCCAGACACAAGCAGGATCGTCGCGTGTTCCTTGAAGCGGTGCATCTCGGCATGGCTGGGCAGATGCGCGTTGGCGATCCAGACACCCATGATGGTCACGGCAAGCAGGCCGCTTTCGTGCAGCAGCGAATCCGAGGCGGCGAAGGCCACCAGCACGCTGACAAAGAGCACGGGCACCTTCATGTATTCCGGCACCCAGCCGCTGGAGAAGGATTTGGCAATACCCCAGCCTGCGGCAAGCCCAACCAGAGTGGCGACGACGATACCGATGGCCAGTTCGGTCACCGCCTGTTCCACCGTGGTCGCGGTCTGCCAGACGAGCACCACCTCGAAGGCGAGAACGGCCGCGAGGGCACCTGCCGGGTCGTTGACGATGGCTTCCCATTGCAACAGCGCCGCCGGACGACGTTTCAGCCGCGCCTGACGCAAAAGCGGCGCGATCACGGTCGGGCCAGTGACGATCATGATACCGCCAAAGACCGCCGACGTGGCCCAGCTCGGCCCGCCGACATAGTGCAGAACGGATGCCGACAGCAGCCAGCCCACAGGGCCGCCGATGATCACGAGCCGTTTCACCCCCACGGCGGCATCGGTCAGGGATTTGAAATTGAGCGTCAGACCCCCTTCGAAGAGGATGATCGCCACGGCCACCGCCACGATCGGTTGCAGCAGATCCCCCATCGCCACGGAGGGATCGAGGATGCCGAACACCGGCCCCACCAGAAGTCCCGCCAGCAACATCAACACGATCGCCGGAAGATTGAGCCGCCACGCGAGCCATTGCGCTCCGACGCCCAAAGCGCCGACCAATGCAAAAGCGGTGACCGGATTCATGCCGGCGTCTGCAGGTGTTG
>JAUIBL010000029.1 GCA_030428355.1 Alphaproteobacteria bacterium | reverse complement strand
TCCACGGTATAGATCTCCCCGCCCTCCCTGCCGCTGCAAGAAGGGAAAAGTGGCAGGATTTTACTCCGCCCGCAGCGAGACTATCCCGCCGCTACCGTGGCCTAATTTCGCACCGCCGTTTCCAGCCCGCGCATGGATGAGCTTCGCAAGTCACGTGAGACGACACGCACAAGGACTGTCGCACGCAGCTGAACACGCACCGGGAAATTCGATGTTGGATGCATCAATTTCCCTCTGTAAGGCGCGGAATTTGGTGATTTTTACAACTTATGGTAGAATATAGATAGGTGGTAGTACACCTCGTTCCGAAAGGAGGAACGTATGGATGACGGACTGAACATGAAGGCAGGCAAGGATGGCCTGAAAAACACGTTCGACGCCTCTGCTTCAAGAATGCTGAAAGTGGATGTCGAGCGATACCAGTCTTACCTCGACGGCATGGATATGACGAGAGCCCAGAAGGAGGAATTCCTTCAGGCGATGTGGCTGATGATGGTCAGCTTTGTAGAGCTGGGCTTTGAAGTCCATCCTGTCCAAGAAGTCTGTGGAAAACTCGATCAAAACGGCACTGAGCGCGCCATTGGCGCGTCTGATGCGCTAGAGTTGAATAATCCCAAAGACGACAACAAAGAACAGGAGCCGCATCCCTAACAGCGAATGCATATGGGCAGACGGAAGAGACGCCATGAGAGATGAATATAATCAATTAAACCAAACCAGGAGCGCGCTGATCTATTGCCGCGTGTCTTCGACCAAGCAACGACTTGAAGGCAGTGGCCTTGAAAGCCAGGAACAGCGCTGTCGCGCCTATGCTGATGAGAAGGGCTATCACGTCGAAGCGGTGTTTCCTGATGACGTGAGCGGTGGCGGTGATTTCATGCGCCGTCCCGGCATGGTGGCGCTGCTGAGTTATCTCGATGCGCAGATGGGCAAGCCCTATGTGGTGATCTTCGATGACCTCAAGCGTTTTGCGCGGGATACCGAGTTTCATCTTAAACTTCGCCGCGAATTTGCCCGTCGGGGGGCAGTGATAGAATGTTTGAACTTTCGCATCGAAGATTCTCCCGAAGGAAAATTCATCGAAACAGTCATCGCAGCCCAGGGCGAGCTGGAGCGTGAACAGAACCGCCGTCAGGTGGTCCAGAAGATGAAAGCGCGTGTGGAGAACGGCTATTGGGTCTTCCGAGCGCCTGTTGGCTATCGTTACGTCAACGCGCCTTCAGGCGGGGGCAGAGTGCTGGTGCCTGATGAAGTCTTGGCTCCTGTGGTGCGTCAGGCGCTTGAAGGGTACGCCACAGGGCATTTTGGCTCTCAGGCGGAAGTGCAGCGCTTCTTGGAACGCAATCCGCACTTTCCCAAAGATGACAAAAAGAACAACGCGATCCGCCCCATGACGATCACGCGCCTTCTCAAGAAGGTGGTGTACGCGGGCTATGTCGAAGCGCCCAAATGGGGCGTGAGTGTGCGCAAAGGCCATCATCAGGGCCTGATCGACTTTGAGACATATCAGCAAATTCAGGATGTTCTGGAGGGCAAGAAACGACGCCCTGCGGCGCGGGCGGATATCAACGAGGATTTCCCTCTACGCGGCTTTGTGGCCTGTGAATGCTGCGGGAATGCCATGACAGGGGCATGGTCGAAGGGCAAATACCGCCACTATGCCTATTACCGATGTCAGACACGCAACTGCGAGAACAAGGGTAAGTCGGTCGCTGCCGCCAAGGCCGAAGAGGGTTTCTTACGCATTCTCAAAGGCATGCAACCTGCCAAGGAGCTATTCGCTTTGGCCACGGCAATGCTCAAGGACGCATGGGGCATGCGCCTTGCGCTCGCCCTCAATGAGAAAGAAGCGCTCAAGACCCAGCTTGCCGATATCAACGCCAAGCTTGAAGACATGCTGGATCGCATCGTGGAAGCAAACAGTGCATCCGTGATCGCGGCCTATGAGTCGAGAATAGATAAGCTGGAAAAAGACAAGTTGATCCTGCGCGAGCGGATCGCAAAATCGGTGCCTGAGAAGGGTCGGCTCGAAGATTGTATTGAACTCTCCCTCAAGTTCCTATCAAGCCCTTGGAATCTTTGGAAAAGTGGGGATTTTGCAACCCGGCAAACGGTCCTCAGACTGGCTTTTGTGGACCCTTTGATATTAGGTAGGAATGGAGTGTATGAAACTCCGAATTTTGCATTCCCTTTCAAATACTTAGGGAAATTTTCGGAGCAAAAAGGTGAGATGGTGCTGTGAGAGAGGATTGAACTCTCGACCTCACCCTTACCAAGGGTGTGCTCTACCACTGAGCTACCACAGCGCCGGGGTGTCATACGCGACGTGGCGGGTGATTAGACTCAAACGGAAATCGGTGCAAGGGCAATCTGGACCCTTTTTTGCCTCTGGGATAGGAAGTGTCCATGACGCAGAAACCCTCATCCGGAAAATCGTCGCAGGAGACGCGGGAAGACAGGCTCAAGGCCGCGCTCAAGGCGAATATGGCCAAGCGCAAGGCACAGGCGCGTGCGCGGGCGGCGGGGGCACCGGATGACGGCAAGGACAACAAGACCGCGAACGAGGGCAGTTAGAACCGATGGACCAGATTATCGTGACAGGGAACGGCCCGCTGAACGGCCAGATCCCGATTGCAGGCGCGAAAAACGCCTGTCTTACCCTGATGCCGGCAACGCTTTTGAGCGAAGAGCCGTTGACGCTGACTAATGCGCCGCGTCTGAGCGACATTCGCACGATGACCACGCTGTTGCAGTCGCTTGGGGCCGAAGTGCAGGCGCTGCAGGACGGGCAGGTGCTGGCAATGTCGAGCCATGATCTGACCTCGACCCGAGCGGACTATGACATCGTGCGCAAGATGCGGGCGTCGATTCTGGTGCTGGGACCCTTGCTGGCGCGGTTTGGACATGCCGAGGTGTCGCTGCCCGGTGGATGTGCGATTGGCGCGCGGCCGGTGGATTTGCACCTCAAGGCTTTCGAGGCGATGGGGGCTGAGCTGGATCTGCGCGACGGCTATGTCCATGCCAAGGCGCCCGCAGGCGGATTGCAGGGTGGAATCGTCGAGTTTCCCTTCGTGTCGGTCGGGGCAACCGAAAACGCGCTGATGGCGGCGACGCTCGCGAAAGGCACGACGGTTCTGAAGAACGCGGCGCGTGAGCCCGAGATCGTCGATCTCGCGCAATGCCTGCGCAAGATGGGCGCGCAGATCGACGGCGAAGGCACCTCCGAGATTACCATTCAGGGCGTCGACCGTCTGGGCGGGGCAACTCATCGTGTGGTGACGGACCGGATCGAACTGGGCACCTATATGCTGGCCCCCGCGATTTGCGGCGGGGAGGTGGAGTGCCTGGGGGGCACGATCAGCCTGCTGGCGGCGTTCTGCGAAAAGCTGGACGCGGCGGGCATATCGGTCGAGGAAACACCGACCGGGCTGAAGGTTGCGCGCAAGAACGGGCGCGTGTCGGCAGTGGATGTGACAACCGAGCCGTTCCCCGGCTTTCCGACCGATCTGCAGGCACAGATGATGGCGCTGCTTTGCACGGCCGAGGGCACCAGCGTTCTGGAAGAAAAGATTTTCGAGAATCGCTTCATGCACGCCCCTGAACTGGCGCGGATGGGGGCGAAGATCGATGTCCATGGCGGCACTGCGAAAGTCACAGGCGTGGACAAGCTGCGCGGTGCACCGGTCATGGCGACGGATCTGCGGGCTTCGGTGTCGCTGATCCTTGCGGGGCTAGCCGCCGAGGGCGACACGATCGTGAGCCGGGTCTATCATCTGGATCGCGGCTATGAACACGTGGTGCGCAAGCTTTCGGGCGTCGGGGCCAAGATCGAACGGGTGAAGGAACAGTGACGCAGGACGCCACATTCGAAGACGGCGCGGCCCGGCCCCTGCGGCTGGTTGCGATGGATGAAGACGACCTGCAGGTGCTGTCGGCGCTCTGTCAGGATGCGGTCTTTCCGGCCAGCGAGATGCAGTGGCAGCGCGGCCGGGCGCGGTTTGGCATCCTGCTCAACCGATTCCGGTGGGAAGACGTGCCCTTTGCCCAGCGGGGCGGGCGCACTCCTGAGCGGGTGCAGTCGGTGCTGGCGGTCGAGAATGTGGAACGGGTCGCCAGCCAGGGTGTCCCGCGCGGCGACGCGGATACGATCCTGTCGGTCCTGTCGGTCACTTTTGAACCGGGTGAGGCGGGGGGCGCTGTGATCCTGACGCTGGCGGGGGATGGGGCGATCCGGTTGCAGGTGTCAGAGCTGGAGGTTGCGCTGCGCGATGTGACGCGGCCCTATGCGGCGGTGTCGGGCAAGGTGCCGGACCATCCCGCATGACCATCCGGCGGCTGACGCCGAAAGACCTGTCGGCCTATCGCGCCATCTGGGCGGACGGGCTGATGAAGGTGCCCTCGGCGTTTCTGTTCGGTGCCGAAGAAGCCCGCGCCATTCCCAACAAGGATGTGGAGCGGATGCTCGAGGCCAATCTTGTCCTCGGCGCGTTTGATGATGCCAAACGCTTGGTCGGCTTCGTGTCGGCTCGGCGCGGTGGGCCAAGGCGGATGCAGCACATGGCCGACATCGGCCCGCTATACGTGCGGCCCGAGGCGCAGCGGCAGGGCGTTGGCCGCGCATTGATGGAGGCGATGCTGGAGCAGTTGGCGGCGGCGGGCATCCAACAGGCCGAACTCTGCGTGGATGTGGCGAACACCGGCGCGCAGGCGCTTTATCAGGCTCTGGGCTTTCACGTCTTCGGCAGGCGACCCCGGTCCGTCTTGATTGATGGCGTCGGGCGCGATGATGTCCTGATGATCAAGGCGCTGGACGGCGCCGACCTGACGCGCGGCGCTTGAGGGTTCGGGCGGCGCGGTCTAAGTACCGCGCAAAGCTGATCCGGAGGGCGTCATGCCGCAATTCCTGTCCACCACCGATGCCGATTTCGAAAGCCGCTTTGCCGCGCTGCTGAGCGCCAAGCGCGAGGATAGCCCGGATGTGGACGACGTGGTGGCTGGGATCATCGCCGATGTCCGGGCGCGCGGCGACGCGGCGGTGCTGGAGCTCACGGCGAAATTCGACCGGCTGGACCTGACCGCTGAGCAGATGCGCGTGTCCGAGGCCGAGATCGACGCCGAGATCGCCAGGGTGCCCGAGGCCGAGCGCGCGGCGCTTGAAACCGCGGCGGAACGCATCCGCGCCTATCATACGCGCCAGATGCCCGAGGACGAGATGTGGACCGATCCGGAAGGGGCCACCTTGGGCTGGCGCTGGACGGCTGTATCGGCGGCGGGGCTTTACGTGCCCGGTGGGCTGGCCAGCTATCCGTCCTCGGTCCTGATGAACGCGGTCCCTGCCAAGGTGGCGGGGGTCAAGCGGCTTGCCGTGACGGTGCCGACGCCGGATGGCGTGGTCAATCCACTGGTGATGATGGCCTGCCGGATCGCCGGTGTGGACGAGGTCTACCGCATCGGTGGCGCGCAGGCGGTGGCGGCGTTGGCCTATGGGACAGAAACCATCGCGCCGGTGGACAAGATCACCGGACCGGGCAACGCCTTTGTTGCGGCGGCAAAGCGCCGGGTCTTCGGCAAGGTGGGGATCGACATGATCGCCGGGCCTTCGGAAATTCTGGTTATTGCGGATGGCGAGAATGATCCGGACTGGATCGCCTTGGACCTGATGTCCCAGGCGGAACATGACGAGAGCGCGCAATCGCTGCTGATCACCACCGATGCCGCCTTTGGGCAGGCGGTGGCGGACGCGGTCGAGAAACGCCTCGAAACACTGGAACGCCGTGCAATTGCCGGAGCAAGCTGGCGCGATTTCGGCGCGGTGATCACCGTGCGGGATCTGGACGAGGCGGCGGCGCTCTGTGACCGGATCGCGCCGGAACATCTTGAGCTGTGCGTCGATGATCCCGACACGCTGTCGGCGAAGATCACCCATGCCGGTGCGATCTTCCTTGGCCAATGGACGCCCGAGGCGATTGGCGATTATGTCGGCGGTCCGAACCACGTGCTGCCCACGGCGCGGTCGGCGCGGTTCTCGTCCGGGCTGTCGGTGCTCGATTTCCTCAAGCGGACGACGCTGGCCAAGATGTCACCCGAGGCGTTGCGGGCGATCGGTCCGGCTGCGGAAACACTGGCCCGGTCGGAATCTCTCGAGGCGCACGGGCTGTCGGTGACGGCACGTCTGCGCAAGCTCAACGGCTGATCTTTTCCACGGGCCACAGATGCGGTAGCGATTGGCGGACCAAGCAAGAGGTGCGCGATGATCCCCGTTCAGGGTTTTGAAGGCCATCAGGTGGCCGTGTTGGGGTTGGGACGGTCGGGCCTGTCGGCGGCGCGTGCGTTGCGGGCAGGGGGCGCGACGGCGATCTGCTGGGACGACAACCCCAAAGCCCGCGAGGCGGCCGAGGCCGAAGGGTTCGAGACCCGTGAATTGACCCGCGATGGGGCGTTCGACGACATCGCCTGCCTGATCGTCAGCCCCGGTATCCCGCATCTTTATCCCGCGCCGAACCCGGTGATCGCCAAGGCCTGGGCGGCGGGTGTGCCGGTGGACAATGACATCGGCCTGTTCTTCCGGTCGCTGGCGACCGGGGGCTGGGACGAGTTCGACACCGCCCCGCGTGTGATTGCGGTGACCGGATCGAATGGAAAATCCACCACCTCGGCGCTGATCCATCACATCCTGTCTACCACCGACCGGCACAGCCAGTTGGCGGGCAATATCGGGCGGGGTGTTCTGGACATCGACCCTCCGGGCGATGGCGATGTCGTGGTGCTGGAACTGTCCAGCTACCAGACCGATCTGGCCCGCGCGCTGACGCCGGATGTAGCGGTGTTCACCAACCTCTCGCCGGATCATCTTGACCGGCACGCCGGGCTGGGCGGGTATTTCGCGGCCAAGCGCAGGCTTTTTGCCGAAGGTGGACCGGATCGCGCGGTCATTGGTGTGGACGAAAACGAGGGGCTGTATATCGCCAATCAACTCTCCGAAGGGCCGGGGGATGATCGGGTGATCCGCGTGTCCTCGGGGCAGAAGCTGACAGGACCGGGCTGGCATGTCTATGCGCGCAAGGGGTTCCTGACCGAATGGCGCAAGGGCAAACAGGTCGGGTCCATCGACCTGCGCGAGATCAAGGGACTGCCCGGCGCGCATAACCACCAGAACGCCTGTGCTGCCTATGCGGCAACCCGTGCGCTGGGCGTGGCCCCACGCCAGATCGAAGCCGCGATGAAGTCCTTTGCCGGTCTGCCGCATCGCAGCCAGATCATCGGTGAAAAGAACGGCGTGACCTTTGTGAACGACAGCAAGGCCACCAATGTGGACTCGGCGTTGAAGGCGTTGCAGGCGTTCAAGAACATCCGCTGGATCTGCGGCGGCTTGCAGAAGGAAGGCGGGCTGGACGGGTTGATCCCCGGCTTTGAGAACGTGCGCAAAGCCTATGTCATCGGACGCGAGGCGGACCGGTTTGCGGTGCAACTGACCGGTGTCGAGGCCGAGGCCTGTGGCACGATGGAGGCCGCCGTAGCCCGCGCAGCCGCCGAGGCGGAGCCCGGCGACGTGGTGCTGCTGGCGCCTGCGGCGGCGAGTTTCGACCAATACGACAGCTTCGAGAAACGCGGAGAGGATTTCGCGGCGCGGGTCAAGGCGCTGCTGTCCTAGCCCGTGCGGGTCGGCGGCGTGCGCAGCTCTGACATCAGGCCTGCGGCGACTGCATCGGCATGGATCACGCCAAGCTGTGCCGGGATCTTTTCGAGACCAAGGATGTAGGCAATCGCGAACCGGTGCATGCCGCCACCATCGCGCAGCGGTGTGCCGTCACGGGCGATGTGGACAAGGATGCCGCCGTGTTCTCCGCGGGTCTGGTTGACGCTGCCATGCGGGCGCAGCGTGCCGGTGCGCCGGGCTTCCTCGTAGATCCGGTCAAGCCCTTCGTAGCGCGCGATCAGCTCTTCGCGGCTGGTAAACCCGTCGACGCTTCCCTCTTTTTCGAGCCGCTTGAGCATCCATCCGAAAATGTCGGTTTGCTGCCACGGCACACCGCGTTCGAAATGGTCGCGGATGCTGTCCAGCTTGATCTGGCTGCCGAACGGCTTGCGCGATTTGTCCCAGTTGCCGCCTGCGACCATGCCCGAGTGCCTGCGCCGGAACCGGGGTGCGCCGTTTCCGGGGTCAGAGCGGTAGAAATCGGTCACGTCACGGGGACGAATCCAGATCAGTTCGTCGCTTTGGGGTGCATCCGGACCAAACCGCCAGCGGTTGACCACATCGCGCACCACCTTGACCGGAACCCCGGCTCCGATTGCCTGTTTCAGGGTGCTCATGCAGGAACGGTGCGCAGTTGGGTCAATGAGTTGCTGTCCAGCGCACCGGGATGCACGACCCCAAGCTGCGCCGGTATTCGGGTCAGGCCAAGAGCGCGGGCGATGCCGACGCGGTGGTTGCCGATGGCCCCGAAGATCGGAGCCCCGTGGCGGTCGACATGGATATAGACCCCCTCGGGCAGGCGCGGGGTTCCGAAACGCCAGATGGTGTTGTCCCGAAAGCCATTCTTCCGGATTTCCGAATAAAGCGCGTCGATCTTTTCGTAACGTGCGATAATGTCATCCATGGTCCGGCAACTGTCGAACTGGCCGCGCTCTGCGATCATGGCTGCCATGTGGTCGTAGACGCCCGTGTCTTTCCACGGCACACCGTCGCGGAAATGAGTAAGGCAGGCGGCGATCTTCCATGATGCGTCCAAAGGTTCGGTGTGCCGATCCCAATCCCCGGCCAGAACCATGCCGGAATGGCGGCGTTTGTAATCCGGTGTCTGTGCCGGGTTGCGCGTGTAGATGCGGGTCAGGCGGGACGGATCGATCCAGATGCGTTCCTGCGCGCGCGGGGCACCACCGCCCTGCGCGACAAGGTTCAGCGCATCCCGCAGCGCACCACGCAGCAGAACGAACGGGGCCTTGGGTGCGGAACAGGCGGCGTCGGTCATGACGCGCAAAATGTAACAGTTTCATGACCAACTCAAGAGCGGTCGCGGATGGCGCGCCCTGCGGCGACGCCCGAACTCCAGGCCCACTGGAAATTGTAGCCACCCAGCCACCCGGTCACATCCACCGCTTCGCCGATCATGAAAAGACTGGGCACATCGCGCGACATCATCGTCTTGCTGTCGATCCGGTCAGTGGCGATGCCGCCTAATGTGACCTCTGCGGTGCGGTAGCCTTCGCTTCCGGTGGGCGTCAAAGACCAGTGGCGCAGGCGGTTGGTGATCTCGTCGATCCGTTTGTCGGACAGGTCGCCCAGATTGCCGCCCAGAGGCAGGTCTGCAGATAGGTGTGTGACGAGCCGTTCCGGCAGCACCTCGGCCAGAGCGGTCGTGACATTGCGTTTCCCGTGGCTCTGACGGGCAGAGCGCAGCGAGGCGGCAAGGTCACGCCCCGGTAGAAGGTTCACGCTGATGCTGTCGCCCTCTTTCCAGTAGCTGGAGATTTGCAGCACCGCCGGACCGCTCAGGCCGCGATGGGTGAAAAGCAGCGCCTCTTCGAAAGCGGTGCCGTTGGCCTGCGCGATCACCGGGGTCGACACACCGGAAATCGCCGCAAAGCGCTGGTCCGAAAAGGTCAATGGCACAAGGGCAGGGCGGGTGTCGGTGACCGCGTGGCCGAACTGCCGCGCGATGTCATAGGCCAATCCCGTGGCACCCATCTTGGGGATCGACTTGCCGCCTGTCGCCAGAACGAGATTGCGGGCGCTGATGCTGTGGCGGGTCCCGTCGCGTTCAATGTGTGCACGAAACGCCGACCCGTCATGGCTCAGGTCGACCAGCGAGGTCTGCACCCAAAGCTGCGCTTCGGCCTGCGCCATTTCGGCCCGCAGCATGTCGACGATCTGCGTCGCCTTGTCGTCGCAGAAAAGCTGCCCCAGCGTCTTTTCGTGCCACGCGATCCTGTGACGGTCCACGAGGTCGAGGAAATCCCATTGCGTGTAGCGGCTCAGCGCGGATTTGTGGAAATGCGGGTTCTGTCCGAGGAACCGGGCGGGATCGGTGTGCATGTTGGTGAAGTTGCACCGCCCGCCGCCCGAGATGCGGATCTTCTCGCCCGGTGCCTTGGCATGGTCGATGACCAGCGTGGACGCGCCCGCATGCGCTGCGCACATCATGCCAGCCGCGCCGGCACCAAGAATGAGGGTGTTCACCTGCATGCCCGGCATCCATCACGGAACCGCTGGCCACGCAAGAGGCACAAGGGGGAATCATTCTTCTGGATCGCGCGAATCATATGGGGTAAGCTTTGGACCAGAGACCCGGAAAATCGGGCGATCGAGGCAGAAGAAGCGGTGAAACCATGACGGAAATGGTCTATGGCGCGGTTCCGACCCGTGCGGGTGAACCTGTGTTGCCGAAATGGTGGCGCACGATTGACAAGTGGACCCTGTCCTGCATCCTGATCATGTTCGGCATCGGTATCCTTCTAGGGCTTGCCGCCTCGCCGCCACTGGCCGAACGCAACGGTTTTGCGCCGTTCCATTATGTGCAGCGGCAGGCGGTCTTTGGCGGGCTGGCGCTGGGTGTGATGATCTTCGTGTCTATGCTTGGGCCCATCGTGGTGCGCCGCTTGGCGGTGCTGGGATTCGCGGCGGCCTTTGTCGCTCTGGCGTTGCTGCCTTTTTTCGGTACGGATTTCGGCAAGGGCGCGGTGCGCTGGTATTCGCTGGGCTTTGCGTCGGTGCAGCCGTCCGAGTTTCTCAAGCCGACCTTCGTCATCGTGACCGCGTGGTTTCTGGCGGCCAGTCAGGATCTGGGCGGGCCGCCGGGCAAGACGCTGTCCTTTGCCATCACGGTCAGCATCGTTCTGATGCTGGCCCTGCAACCCGACTTCGGTCAGGCCTGTCTTGTGCTGTTTGGCTGGGGGGTCATGTATTTCGTGGCCGGTGCGCCGATGCTTCTGCTGTTCGGCATTGCCGGTCTGGTGGTCTTTGCGGGGACAGTCGCCTATCAGAACTCAGAGCATTTCGCCCGCCGCATCGACGGGTTTCTGAGCCCCGATGTCGATCCGACCACCCAGCTTGGCTATGCGACCAATGCCATTCGCGAAGGCGGTTTTTTCGGCGTGGGTGTTGGCGAGGGACAGGTGAAATGGTCGCTGCCGGATGCGCACACCGATTTCATCATCGCTGTCGCCGCCGAGGAATACGGGCTGGTTCTGGTCCTGATCATCATCGCGCTTTACGCCACGATCGTGGTGCGGTCGCTGCTGCGCCTGATGCGCGAACGCGATCCGTTCATCCGTCTGGCGGGCACCGGTCTGGCCTGCATGTTCGGGGTTCAGGCGATGATCAACATGGGCGTCGCCGTGCGCCTGCTGCCCGCCAAGGGCATGACGCTGCCTTTTGTCAGCTACGGGGGCTCGTCCCTGATCGCGGGCGGGATTGCCGTCGGCATGCTTCTGGCCTTCACGCGCAGCCGCCCACAGGGCGAAATCGGCGATATCTTGCGAGGACGGCTGCGTTAAGGGCTTTATATAGGGTGAATCGCCCCTTGGTTTGTTGACAAACGCCTCTGGGGCAGGTCTCTGTCGGTCAATCCTTGGGCGGGGGACTTATGCGCAAACCTTATCTTGTCATCGCAGCCGGAGGGACCGGCGGTCACATGTTTCCGGCGCAGGCGCTGGCCGAGGTCATGCTGCGCCGCGGCTGGCGGGTGAAGCTGTCGACCGATGCCCGCGGCGCGCGCTATACCGGTGGCTTTCCGCACTCGACCGAGATCGAACAGGTCAGCTCCGCGACCTTTGCGCGGGGGGGGCTTGTCGCCAAGGCGCTGGTGCCTCTGCGCGTTCTGGGCGGTGTGCTGTCGATGTCGTGGCGGATGCTGCGCGACCGGCCCGACGTGGTGGTGGGTTTTGGCGGCTACCCGTCGATCCCGGCGCTCGGGGCGGCATGGGTGCTGCGGCTTCCGCGCATGATCCATGAACAGAACGGGGTGCTGGGTCGGGTGAACGCGATCTTTGCCAAACGGGTCGATCAGGTCGCCTGCGGGACATGGCCGACAACCCTGCCCGAGGGCGTGGAGGGTGTGCATGTCGGCAACCCGGTCCGGCTCGCCGTCAAGGATCGGGCCGGGGCGGCCTATATTCCGCCCGGCGATTACCCGATGTCGATCCTCGTGATCGGTGGCAGCCAAGGCGCGCGCATCCTGTCGGACGTGGTGCCGCCTGCGATTGCCGCGCTTCCGCTCGAGACATTGCAGCACCTGCGGGTCAGCCATCAGGCCCGGGACGAGGACGGAGACCGCGTTGCCACCTACTATGCCGAACACGGCGTCAATGCCGATGTGCAGCCGTTCTTCAATGATGTGCCCAAACGCATGAGCGAGGCGCAGCTTGTGATCTCGCGCTCGGGTGCGTCGAGCGTCGCGGACATCTCGGTCATCGGGCGTCCGTCGATCCTTGTGCCTTTTGCCGCCGCCACCGCCGATCACCAGACCGCCAATGCCCGGGGGCTGGTCGAGGCGGGGGCCGCGATCCGTATCCCCGAAAGCAAGCTGACTGTCGACAGCCTTGCCGAGCAGATCCTTGCGGTATTGCAAAACCCGCAGGCGGCTTTGCAAATGTCGCAGGCCGCCCTGTCGCAGGCCCGCCCCGACGCTGCACAGGACCTTGCCGCGCTGGTCGAAAGACTGGCCGGCCACACACCCAGAGACCCGGAAGGACAGACCGAATGAACGCCGCCACCAAACTTCCCGTCGATATTGGCCCGATCCACTTTGTCGGGATCGGCGGCATCGGCATGTCCGGTATTGCCGAAGTGCTGGTGAACCTCGGATATACGGTGCAGGGGTCGGACCTGAAGGCCAGCAAGATCACCAACCGGCTGTCCGATCTGGGCGCGCGCGTCTTCGAGGGCCAGCGGGCCGAGAACCTCGACGGGGCCGAGGTGGTTGTCGTCTCGACCGCGATCAAACCGGGCAATCCGGAACTCGACGAGGCGCGCAAGCGTGGCCTGCCGGTGGTGCGCCGCGCCGACATGCTGGCGGAACTGATGCGGCTCAAGTCGAACATCGCGATTGCAGGGACACACGGGAAGACGACCACCACCACGATGATGGCGGAGCTTATGGTGGCGGGCGGGTTTGATCCCACCGTCATCAATGGCGGCATCATCCACGCTTATGGGTCGAATGCGCGGATGGGGCAGGGCGAATGGATGGTGGTCGAGGCCGACGAGAGCGACGGCTCGTTCAACCGCTTGCCCGCAACCATCGGCATCGTCACCAATATCGACCCCGAACATATGGAACACTGGGGCGACTTCGAGCGCCTGCGACAGGGGTTTCAGGACTTCGTGTCGAACATCCCGTTCTACGGCATCGCCGTCTGCTGCACCGACCATGACGAGGTGCAGCGTCTGGTGGGCAAGGTCACGGACCGGCGCGTGGTGACCTATGGCTTCAACGCGCAGGCCGATGTGCGGGCGGTGAACCTCCGCTACGAAAAGGGCGTGGCCCATTTCGACATCGCGCTGCAGGCCGAGGGCGACAGCATCGAGGGCTGCACCCTGCCGATGCCGGGCGATCACAACGTGTCGAACGCCCTGTCCGCCGTTGCTGTGGCCCGCCATCTGGGCATGAAGAAAGAGGAAATCCGTCAGGCGCTGGCGGCCTTTGGCGGGGTCAATCGCCGCTTTACCAAGGTGGGGGAGTGGAACGGTGTGACGATCATCGACGATTACGGCCACCACCCGGTCGAGATCGCCGCCGTTCTAAAGGCCGCGCGACAGGCCTCCGAAGGGCGCGTCATCGCGATCCACCAGCCGCACCGCTATACGCGCTTGTCGAATCTCTTCGACGATTTCTGCGCCTGTTTCAACGAGGCGGATGTGGTCGCCATCGCCGAGGTGTTTGCGGCCGGGGAAGACCCCATCGAAGGCGCGTCGCGCGATGATTTGGTGGCAGGCCTGATCCGCCACGGACACCGCCATGCGCGGGCGATCCTGAACGAGGACGATCTGGAGAGGTTGGTGCGCGAACAGGCGCGGCCGGGGGACATGGTTGTCTGTCTTGGGGCCGGGACGATCAGCGCCTGGGCCAATGGGCTGCCGGAGCGGTTGGCGAAATAGGGCGGGGCGGAGGATGCGTCGACGCATCCTCGTTTTCGGTTGACCGAAAACGGTAAGGGGTTCCCCTTGGCGTTCCTTCTCGCCTCAAGAAATTTTGAACGCGGAAAAGACCTGAGGGCCGTCTTTAACTGCTGGCGTATGGCGGCTACCACGTCAGGCGATAATTGACCTGCGGGAGCGACGAGATGAACCTCAATGCTGATTTCACCAAGCGTGTGGTGGTGCACGCGGGCAACGCACCTTGGATCGCCTCGCCCATGCCGGGGGTGGACCGGCGGATGCTCGACCGGATCGGTGACGAGGTGGCGCGGGCGACCTCGATCGTGCGTTACGCGCCGGGCAGCGCGTTTTCGGCCCACACCCACACTGGCGGTGAGGAGTTTCTGGTGCTGGAGGGCGTGTTTCAGGACGAACATGGCGACTATCCGGCGGGCACCTATGTGCGCAATCCGCCGACCACGTCGCACACACCCGGCGCGGAAGAGGGCTGCACGATTTTCGTCAAGCTCTGGCAATTCGATCTGGAGGATCGCACCCAGTTCCGACGGGACATCGACGCGCAGCTTGGTCCGGTGCAGAACGGGATTGCGCGGGCCGAATTGCACCGCGATGCGCGCGAGGTGGTGTCCTATGTGGTGCTCGAACCGGGGGCCATGCTGACCGATGACGTGATGGGTGGCATCGAGCTTCTGGTGCTGGAGGGCGCTGTGCGGGAAGGCGATGATGATCTCGTGACATGGTCGTGGCTGCGGCTGCCCGACGGTGTGCCCTTGCGGGCGACGGCAGGACCTGACGGCGCAAAGCTCTGGATGAAGTCGGGTCATCTGCCCTTTGCCCAAGCCCCCACGGTCTGACCTTGACCACGAATGTGGGGATTGTCGGCGGTGGCCTGACCGGGTTGGCGCTTGCAGACAGGTTGCACCGCGCCGGGCGCTCGGTGCGTCTGTTCGAAGGGCGTGACCGGTTGGGCGGTCGGGTTTCGACGGCGCGGATCGGCACGCAATGGTTTGATCTGGGGCCCTCGTGGTTCTGGCCGGGACAGCCGCGCATGGCGGCGCTTGTGCAGCAGTTGGGGCTGGAGGTTTTTGCGCAATATGCGGAGGGCGCACAGCTTTTCGAAACTGCCCAGGGCGTTGTGATCCGGGATCGCGGATTTGCCTCGATGCAGGGCTCCTTGCGGCTGCGCGGCGGGATGGGCGCGCTTGTCCACGCTCTGGCCGCGCGGTTGCCCATGGGCTGTGTCCAAACAGGCCAGGTGGTGCGCTCGGTGTCGGCCGATGGTGTGCTGGGGTTCGCGGAGGGCGATCCGCAGGCCTTTGATCAGGTGGTGCTGGCAGTGCCACCCCGTGTCGCGGCGAGTTTGGCGTTCACGCCGGACATACAGGCGACGGTTCGGTCGGCCCTGGAGGCCGTGCCGACCTGGATGGCCGGGCATGCCAAGTTCGTCGCGGTCTATGACGCCCCCTTCTGGCGTGAGGATGGCCTGTCCGGGGATGCGTCCAGCCAGTTGGGACCGCTGGCGGAAATCCACGATGCCAGCGCCGACGGCGGCGGGGCGCTGTTCGGTTTTCTGGGTGTGCCTGCCGCCATGCGGGCGGGGCGTCGTGACGAGGTGATTTCTGCCTCCGTGGCGCAATTGACGCGCCTCTTCGGGCCGCATGCGGCCTCGCCGGTCGAGGTGTTCTATACCGATTGGGCCGAGGAAAACTTGACGGCGGTGGCCGCGGACCGGGCCCCACTGACCCACCATCCGGCCTATGGACGTCCCTCGGCATTGGTGCCAAGGCAGGACAGTCGCCTTTTCTTTGCGTCGAGCGAGTTGGCCCCCGAGATGGGGGGCTATCTCGAAGGCGCGCTGGCGGCCGCGGAGCAGGTGGCAGGCTGGGTTCTGGCTGCGCCTGTCGGGTGAGGGCGGCGGGGATGCGTCAACGCATCCCGCGTTTCGGTCGGCCGAAACGCGCCCGGTCCGGACACCTTTCCCGAGATTTCCTTGGCATCACCGTTTTGAGGTCGTGTTTTGGCCCGAAACGGTGGTTATCGGGAGATACGCAGGAAAGAACAAGGCACGGGCGGATATGCACCTTTGGCTCTCGATAGGACAGTCTGTGCGGCGCTGCTTGTCGTTCTGTCGATGTTTCGTAACCCGTTGCGGTATGGTTCAAACCGCCTGACCGGACACAACGTGGAGCGTCCCGAATGATGAGCTATTCCCTGAGCGCGGCTTGTTGCTGGATCATCCTTGCAGCGATTCTTGGCGCCCTTCCGTCGAAAGACAACCACTGGCGGCGGGCCTATCTGCTGATGGCGCTGGGCGCGCCGATCCTGATCTGGGTCTATATGTCTGATGGTCTTTTTTGGGGCTTGGCCTTTACCTTGGCCGTGATGAGCGTGCTTCGCTGGCCGCTGCGCTATTTCCTGGCTTGGGTGGTGCGGAGCGTGTCGCGCCGCGCCGAATGAGGCTTTACGCGCCGCGGCCCTTTGGGCAAAACGCGGGGCATGATCACGCTTCCTGATGTCCGGGGCACATTGACGCCCCAACGCCCGCTGTCCGATCTGACCTGGTTGCGCGTGGGCGGGCCGGCCGATTGGCTGTTCCAGCCTGCCGATGTGCAGGATCTGTCCGATTTCCTGCGCGATCTGCCTGCGGGCATCGACGTGTTCCCCATGGGCGTCGGATCGAACCTGATCGTGCGCGACGGCGGTCTGCGCGCGGTGGTGATCCGGTTGGGGCGGGGGTTCAACGGCATTTCCATTGACGGCACCCGGGTGACGGCGGGGGCTGCGGCACTGGATGCGCATGTGGCGCGCAAGGCGGCGGAGGCCGGGGTCGATCTGACCTTTTTGCGCACCATTCCCGGGGCCATCGGGGGCGCCGTCTGCATGAACGCGGGCTGCTACGGGTCCTATGTCGCGGATCATCTTGTTGAAATACGGGCAGTTTTGCGCACGGGCGAGGTGGTCACGCTGCCTGCAGCAGACCTGCACCTGGCCTATCGGTCCAGTGTTCTGCCTGAAGGCGCGGTCGTGATCGAAGCCGTGTTCCAAGGCGCGCCAGGGGACCCGCAGGCACTGACTGCGCGGATGGAAGAGCAACTGGCCAAGCGCGACGCGACGCAACCCACCAAGGACCGGACAGCCGGTAGCACGTTCCGCAATCCGGCGGGGTTTTCCTCGACCGGGCAGGCGGATGACGTGCACGATCTCAAGGCGTGGAAGGTGATCGACGACGCGGGAATGCGCGGGGCCACGCGCGGCGGGGCGCAAATGTCACCCAAACATTCGAACTTCCTCGTCAACACCGGGGGGGCGACGGCGGCGGACCTTGAGGGATTGGGCGAAGAGGTGAGAAAAAAGGTTTTCTTGCACTCTGGAATAGAGTTAGAATGGGAAATCAAACGCGTCGGTGAGCCGTTGGCAAACCAAGCGTGACCGGACGGGGGGTCAACCCCCGCAGGTGAAGGCGGTGCGCCGGGCAGGTTGCACATCATAACAAGGGGCTCAGCCCCAGGCAGAAATGGGGGTAAACCCCCAATTTGAGGCGGTTTTGGGTATGTCGAGCAGGGCAAACCCGAAAGTGGCAGTTCTGATGGGTGGCCCCTCGGCCGAACGCGAGGTGTCCCTGTCAACAGGGCGTGAATGCGCCGCCGCTTTGCGGGACGAAGGTTTCGAGGTTCACGAGGTCGATGCAGGCCGTGACCTTGCATCCGTACTGACTGCGCTTGCCCCCGATGTCTGTTTCAACGCCCTACACGGTCGCTGGGGCGAGGATGGCTGCGTGCAGGGCCTGCTGGAATGGCTGGGCATCCCGTATACCCATTCGGGCGTGCTGGCCTCGTCTCTTGCGATGGACAAGGAACGCACCAAGGATGTGTACCGCCGCCATGGGTTGCCCGTGGTCGAAAGCGTTCTGGCCGCCCGCGACGAAGTTCGGCAGCGCCATGTCATGCCGCCGCCTTACGTGGTCAAACCGTTCAACGAAGGATCGTCCGTCGGGGTCTACCTTGTCAGCGACGGCGCAAACGAGCCGCCTCAGCTTTCCGATGATATGCCCGAGACCGTCATGGTCGAAGCCTTTGCACCCGGACGGGAACTGACGACGACAGTGGTCGGGGGCCGGGCGCTGTGCGTGACCGACATTCTGACCGATGGCTGGTACGATTACGATGCCAAGTACAAACCCGGTGGGTCGCGGCACGTGTTGCCTGCGGACGTGCCGGACGAGATCACCGCAGCCTGCCTTGACTATGCCGTACGCGCGCACACCGCGCTGGGGTGCAAGGGTGTGACCCGCACCGATTTCCGCTGGGACGAAAGCAAGGGCCTGGCAGGTCTTATCCTGCTGGAAACCAACACCCAGCCTGGCATGACACCGACCTCGCTGACGCCGGAACAGGCGGCGCATACCGGAATGAGCTTTGGTCAGCTTTGTCGCTGGATGGTGGAGGATGCGTCATGTCACAGATGACCGCACGCCCCGATCCGGCACCGTCGCGCCTGAAATACCGGATGGAGCGGCTGATGCTGACGCCGCTCTTCCGATTGGTGCTGCGCTTCGGGCTGCCGTGCCTGCTGACCTTCGGGATCGCAAGCTGGTGGCTGTCGGTCGATGACAACCGGATGAAGATCATCGACACCTATGCCGATCTGCGGTCGCAGGTGGAAAGCCGCCCCGAGTTCATGGTCAACATGATGGTCGTGGATGGGGCGAGCGACATCGTCGCCGATGGTATCCGACAAATCCTGCCTTTGGACTTTCCGATCAGTTCCTTCGATCTCGATCTTGAAGCGATGCGTGAAGTTGTGGTTGCGCTCGATCCGGTCAAATCGGCACGGCTGTATGTTCGGCAGGGCAATGTCCTGCAAGTTGACGTGGTCGAACGCATCCCGGTTGTGCTCTGGCGCAATGAACGGGGCTTGCAGCTTCTGGACAACGAGGGCGTTCTGGTCGGCCCGGCATTTGTACGGGCGGATTGGCCGGAATTGCCGCTGATCGTCGGCGATGGTGCGGACGCACAAGTCACCGAAGCCCTGGACCTGGTGGCGGCCGCAGAGCCGCTGTCGTCGCGTTTGCGGGGGCTGGTGCGCATGGGCGAACGGCGCTGGGACGTCGTTCTTGACCGGGATCAGCGCATCCTGCTGCCGGAAGCGGACGCGGTGCAGGCATTGGAACGGGTGATCGCCATGGATCAGGCGGTCGACATGCTGGAACGGGATCTGGTCGCGGTCGATCTGCGGCTGCCGAACCGGCCAACACTCAGAATGACAGACGGGGCGGTGCAGGAACTCATCCGCATCCGGGCGATCGAGGCAGGGGAACAACGGCAATGATCGAACTATACGAGTCACAGCGGGCGATGCGCAACATGCGCAAGGCGGCGATGCAGAGAGGCGTGATTGCCATTCTCGACATCGGCAGCTCCAAGATCGCGTGTCTTGTCTTGCGGTTCGACGGGACGGACCGCGCGATCGAGACCGACAGCATCGGCTCTCTGGCCGGGCAATCGGGGTTCCGGGTGATCGGCGCAGCGACCACCCGATCCCGTGGCGTGCGGTTCGGCGAGATCGATTCGATGGGCGAGACCGAGCGCGCCATCCGGACCGCCGTGCAGGCCGCGCAGAAGATGGCGCAGATTCGCGTTGACCATGTGATCGCCTGCTTCGCCGGAGCCGATCCGCGCAGCTATGGCCTTGCCGGGCGGGTCGAGGTGGCAGGCAATACGGTTGACGAACAGGACGTTGCGCGCGTGCTGTCGGCCTGTGACGTGCCGGAATTCGGCCATGGGCGCGAGGTGCTGCATGCGCAGCCGGTGAACTTTGCCCTCGATTATCGCAGCGGTTTGATCGACCCGCGCGGTCAAATTGGCCAAGAACTTGCAGTCGACATGCATATGTTGACGGTCGACGCCATGGCAATCCAGAACCTCGCGCACTGCATGAAGCGGTGCGATCTCGAACTCGCTGGGATCGCAAGCTCGGCCTATGTGTCGGGCGTGTCGGCTTTGGTCGAGGACGAACAGGAACTGGGTGCCGCCTGCATCGACATGGGTGGTGGATCAACTGGACTGTCCATCTTCATGAAAAAGCACATGATTTACGCCGATGCGGTGCGCATGGGCGGGGATCACGTGACCAGCGACATCTCGATGGGGTTGCAGGTGCCGATGGCGGTGGCCGAGCGGATCAAGACCTTCCACGGCGGCGTTGTCGCCACGGGAATGGATGATCGCGACATGATCGAAATCGGTGGCGATACCGGCGACTGGCATCACGACCGCCGGTCGGTCAGCCGCGCCGAATTGATCGGCATCATGCGCCCCCGTGTCGAGGAGATTCTTGAAGAGGTGCGCGCACGGCTGGATGCGGCCGGGTTCGAACATCTGCCAAGCCAGCAGATCGTGCTCACCGGTGGGGCCAGCCAGATCCCTGGTCTGGATGGCCTGGCCACCAAGATCCTCGGACAGCAGGTGCGGCTTGGTCGGCCGATGCGGGTGCATGGTCTGCCGCAGGCTGCGACAGGACCGGGATTCGCCAGTGCGGTCGGTTTGTGCCTCTTTGCAGCCAATCCGCAGGACGAATGGTGGGACTTCGAGATCCCTGTAGACCGCTATCCGGCACGTTCCCTGAAACGTGCCGTAAAATGGTTCCGTGATAACTGGTGACCGCAAGATGTTGAGGTTTCGGCAAAATCCCGCGTAGGGGGGTGGCACAAAGCAGCACATTTGGTGCTAAAGTACGGAATTTACGTGACGTTTGGGCGATTGCCCGGTAATAATTGGCGAAACAGGTGCAGAAAACGTCCCGAAAGGGGCTGAGACAGCAGGCGGATAGACACATGACATTGAACCTTTCGGTGCCCGGACAGGAAGAATTGAAACCCCGCATCACCGTGTTCGGTGTGGGCGGTGCAGGCGGAAACGCGGTCAACAACATGATCGACAAGTCCCTTGAGGGTGTCGATTTCGTGGTTGCCAACACCGACGCGCAGGCGCTGCAGCAGAGCCGATCCACCAGCCGCATCCAGCTTGGCGTCAAAGTGACCGAGGGTCTGGGTGCCGGGGCACGCGCCGCTGTTGGGGCCGCAGCCGCCGAGGAAAGCATCGAACAGATCGTCGACCACCTTGCGGGGGCGCATATGTGCTTCATCACGGCGGGCATGGGTGGCGGCACTGGGACAGGCGCTGCACCGATCATCGCACAGGCCGCACGCGAGCTGGGCGTTCTGACGGTGGGTGTGGTTACCAAGCCGTTCCAGTTCGAAGGCAACAAGCGGATGAAGCAGGCCGAAGAGGGCGTTGAGGCGCTCCAGAAGGTCGTCGATACACTGATCATCATTCCGAATCAGAACCTGTTCCGTCTGGCGAACGAAAAGACCACCTTCACCGAAGCCTTCTCGATGGCAGACGACGTGCTCTATCAGGGCGTGAAGGGTGTGACTGACCTCATGGTTCGTCCGGGCCTGATCAACCTCGACTTCGCCGACGTGCGCGCCGTGATGGACGAGATGGGCAAGGCGATGATGGGCACGGGCGAGGCAGAGGGCGAAGATCGCGCCATTCAGGCGGCGGAAAAGGCCATTGCGAACCCGCTGCTGGACGAAATCAGCCTGCGCGGCGCGAAGGGTGTTCTCATCAACATCACAGGCGGTCACGACCTCACGCTGTTCGAACTGGACGAAGCGGCGAACCGCATCCGCGAGGAAGTGGATACAGACGCAAACATCATCGTCGGTTCCACGCTGGATGACAGCATGCAGGGCATGATGCGCGTCAGCGTCGTGGCAACGGGCATTGACGCGGTCGATGTCCACACGGAAATCCCGGTTCCGCGCCGGTCGCTGGCAACACCTTTGACGCAGACCACCCGCGTCGAGGAATCCCGTCAGGCCGAGAAGGCCGCGTCGATGCCCGAGCCCGTGGCGGCCCGCAAGGCCGAAGAGCCTTCGCTGTTCGACACCCATACTGCGGATGCCGAGGACGAGCCCATGGAGCCCGTCTTCCAGCCCCGCAGCGATCAGGAAGTCATGGACGAAGACGGTTTGCCGGCACCCGCCTATCGCCCGCAGGTGGCCGAGTTCAATCCGCGCGAAGACAGCATCGAAGCCGATCCGGAACAGTTTGTTGCACCTCGTGCCCCGGCGCCCGGTACCCCGAGCGCAGAAGCTCTGGCACGGTTGCAGGCGGCGGCTTCCCGTGCCCGACCGGCACCGGGCGCGCGTCCGAACATGCAGGTCGAACCTGAACCCGCAGACAGCGAACGCCCCCGGTTCGGGATCAATTCGCTGATCAATCGCATGACCGGTCATGGCCAGCAATCCGATGCTCCGGCGCGTCGTACGACACAACCTCCGGTTCAATCCAGCGCCGCCGCACCGGCCCGCGCGCCCTCTCCGGACGCCGATGAAGATCAGGAGCGGATCGAAATTCCGGCTTTCCTGCGTCGTCAGGCAAACTGAAAAAGCGATAAATCGCCATGAAAACGCCCCCGATTCTGGGGGCGTTTTTCGTTTCTGATCAACGCTTTATCACCTTTGGCGGGATTCCGCCGATGGGTTTCAATGCCGTGTTTCAGGCCGTTACAATCTTTGATTTGAGGCTGGATAGGTCAGCGTTTATCACCCATCTCGAAAGGCCGCATGGGGGTGCCGGCGTATTTGGACGAGGGTCTTTTGCAAACAACGGTTCAATCTACCGTCCGCTTTTCGGGCATTGGTCTGCATACCGGCCTTTCAGTGAACATGTCGATCTGCCCGGCTCCGGCCGATCATGGCATCGTGTTCGACCGTACGGACATCCGCCTCGGTAACAGCCGTATTCCCGCCCTGTTCGATTTTGCCGAGCATTCGCCCCTTTGCACCAAGATCGTGAATGCTTCCGGAGCGTCGGTGTCGACCATCGAGCACGTCATGGCCGCATTGGCAGGGTGCGGCGTCCATAACGCGTTGATCCGGATTGACGGCCCCGAGGCACCGGTGCTTGACGGCAGCGCGGTTCCGTTCGTGCGCAGCATTCTGGCCGCCGGGGTGAAGCCATTGCACGCCCCGATCCGCGTGGTCGAAGTGCTGAGCACGGTTGAGGTGCACACCTCACAAGGCTGGGCGCGGCTTGGGCCGGGGACGGGCCTGACGATGGATTTCCATATCGACTTTGCCGACAGAGCCATTGGACAGCAAAGCAAGTCGCTGAACCTTGCCAATGGCACTTTCGTGCGCGAATTGTCCGACAGCCGGACCTTCTGCCGGGCTTCTGACGTCGAAGCGATGCGGGCGGTCGGCAAGGCACTGGGCGGCACGATGGAAAACGCGGTGGTCGTCGATGGGGATGCAATTCTCAGCCCCGGTGGCCTGCGTCACAGCGATGAAGCGGTGCGCCACAAGATGCTGGACGCCTTGGGTGACCTTGCGTTGGCGGGTCTGCCGCTCTTGGGCCATTACGAAGGCCACAAGGCGGGCCACACTCTGACGAACATGCTGTTGCGCGAACTTTTCGCGACACCGGATGGCTACCGGATTCGCGAATGCGACGCCGAGACGGCTGCGCGTTTGCCGGGAGCCGGTGTCACCGCCCACGAGGTTCCGGCGGTTGCCTGACCGCGAGTCCCTTTGGGCGTCCTGCTGCACACACAGACTGCGCAACTGCTTGATCGCTTGTGTGCCTAAAGGCGTTTTGCCTTCCGATTTAATGTGCTAGGACCAACATCAGACAAGTGGCACAGATAGCCACGGCGGTTTAACGAAGGTGACGGGCATGGCAGCGGGCAGAAGCGCAAGAGCTGTGATCGGGGCGGGGCTCTTGGGACTGACGCTGACTGCGTGCGGCAATGTGGAACGCCCGGGATTCGGCCCGGGCGGTGTTCCGATCGAGAATTTCACCGCCGAACAGATCTTCGAACGCGGCGAATTCGAACTGGACAGCCGGGATCCCGAGGATGCGGCGTTCTACTTCTCGGAAGTCGAGCGGCTTTATCCCTATTCCGAACTCGCCAAGCGCGCGGTCATCATGCAGGCCTTTGCGCATCATCAGAACAAGGACTACGAGAACAGCCGCTCTGCCGCGCAGCGGTATATCGACTTCTATCCGACTGACGAAGATGCGGCTTATGCACAGTACCTTCTGGCGCTCAGCTATTATGACCAGATCGAAGAGGTGGGCCGCGATCAGGGTCTGACCTTCCAGGCGTTGCAGGCTTTGCGCACCGTGATCGAACGCTATCCCGACAGCGAATATGCACGGTCATCGGTGCTCAAGTTCGATCTGGCCTTTGATCACCTGGCCGGCAAGGAAATGGAAATCGGACGTTACTACCTGCGTCGGGAACACTACGGGGCCGCGATCAACCGCTTCCGTGTGGTGGTTGAGGATTTCCAGACCACGACACATACCGCCGAGGCGCTGCACCGCTTGGTCGAGTCGTATCTGTCTTTGGGTCTGACCGACGAGGCACAGACAGCCGGGGCCATTCTGGGCTACAACTACCAGTCCACGGATTGGTACGAGGACAGCTTCAAACTGCTCACCGGACGCGGGCTGGAATTGAAAGCGACCGGGGACAACTGGCTGGGGCAGATCTATCGCCAGATGGTCAGGGGTCAGTGGCTTTGATCGGGGGGTGGGGCGTCTGACAACGCACCCGGTTGCACAGAATGCTGCGCACGCTTGAAATACGGGACATGCTGATCATTGATCGGTTGGAGCTTGAGTTCCAACCGGGTCTCAACGTGCTGACAGGCGAAACCGGCGCCGGCAAGTCGATCCTACTTGACAGTCTTGGGTTTGTGCTGGGCTGGCGAGGGCGCGCCGAGCTTGTGCGCAGCGGGGCCGAGCAGGGTGCAGTGACCGCCGTGTTCGACCTGCCAAAGCGTCATCCGGCACGCGACGTTCTGGTCGAAGCCGGGTTCGAGGATTCAGACGAGTTGATCCTGCGCCGCGTGAACACCGCCGATGGGCGCAAGACGGGCTGGGTCAATGACCGGCGCGTGACCGGCGATATGCTTCGGGCCCTGTCGGACACGCTGGTCGAACTGCACGGCCAGCACGATGACCGGGGTTTGCTGAACCCAAAAGGGCACCGGGCGTTGCTGGATCAGTTCGCCGGGCATGACGATCTGTTGGCGGCTGTAAAGTCCGCTTGGGGCACGCTCTCGAAGGCCCGCAAGGCTTTGGCCGAGGCGGAAGCGGCCTACAAGGCGGCACAGGCCGAGGAAGACTTCCTGCGCCATTCCGTTGCCGAGTTGGACAAGCTGGCCCCCGAACCCGGAGAGGATGCCGATCTCGACGCGCGTCGCCGCATGATGCAGGCCGCCGAGCGGATCCGCGACGACATCGCCCGTGCTGCACAGGTGATGGGGCAGGACGGGGCCGAGGGCGCTTTGTCGGATGCGCTGCGCTGGTTGGAAGGCGTCAGCGATGCCGCCGAAGGGCGGCTGGATGACCCGCTTGCGGCACTTGCCCGCGCCATGGCCGAACTTGATGAGGCCGCGCGCGGGGTGACGGCAACACTCGAGTCGCTGGAATTCGACCCTCACGAGCTTGAAGTCACGGAAGAACGGCTCTTTGCGCTGCGGGCGCAGGCGCGCAAACACGGCGTGGCCCCGGATGATCTGTCGGGTTTGGCAGATACATTGCGCGACCGTTTGGCTGCCTTGGATCAGGGTGCAGACCGCATGACGCGGCTGCAATCCGAACTGCGCAGTGCCGAAACTGCCTATGACGGCGCCGCGATGACCGTGCGCAACAGCCGCATGGCGGCGGCGAAACGGCTCGACGCCGCGGTCTGCGCCGAACTGGCTCCGCTCAAGATGGAACGTGCGGTGTTTGTTACCGATGTTGCAGACGCGCCCGCAGGTCCCGAAGGCAACGATGCGGTGGCCTTTACCGTTGCGACAAATCCCGGCGCACCGGCGGGACCGATTGGCAAGATCGCATCGGGTGGTGAACTCAGCCGGTTCCTGCTTGCCCTCAAAGTGTGCCTGTCGGAACAGCGCGATGCCGGGTTGACCATGATCTTCGACGAAATCGACCGCGGTGTCGGTGGGGCCACCGCCGACGCCGTAGGACGACGTCTGGCCGCCCTGGCCGAAGGGGGCCAGGTGCTTGTCGTCACCCATTCCCCGCAGGTGGCCGCACTTGGCGCGCATCACTGGCGCGTGGAAAAGCGCGTCGCCGACGAGCAGACCACCTCGACCGTGGTACCGCTCGATCCGCCCGCGCGGGAGGGCGAGATCGCCCGCATGCTGTCGGGCGACACCATCACTGATGAGGCCCGCGCGGCGGCGCGGGCGCTTCTGGCGGGTTAGGCACCTGTTCTTTTGGGTCACCTCAGCCGTTCGGACGGGTGTGTCCTGACACTGACGGTCACAGATAGTGATCGCTTCAGGGGTGGACAGATCAGCCGCAGTGGATAAGCCTTGATAATCAGAAGGTTTTTGGCGTGGTTCGCTTTCCCGAAAGGACCGCTCGGCATGGCGCCTGCTTTGCGTGGTCAGATACAGGCAATGAAACGACAGTTCGCGCGCGGCTGGGATTTGCTGCGCCACAAGGGGCCGTCGCAATTTCAGTTCTGGCTGATCGCGCTGATGATCGGGATCGCCGCAGGTCTTGCTGCAACAGGGTTCCGGCTGGCAATCATCTGGCTGCAAACAACGGTCTACGGCACGCCAAGCGTCACCACGATCCACAGCTATGCCGAAACCCTGCCGTGGTGGATGCTTCTGGTGATCCCGACGGTGGGCGGCCTCGTGGTGGGCGTGATCGTGCATTTCTTCACCCCCGACGGGCGGGTCCGATCAGTTGCAGATGTGATCGAAGGCGCAGCGCTCAACGATGGGCGGGTGGAAAAGAAGGCTGGGATCGCTTCGGCGGTCTGTAGCTGGATCACCCTGTCCACAGGCGGAAGCACCGGGCGCGAAGGGCCGGTGGTTCACATCGCGGCGATGATTTCGTCCTGGGTGTCGAACACGATCCGCGCCGATGGCATAACAGGGCGCGACCTGCTGGGTTGCGCCGTGGCAGCTGCCGTCTCGGCCAGCTTCAACGCACCCATCGCCGGCGCTTTGTTCGCGCTTGAAGTGATCCTGCGCCACTTCGCAGTCCATGCCTTTGCCCCCATCGTGGTGGCGAGTGCCGCTGGAACGGTGATCAACCGTCTGGTGTTCGGAGATGTGACCGAGTTCAAACTGCCCGGCACAACGACCGTGGAATTTTACCTGGAACTGCCCGCCTTCTTCATCCTTGGCCTGGTCTGCGGTTTGGTCGCCGTGGCGATGATGCGGGCGGTGTTCCTTGCGGACGATGTGGGGACGCAGCTTCAGCGTAACATGGGCCTGCCACATCTGCTGCGCCCGGCGGTGGCCGGGGTCATGCTGGGTGCGTTGGCAATCTGGTTTCCGCATATCATCGGTGTCGGCTACGAGACCACATCGCGCGCCCTGACCGGTGCGCTTCTCTGGCACGAGGCGGTGGTCTTTGCCATGCTTAAGGTGGTGGCTGTCGCCATTACCATTGGCGGGCGCATGGGGGGCGGGGTATTTTCCCCCTCGCTGATGCTGGGCGCACTGACCGGGCTGGCCTTCGGCTTGATCGCCACAGGGCTTTTCCCCGAACAGTCCGGCACCGCCACGCTTTACGCCTTGGCCGGCATGGGGGCCGTTGCTGCCGCTGTGCTTGGGGCGCCAATATCGACCACGCTGATCGTGTTCGAACTGACGGGCGACTGGCAAACCGGGCTTGCCGTGATGGTGTCGGTGTCCATGTCCACCGCCGTATCTGCACGCCTTGTCGACCGGTCGTTTTTTCTCACCCAATTGGAACGGCGCAACGTCCACCTTGCTGCCGGGCCGCAGGCCTATCTTCTGGCGATGTTCCGGGTGCAGGGGGTGATGCGCAAACCCACCGACAGCAACGCGGCCGATGAAGGGGCCTGCCTGACGATGATCGAACAGGGGTTGTTCGTGCAGACTCAGGCCACGCTGGAAACCGCTCTGCCACTCTTCGACAAGTCAGGTGTGGCCTTCCTGCCGGTGGTGAAACTCGACGGACCGGACGACACGCCCGTCCTGCAGGGCGCGCTGTTCCATGTCGATGCGCTCAAAGCCTACAACCGCGCGCTGGCCGCGACGGCTGAGGAAGAGCATAGCTAGCCCCTAAAACTTTCCACTGGCGAAGAATCGTTTCGACCAATAGTTTTTAGGCATTTAACGGAGTGGATTGGATGATTCAGATCAATGTGGGCGACCACCATGGAAACGAGAATGGCGATAATTTCACGCCTATTCCGGTCGGAAACTATCGTGACCAATGTCGCTGGGCACGTCGCAAGGCAATATGGATTGCAGCGAATATGCCGCGTGCCGACCGATACTATAGCGGGTTGGGGGCGGGCGTGGATCTTACGACGATACTGGCCAACAACAACCTGTGGATTAACTATGATGGCTCCATAGACTTTTATGGGTACACTTATTCGAACAATGACATCTGGATCGGCCCAAAGCCGTTCCGCATTGGCAAGTGGAGTGTGCTTGCTACAATCCTGCACGAATTGGCCCATGTCGCAGGTGCACCGGGCGCGCCTCCCGGTGGAGGTGTCTGCGCAGTTGGTGGTCTGTGCCATGCAGCAGAGCGCGCCGTCTATGAATGTGGCTTGGGCAACCGAACAGAGTTGTCGACCGGAATCGATGATCCGTCGACGCCCTATGACCCAACAATCGTCGGGTGATACTCATGCGCTGCTTTGGAGTGTGGCAACTATTGGCTCTGTGTTTCGTTCTTCCAGTGTCAGCAACGTTTTTGGATGCGAAAGAACAAGGTGGGCAGATGGTTAGATCCAGCACGTTGACCGAAGTCATGACAGGGGTGGACGCAGCCTTGTCCAGTCCCCAACTTGAAGCAGTCCGTCGTGCAATGACCCCCGTTCTGACCCGTAAGGACGTCGGGGTAATGTCTGGATCGCGACGGCTGACCAAAGCAAGTGATGAAAAAGCGATTGGCAAGGCCCTGCTTCAGGTGGCTGTTTTTTCAGTCTCCGATGCAGCCGCGCCTGAAGCGTCAGTTGCGCGTGCTCTAGAAGAAACCGCGGTCAGCTTACAACTACAGGCCATTGAAGATACACCTGTCTCTTATCCTAAAGATGCGCCAAACGCCTCCGCGCGGGCTTTGGACTTGTCCGAAGATTGGTCCAGCCTGATGTTATCGTGGACGCCCGAAGAGGGCGATCAAGACATCCTGTCCGAGGTGACAGCGACACTGCGCAACGCTGTCGCGCATGCATCAGGTCTCGAAGTGTTCGCGCTCGAAAGCACAAGCTGGACCTTCCAGAGAGCTGGTGTGGCGGTTGTCGATCCGTCCACCAACGAAGCCGTATGGTACAGCTACAGAACAGTGCGTGCACTTGCCGGACGGCGCTGATCCAACAGACCGGACGGATCAGATCCGTTCGACCTGAACCCCGTCCTGAACCCAGAACGCGAGATGATCCTTGATCTCGGCCACATCTGTGTTCGGGTTTTCATAGGACCAGACGGCATTGGTGTAGGTCTTGCTTTTCGAGACGATGTCGAAATAGCTGGCCTCGCCCTTGTGCGGGCAGGTTGATTTGTGATCGGAGGCATCCAGAAACGCCATCGCCACGTCGGACCGGGGGAAGTAGATGACGAAGGGCATGTCGCCCTCGGTCAGTTCCAAAGCGTTGGTGCTTTCGGCAATCACCGCACCACCGGCGCGCACCACCCAGGTTCCTTCAGCGGGTCTGACTGTAATGTGTTTCTGCATGATCCATCCCTTTTGACTGCGATGTACCGGGGTTAGCGGGGGAATGTAAATGTTTATGGTCAGATTGGCGCGCAGGCACGCGCGAGCCAGGTTGACACATTGCCCTCGACCAAGGGTCCGATCCGCTCCAGAACCTCTGTATGATAGGTATTGAGCCAGTCCCGTTCCGCTTCGGTCAAAAGCCCCGTGTCGATCAGTCGCGTGTCGATGGGCACATGGGTCAGCGTCTCGAAGCGGTACATCTCTGGCACCGTCTGACCGGGCAGGGCGGGGGCCTCTTCGACGACGATCAGATTCTCGATGCGGATTCCGAATGCGCCTTCGCGGTAGAAGCCCGGCTCATTCGACAGGATCATCCCCGGCAGGAATGGTACGGCTCCCGTGCGGGCCAACCGTTGTGGCCCTTCGTGGACGCTGAGGTACGACCCGACGCCGTGCCCGGTGCCATGACCGTAGTCCAGACCGTGCTCCCACAGGGCCACCCGTGCCAAAGCATCCATATCGCGCCCAGCCAGCCCCTTGGGCCAGCGCAGACGCGAAATCGCGATCATCCCCTTGAGCACAAGCGTGAAGGCGCGTTTCTCTTCCTCACCCACCGAGCCTATGGCAATCGTACGCGTCACATCCGTCGTGCCATCCACATATTGCCCGCCACTGTCCACCAGAAGAAGCCCCGGCTCGACCCGGCAGTTGGTTTTATCCGTCACACGGTAGTGCACGATGGCACCGTTGGGTCCGGCACCCGAAATGGTATCAAAGCTGATGTCGCGCAGCGCATTGGTCGCCGCGCGCTCACCTTCCAGCCGGGTCACCACATCGATCTCGGTCAGGGTGCCTTCTGGCTGTTGGTCCAGCCAGCACAGGAACCGCGCCATCGCTGCCCCGTCGCGGAGATGCGCCGCACGCGCGCCGTCCAACTCGGCCGCAGATTTGCAGGCCTTGGGCAGAGCGCAGGGATCCTGCGCTTCGACCATCTCGATCCCCGCTTCGCGCAGCGTGTCGGCCACGATCACCGGGCATGTGGCGGGGTCGATCTGCACCGGGCCGTCCAGTCCGGCCAATGCGGGCAGGAAGTCTTCGACCGGAGCCACATCTACCTTCGGTCCAAGATGGTCGCCAAGATGGGTCAGCTTTTCGGGGTTCACAAATAGGGTGACCGTGCCTTCGGCATGCAAAAGTGCAAAGCCATGCACAAACGGCGTGCGTGGCACGTCATCGCCGCGGATGTTCAAAAGCCAGCACAGGCTGTCAGGCAAGGTCAGAACCGCGCTGCGCGCCTTGCCCAGACTGCCCGCCAGTCGCGCGATCTTCGCCTCATGCGCTTCTCCGGCAAGATCCACCGGTTGGGCGAACGCAGCGGTTGCGGGCGGCGGGGGTTGATCCTCCCAAATCCGGTCTACAAGGTTCTCGACCCGTCGCAGGGTCACTGACCCGGCGCTGGCTTCCAAGTCCCGAAGCTGCGCCACCGTGTGCAACCAAGGATCGAACCCCACAACTCCGTTCGGCGCGACATGCTCCGACAGCCAGTCCCCCAGCGATACCTCGGGCCAGTCCACCGGGGTGAACACATCCGCCACCTGCGCGCGGACCTGAACCCGGTAGCGGCTGTCGACGAACACCCCAGCCTCGTCCTGCAACGCCACGCAATAGCCCGCCGACCCGCTGAATCCCGTGAGCCAGGCCAGACGGCTGTCCCGCTCGGCCACGTATTCGCCCTGATGCGCATCCGCGCGTGGAATGATGAACCCGTCCACACCGGCTGCCGCCATCTCGGCGCGCAACGCGGCAAGGCGCGGTGGGCCTTGCTCGGGGGACGAGGTTTCTGAAAAGCTTTGGAACATGACGCGGTCTTTCTTCGATATGGCGCGAGCGAACCCGGAATGCCACGCAATGGCAAGCCCCGCTGCGCTGGTCGGACCGGTCGCGCCGATCCAAACTCCAAATCAACTCGCGCGCTTGATGCCCATCAGCCGCGCCCGCGCGCGCGGATCGCTGTCGAAGAGCGAGGCAAGCTGTTCGGTCATCGCGCCCGCCAATTGTTCGACATCGGTGATTGTCACCGCCCGCTCGTAATAGCGCGTCACGTCATGTCCGATGCCGATGGCCAGCAGTTCGACCTGCTTGCGGCGCTCCACCATGGCGATCACGTCGCGCAGGTGTTTTTCGAGGTAATTCGCGGGGTTCACCGACAGGGTGCTGTCATCCACCGGCGCACCGTCGGAAATCACCATCAGGATCTTGCGCGCCTCGGGCCGGTGCAGCATCCGGCGATGCGCCCATTCCAGCGCCTCACCGTCGATGTTTTCCTTGAGCAGACCTTCTTTCATCATAAGGCCAAGATTGGGCCGGGTCCGTCGCCACGGCGCATCGGCACTCTTGTAGATGATGTGGCGCAGGTCGTTCAGACGACCCGGTTGCTGTTCGCGCCCCTCGTTCAGCCATTTCTCCCGCGCCTGTCCGCCCTTCCAGGCCCGAGTGGTAAAGCCAAGGATCTCGACCTTGACCGAACACCGCTCCAGCGTGCGGGCCAGAACATCGGCACAGATCGCCGCGATGGAAATCGGGCGCCCGCGCATCGAACCGGAATTGTCCAGAAGCAGCGTCACCACCGTGTCGCGGAATTCGGTGTCCTTCTCGACCTTGAAGGACAGCGGCGTCGTCGGGTTGGCCACCACACGCGCCAGTCGGCCCGCGTCGAGGATGCCTTCCTCAAGATCGAATTCCCACGACCGGTTCTGCTGCGCTTGCAGGCGGCGCTGCAGCTTGTTCGCCAGACGGCTGACCGCGCCCTTCAGCGGTTCAAGCTGCTGATCCAGATAGGCGCGCAGCCGTTCCAGTTCGACCGGTTCAGCCAGCTCTTCGGCCAGGATTTCCTCGTCATGCGTGGCGTCGAACACCTTGTAATCCGGGTCCGCTTCCGAGATCGGGGCAGGGGGCGGCGGCTCCAGCGGCGCTTCGCCCTCAGGCATCTCGGTCTCGTCGCTCATCTCCTGATCAGCCATTTCGTCCATGGACACCTGCGCCTGGCTGGGGTCCTGGGTTTCGTCCTGGCTCGATTCCGGATTGGCCTCGGCGTCTTCGCTGTCGTCCTCGTCCTGACCGGTGCTGTCCGGTTCTTGTTCTTCGTCGCTGCCTTCTTCGGCCTGATCCTGCGCGTCTTCGTCGAGTTCGTCGGGATCGTCCCCCAACTGGTCGCCATAGCCCAGATCGGTGATCACGGCTCGGGTGAAGCGCGCAAAAGCGGCCTGATCGTTCAGCACATCCTGCAGGTTCTCAAGCGTCCCGCCCGCCTGATTTTCGATGAACCCACGCCACAGGTCCATGACGTTCTGTGCGCCTTGTGGCAGGTCCCGCCCGGTGGCCAGATGCCGGACCAGATAGCCTGCCGCCTCTGCCAGCGGAGCGTCCGACGCCTCCTTGATCTGATCATAGCCGCGGCGCATCGCGTCATGGCCGATCTTGGCGTCGATATTGCCTGCGGTGCCCGGCATGTCCCGCGCGCCCATCGCTTCGCAGCGGGCGGTTTCCATCGACTCGTAGAGTTCACGCGCCAATTCGCCCTGCGGCGCATACCGCGCGTGGGTGCCCGCGTCATGATACCGGCGGTACATCGCCATCGCATCCGCCGTCCCGCGCGCCAGCATCACCTCGTCGCGGGTCAGGCGGCGGCTGATCTGCGGCAGACGCATCGCATCGCCGGACATACCCGACGGGTCGACCGAATAGCTGACCGTCAGCTCCGGGTCGCGCGCCATGACCTTGGTCGCCTCGGCCAGAGCTTTCTTGAACGGATCGGCGGGGTTGTCACTGGGTTTGCTCATGACCTGACCTTTCCACGCAGTTCAGTGCCGCGCAATGCCAACGGGTCGAAGGCGCAACGCGGCTTGCTGGTTTCCTTGGGCGTCAAATACGTCTCAGGTCCGGGGGTAGAACCCCCAGCCTGTCGGATCGGCATAGCCGACCCGAGAGCCATCACCCGACGCTCAGCGAAGCAGCACTTTCCGGCAGCTCTTCGTCAAAGCAGCGCTGGTAGAACTCGGCCACGGTCTGACGCTCCAGCTCGTCGCATTTGTTGAGGAAGGAAAGGCGGAACGCATAGCCTACATCGCGGAAGATCTCGGCATTCTGCGCCCAGGCGATCACGGTCCTCGGACTCATCACGGTCGACAGATCGCCCGACATGAACGCGGTGCGCGACAGGTCGGCCACCGTCACCATCTGGCGCACGATCTTGCGGCCCTTCTCAGTATTGTAATGCGGCGCCTTCGACAACACGATCGAGGTTTCTGCGTCGATCGACAGGTAGTTGAGCGTCGCCACCAGCGACCAGCGGTCCATCTGGCCCTGGTTGATCTGCTGGGTGCCGTGGTAAAGCCCCGTCGTGTCGCCCAGACCCACCGTGTTGGCGGTGGCGAAGATGCGGAAATACTTGTGCGGGGTGATCACCTGGTTCTGGTCAAGTAGCGTCAGCTTGCCGTCGGTTTCCAGAACGCGCTGGATCACGAACATCACATCGGCCCGGCCCGCATCGTATTCGTCGAACACGATGGCCGTGGGATTGCGCAGCGCCCAGGGCAAGATGCCTTCCTGAAACTGGGTGACCTGCTTGCCGTCGACCAGCTTGATCGCGTCCTTGCCGATGAGGTCGATCCGGCTGATATGGCTGTCGAGGTTGACGCGCACGCAGGGCCAGTTGAGCCGCGCGGCGACCTGTTCGATATGGGTGGATTTCCCGGTGCCGTGATAGCCCTGGATCATCACGCGACGGTTGTTGCGAAAGCCCGCAAGGATCGCAAGCGAGGTGTCGGGGTCGAACTTGTAGGTGCTGTCGATGTCCGGAACGCGATCCGTCCGCTCTGGGAAGCCGTGGACCACCATGTCCGTATCAATGCCAAACACCTCGCGTACGGAAATTTCTTCTGTCGGTTTGGCGTTGATGTCGATCGTCCCGTCGGCCATGTTGCGGACATCCTTCTCAGCTGGGGGTTTTGCCTGTGTGGTGCAACATAATGGCGGGAGGAGCAAGGGAAAGGGCATGGGAATTCGCTGATGACGCCCCAAGAAGAGGTGGAAAACCTCATTGCCCGCGTGGCGATGGGCGACCGTGCCGCCTTCAACCGCCTGTATGACCGGACCTCCGCGAAACTTTTTGGCGTTTGCCTGCGTGTGTTGAATGATCGCGTGGAAGCCGAGGAGGTATTGCAGGACGTGTTCGTGACGGTTTGGAACAAAGCCGACAGCTACAAGGTCAACGGCTATTCCCCGATGACCTGGCTGATCACGATCACCCGCAACCGCGCGGTGGACCGTCGGCGCGCGATGAAGCTGCCGCCCGCGCCGATCGAAACCGCAGACCTTTTGCCCGACAGCAAACCCGGCCCCGAAGCCAGCGCCGTCGCCGCATCCGAGGCGCGGCAGATCAAGGCCTGTCTGGACGAGCTTCCGCGCGCACGGGCGCATCTGGTGCGGCGCGCCTATCTCGAAGGCGACAGCTATGCCGACCTTGCCGAGGCAACAGGCGTGAACCTCAACACCATCCGGACATGGCTCCGACGCAGTCTGATGGCCCTGCGGGAGTGTCTGAGCCGATGACCGACCGGATCACGCCCCCCGATGGCCCCGAAGATGAGGACGACCGCGTTCTCGCCGCCGAATATGCGCTGGGCCTTCTGACCGATGAAGAGCGCACCGCGTTCGAAGTCCGGCTTGACGCCGATCCCGCGCTGCGCGCCGAGGTCATCACCTGGGACGAACATTTCGCTAGCGCCATTCTGGACGACGTCGATCCGGTCGAGCCGTCCCCGCAGGTGGCCAAACGCCTTCAGACCCTTCTTTTCAAGCCGCAGAAAGAGTCGTTCTGGCAGCAGATCTGGCCGTACGGGCTGGGCGGTGTGGCCGCCGCGCTTGTCCTGTGGCTGACGATCAGCACGGGGGTCATAACGCCGGATGGACCTGTCTTGCAACCCGATCTGGTGGCCGAGCTTGCCCCAACACCCGATGGCGACGGTCTGATGATCCGCGCCAGCGTGGACACGTCCCTTGGCGCGGTCGAGGTGGTGCGCGCGGCGGGGCAGCCTCCCGAGGGTCGCGTGTTCGAGCTTTGGCTGATCGCGGGGGATGCGGCACCGGTGTCGCTGGGTCTGCTGGATGCAGGCGAAAGCACGGTAATCGATCTGCCACAAGAGGTCCTCGCGCTTTTGCCGGGCGCGTTGCTTGCGATTTCCGATGAACCGCCCGGAGGTTCGCCCACCGGGGCACCGACAGGGGCGGTGCGCGCGGCCGGGCCGCTCACGTCGTCGTGATCGATCTGTGATGATGGTTTTGAAACAGCCTGACCCGGGCTCCGTGTCTACGTCCGACCCGCCGGAACACCGGTGGGATAAAACTGGAGGACGATATGACACTGAAGACCATGATCACCGCCGCTGTGGCCGCCACCGCTCTGACCGGCACCGCCTTTGCCGAAAGCCATGCAGGCACGGACAACCCGATGGTCGGCGGCGCTGCCATGTTCCCGGACAAGACCATTGTCGAGAACGCCGTGAACTCTGCCGATCACACGACGCTGGTTGCGGCGTTACAGGCTGCCGGACTGGTTGACACCCTCATGAGCGACGGACCGTTCACCGTCTTTGCGCCGACCAACGCCGCGTTCGACCGAATTTCGGACGAGTCGCTGAACGCGCTGCTGCAGCCGGAGGCCAAGGCGCAGTTGACACAGATCCTGACCTGTCACGTGGTGGCCGCCAATGCGATGTCCGATGCGATTGCAGGCATGATCGCGGATGATGGCGGTATGCATCCCGTGCAGACCGTCGGCGGCTGCACGCTTCAGGCCAAGATGAACGGGTCCAAGATCACACTCACCGATGAAAACGGTCGCGAGGCCACCGTCACGATTGCCGATGTGCGGCAGTCGAACGGGGTCATCCACGTGATCGACCGCGTGCTTTTGCCGGCTCAGTAAACCCCTGTTCCCCAACCCCGGGGTTTGGGAGATCGCGCAAAAGTGTGTGCCCCGGTCTTGCACAGAGCCGGACCGGGGCACCATTGTCTGGCAAGCGAAGGAGGACACGATGTTGAGACGCACTTTCCTGCAATCGGCAGCCGCAGCACTGGGCCTTGGGTCCGTCGCGCAGGGGGCCGGTGCCGCAGAAGGCACTTTCGAAATCACCCGCTCCAAGGCCGAATGGAAAGCGATGCTGACCTCGCTGGAATATCGCGTGATGCGCGAAGAGGGCACGGAGCGCGCGTTCTCGTCACCGCTCAACGATGAAAAACGCGCGGGCATGTTCCATTGCAAGGGCTGTGATCTCGCCCTCTACGCGTCCGAGCACAAATACGACAGCGGCACCGGCTGGCCCAGCTTCTGGCAGGCGCAGGCGAATGCCATCGGCACCAAGCCGGATCGGTCTCTGTTCATGCTTCGGACAGAATGTCATTGCCGTCGCTGCGGCAGCCATCTGGGTCACATCTTCGACGACGGCCCCCGACCGACCGGCAAGCGCCACTGCATCAACGGCGTCAGCCTGACCTTCCGCGCGGCGTGACCAACCGCAGAGTTTGCAAACCCGCTTCGTGAGTTTGCAAACCTCCTGCCGTCACGCCCCGCGCGCGCCCAGTCCCAACTGCATCAGAGTGGTGCGCACCGGCTTCAGCGTGTAAAGCGCATCAAGCCCCTTGGCGCGCATGTCACGCAAGGGCTGCGCGCTCAGCATGGACGTCCGGTTGAGCAGCGTGATCCCCGCCACCCGCGCCCGAATGTCCATGATCCGCTTCTGGTGATAGGTATCCAGCATCTTGCGGCTGCCGATGTCAGCCCCCGCCTCGCGTGCCAGATCGCGCAACACGCTGAGATCCTTCAGGCTCATGTTCAGCCCCTGTGCCCCGATCGGGGGCACCACATGCGCAGCTTCGGCCACCAGGGCGATCCGCTCACCGCTCAATCGGTCGGCATGCTGGCTGATGATCGGCCAGATCGTGCGCCGCGACGCCAGCGTCAGAGGCCCGAACAGGCTGCAGGAGCGTGTTGTCATCGCCTCTTCGAACGCCTCGGTCTCAAGCGCCATCAACGCATCCGCATTGGGACCTTCTTCCATCCAGACAATGGCCGAGGACGGACGCCCGTCCAGATCGGGCAGCGGTACAAAAGTGAAAGGCCCACCCGTGCGGTGAATTTCCGTCGACACATTGCCATGCGGAATGGGATGGGTGACGGCAAAGGCCAGCGCTTTCTGACCGAACCGCGTGGTCTGCACGTCGATAGCTGCCGCTTTGCGCATCGGAGAATTGCGCCCGTCCGCTGCGATCACCAGTTTGCAGCGCACCTTCGTGCCATCGCTCAGGCCGACACGCGCCTCGGCCTCGCGGGTGAAGAGCGACGTGGTGCTGACGCCCGCACGAAAGGTCACGTTCGGCATTTCGGCAAGATGCGCGACGAATTCCCGGCGCAGCAGCCAGTTCGGCAGGTTCCAGCCAAACGGCTTGTCCGAAATGTCCGCAGCGTCGAATTCCTTGGTCACACGCGCCTTCGGTTCCGCGCCGCCCGCATCGACGATCCGCATCACCTGCAACGGCATCGCGTGATCCGCCAGCCGCGCCCAAAGCCCGATCTCGTCCAGAAAGGCCTGCGCCGGCTGCAGGAATGCGGTGGTGCGCAGGTCTGCTCCAATCGCATCACGCTCAGTGACCGGTGGGGCCGGATCAAGGCACAGCACCGAATACCCCTCGGCCCCGAAAGTGGCCGCTGCGGAAAGCCCCGCAATCCCGCCCCCGGATACGACGATGTCATAGGTCATGGCGTGGTCCTTCGCTGCGTGTGTCTTTCGTCATCATAGACCCAAGACACACCAGGCGCGATGCGTCAGGTCGTGCTATTTTCCGATCGTGATCAGGATCAGAACCACCATCACCGCCGGGACCATCGCAAGCGCCGTCATGGTCAGCGCAACCACGCCCCAGGTTTTCACGGCGAGCACGACGAGCGTCAGCAAAGCGACCAGCAGGTAGTAGATCGTGTCCGGTCCACCTTCCTTGAGATCGCGGGCGACCCAGCCGAAAACCGGGATGGAATAGAACGGGTTGCGGCGGTGCGCGAGTGTTGGTTCGGAAATGGACATCTAAGACCCCTCTTTTGTCTGGGAGAGAGATAGGGGGCCGGTGTCGGATGAAAACTGCCAAATTGCCGCAATGCAGCAATAAGGTCATGTCAGGCGCGCAAGGAACGCCGTCAGATCGGTGGTGTGGTGGTGGATGTGATCCGCCTCGACCGCCTCGGGGGCAACGTGCACCGTTCTCATGCCCAGTGCATGGGGCGCGGCAAGGTTGCGGGGATCGTCTTCGAACATGGCGGCGGTGCGCGTGTCGGTGCCATCGCGTCCGAACACCTTTTCAAAGGCACCCCGTTCGGGCTTGGGCTGAAAATCGGCGTGTTCAACGCCGTAGACCGCATCGAAGATACCATCCAGCCCACGCGCCTTCAGCACGTTGCGGGCATAAGGTTCCGATCCGTTCGTGTAGACGATCTTGCGGCCGGGCAGGTCGCGGATCAGCGATGCCAGATACGGGTCCTCGGACAGCACCGTGAAGTCGATGTCATGCACATCGTGCAGATAGGGGGCCGGATCGACATCGTGTTCCCGCATGAGCCCGGCTAGCGTTGTGCCATAGGTTTTCCAGTACTGCACCCGCAGGCTGTTGGCCCGATCCTTGTCGACGCCAAGCGCGTCCATGACAAAGCGGGTCATCCGCACCTCGATCTGGTCGAACAGGCGGACGGCAGGGGAATACAGGGTGTTGTCGAGATCGAACACCCAGTGGCGGACATGTTTGAAAGCAGGCTTGACCATGAGACAGACAGTAGGGGCGGTCACACGGCGCGGCAATGGCTCAACTTGCGTCTTTTGACAAACCGGCGCTATCGTGCGGAAACTTGTACAGGGATCCCGTGGTATGAAAGATGTTAAGCCTCCTCAGAAGGACGCGTACGCGTCGATCCTCGAAGCGATTGACGTCGGGATTTACCGGCCGGGGGATCGGCTGGTGGAAAGCGACCTTGCCGAGAGGTTCGGCATGTCCCGGACCCCGATCCGCGAGGCCCTGCAACGTCTCGAGACACAATCGCTTCTGACGCGGGATGGCCGGTCGCTGATCGTGGCGTCTCTGGATCACAACCAGATGGCCGAGCTTTATGTCGTCCGCACCGAGCTTGAGGGTCTGGCCGCGCGCCTTGCTGCCCGTCATGCCACCGAGGAAGAAGTGAAGGTTCTGCAGGACATGGTGCATGACGACCGTGCGCTTCTGAATGATCCGTCTGCCCTTGCACGGGCGAACCGGCGGTTTCACAAACAGATCCATCTCGCGTCACACAACCGGTTCCTTGTGCAGCAGCTTGACCTTGTCCACCGGTCGATGGCGCTGATGGCGACCACGTCGCTGGCGGCGCAGGGACGGGGCGAAATTGCGCTGGCCGAACATCAGGCCATTGTCGATGCCATCATGCAGCGCAACGAGGATGCGGCCTACAAGGCCCTGCGCGATCACATCTCGGTGGCCTTCGTCACGCGGCTCAAGCTGGATTCGATGTCGAAGGACTGAGAGAAAAGGCTTACCGAATGGTCTCGTGGATGTCGCCGCCGGGGATGTCTGGTTCGGACCGTCCATGAGAGGTCTTGTCCCAGTAGAACGGCTTGAACACCAGTTCCGACCAAGCCTTGTAGACGGCGAAAACCCCGAGCGGAAAGTAGAAGAACATCATCGGGACCCATTGCATCAATTCGGTATGCTGGGTGCGGGCAACCGCGATGAAGCCGGTCAGCAATGTGACAAGTTCCGCAAAAAGAAAAAGGGCCAGAAGGCCCTTCGCCCAATCCGCCGGGATCATCTCGAACAAGGGGGCATCGACCCCGAGGAACACGAGCCAGAATGACCAGAGCGCGGGAGCCAGCGTGAATTGCAGGATCGTGGCGAGAAAGAACATCTGGAACCCGATCCATTTCCACGCGCCGAGTTCCCGCAAAAGCCTGAATGGTCTGCGCATATGCACCAGGTAGGTCACGATATAACCCTTGAGCCAGCGTGAGCGTTGCCGGATCCATGGTATCACACGGTTGTTCGCTTCTTCCCGCGTCACGGTGGGAATCAGGATCGTGCGATAGCCGAACCGGTAGAGCCGGATGCCCAGATCCGCATCCTCGGTCACGTTATGTGCATCCCATCCCCCCACATGCTTCAGCGCGGCGCGACGCAGATAGACGGTGGTTCCGCCCAGCGGGATCGGCAAACCCAACCGCGCGGCACCGGCCAGAACGATGCGGAACCAGACGGCATATTCAACGGTGAAACAGCGCGACAGCCAGTTTGATCTGGTATTGTAGAAATCCAGAATACCTTGCACGCACGCGACATTTGATGGTGCCTGATGAAACGCCTCGACGATCCGTTCGATCTGATCCATCGCGGGGGCGTCTTCGGCATCGAGCACGCCGATGATCTCGCCTCGGGTGTGCCCCAGCGCATAGTTCAACGCGCGCGGTTTCGTCTTGAGATCCCCGTCGGGCACCCGCACCACGCGCATCCAGCCGGGCAGCGAGACCGCGTCGATCATCTGCCGTGTCAGGTTGTCCTTTTCCTCGAGCACCAGCACCACGTCGAGCAGCGATTTCGGATAGGTCAGCCGCGACAGCCGCAGCACCAGTTCATTTGCGATCGCCGCTTCGCGATAGAGCGGGACAATCAGGCTGACCACCGGTTTTTCGGCAAGGGGAACATCCACCGGGCGGCTGGGCGGTTTCCTGTAACCGGCGATCAACAGGGCAATCTTGAACACCAGAGTGGCGATCAGGTTGATTGCGGCAACCGCTGTGATCCCGGCGAAGAACACGTTTGGAAACATGTAGATAAGCGCCAAGCTGATGCCGAAGAACAGCGATGCCGCAAGGCCCCGCGACAGAGTCAGCCGGTTGATGTCGCGACAACTGAAATCGGCGGGCACGCGCTGTTCGGCGAGATCGGCAAAGTAATCGGAATGCCGGTCGGTCAGCAGCCGCACAATATCGTCTTCGGCTGCATCTGCGAACAGCACGGGTCCCATGGCGGGTTCCAGAACCTCGCGCAATTGGGTGGTATCGCGACCGGGGATCGTGGCCACCAGCGTGGCGGTCCCGACACGCCCCCAGGGCAGAACACGATATTCGAGGCAGAAATCGGGGGGCAGCAGATCGGCGAGGTCGGGATCCGGGGGGTAGGTGGCGGGATCAAGACGCCGGTGCTGCGCCAGCAGGGACCGCGCCGTCTGCAAGACGGTATGCGCGCTGTCCTGCGGTGCCGCCGCAACAACATCTGCGTCCGGGCGCAGCGCCGGGCGCAGGGCATAGGGGCGTGTGGCCAAGGTGTCGGACCTGCCGAACATGGTTCCTCCGAAACGATCCGGAGCACCCTATGGCCTGAACAGTTAAGCTGCGGTTAATGCCGGATCAGGCCGAAACCGTTTTGCGTGCTGCCATCGAGTCGGCAAAGCGTTCGAACAGGTAATAGCTGTCCTGCGGGCCGGGGCTTGCTTCGGGATGCTGCTGCACGGAAAACACCGGTCGGTCCGCCATGCGGATGCCGCAGTTCGATCCGTCGAACAGCGACACATGGGTTTCCAGAACACCCGCGGGCAGGGTCTGGCTGTCCACCGCAAAGCCGTGGTTCATCGACGTGATCTCGACCTTGCCGGTTTCGGTGTCCTTGACCGGGTGGTTCGCGCCGTGATGACCGTGGTTCATCTTGACCGTCTTGGCTCCCAGCGCGAGGGCAAGCATCTGGTGACCAAGGCAAATCCCGAAAATCGGCAGATCGGTCTCGTTCAGGATGGTCTGGATCATGGGCACCGCATAGACGCCCGTCGCCGCCGGATCGCCGGGGCCGTTGGACAGGAACACGCCGTCAGGATTGTGGGCCAGAACCTCTGCGGCTGTGGCTGTCGCCGGCAAGACGGTCACGTCACAGCCCGCACTTGCCAGGCAGCGCAGGATGTTGCGCTTGGCACCATAATCGACAGCCACCACCTTGTGCTTGGGGGCGGTTTGGCGCGAGTACCCGTCCGGCCAGGCCCACCGCATCTCGTCCCACCGATAGGATTGCGCGCAGGTCACGTCCTTTGCCAGATCGAGCCCTTCAAGCCCGGGAAAGGCGCGGGCCTTCTCGACGAGGGCGCCAATGTCGAACGTGCCTTCGGGGTTGTGCTGAAGCGCCACATGCGGCGCACCAAGCTGCCGGATCGCGCGTGTCAGCCGCCGGGTGTCGATCCCGCCGATGGCGATCCGCCCCCGAGCAGTCAGCCAGTCGCTGAGTTCCTGCACGGCCCGCCAGTTCGAGCTGTGCGTCGGCATCCACTTCACGACCATGCCCTCGGCGACCGGGTCGCCGGTTTCGTCGTCGTCCGGATTCACACCCACATTGCCGATATGGGGAAAGGTGAAGGTCACGATCTGGCCCGCGTAGGACGGGTCGGTCATGATTTCCTGATAGCCGGTCATCGCCGTGTTGAAGCACAGTTCGGCCACCGATGTTCCGGTTGCCCCAAAGCCCTGACCGTAGAAAATCGTGCCATCCGCAAGGGCAAGGCAGGCGGTCGGGGTGTCATTGGAAAGCTGGGACATGGCGCGACTCCGCAGGGGTAAAATCCCGCGGAACCTAAGGCTGTGCCGCCTTGCGGTCAAGGGAAGTTGGAAAATGTGATAGTGTTTTATTTCAATGACTTAGGCGCATGTCTCGGCGCTTGCTTCTGAGGGGGTCCTCGCTTAATGTGCGCGCTCGTTCAACCATGGGATGGGAATTCATGGACCTTCGTACCCGGCTCAACACCTCTGTCAAACAGGCAATGCGCGACAAGGACAGTGCACGGCTTTCGACCCTCCGGCTGATCAATGCGGCGATCAAGGACCGCGACATCGCGGCCCGCGGAGAGGGCAACGAAAACGGGGTGGGGGACGACGAAGTCCTTGGCATCCTTGGGAAAATGGTCAAACAGCGCAAGGACACCGCCAAGACCTATGAAGAGGGCGGGCGGCTTGATCTGGCCGAGCGGGAACTGTCCGAAATCGGCGTGATCGAGGAATTCCTGCCGCGCAAGCTGACGGATGAAGAGGTCGCGCAAGCCGTCGATGCCGCCGTGGCTGAAACCGGTGCATCGTCGATCCGCGACATGGGCCGCGTGATGGGCGCACTCAAGTCGAAATACACCGGTCAGATGGATTTCGGCGCCGTGGGCGGCATGGTGAAAGACCGGCTGTCCGCCCTCTGAACTGGCGCGTTTCCGTCAACGGAAACGCGGCCCTGCGTCAACGCAGGGCCCTCCAGTGTCACAGTCCGAAGTCAGCTTTGATCGCGTCCAGCGTGGCGGGGTCGTCGATCCGGTAGTGCTGCACGAAGCGCGTCTTGTACCCCACGCGCCCGCGCCGCGCGCCGAAATTCTCGCCATGGTTCAGCATGTAGAGTACCGAAGGCCGTGACAGCGGCTGCAGCCGCTGTCCCGCCAGTGCCGCGAGATACGGAAACATCCGGTGCTCGTGCTGCGTCATCTCGGCGAGGAACGCGGTCGCTGCTGGCACACTCGGGTCATGGTGCAGCGCCGCGCAACTCCCGCAGAGTTTCCAGAACGGTTTGCGCATCGGAGCAGACAGGCTGCGCTGATCCGCAAGACCGACATCCCCGGTGGACACGTCCATCACGTAGCCCGATTGCACCAGATACCCGCCAGAGTCCTGACGCGTCAGCATCTCGCGCACCGTCCCCTGCCGCAGCAGGTCATCCGCGTCGAAGGACATGACGTAGCCGGGTGTGTCTCCCAAATCCGGCAGCGCCTCGCAGAGCACACGCAGTTTGCGCCACTTGTCGTTGCCCGGTGTCGGATCGGTGAAGGGCAGGTAGGTGATCCGGGGATCGTCGGGCAGGTCAGGCCGGGCCTGACAGCAGACCGCCGCGCGCCAGTCAGGATGGTCCTGCGCGATGAATTGCTCCAGCGTTGTCCGCAGCCGCGCCACCACGGCCGCCCAGTCGCCGACCTGATCTGGGCCGACCATCGGGATGAGGAACGTCACCTGTCGCGCGGTATTGCGCACCATGCCTGCCGCCCGCAAGGCCAAGGCCGCGCGCTCCGAGGCCACCATGTCAGCGGTTGGGGCCAAACGACCCAGAAGCGTCGTGCGCAGCAGATGCCGCGCGCGGGTGGTTTTTGGGACGGCGGGAACCTGTGCCATGCAGCCTCTTGGTCAGGGGGCGGCGATGCGCCGAACCTTTTCGCACAGTTCCGCGTACAACTCCTTGCGTTCGTCTTCGCTCAGAAAAGCGCCGATCTCAACCTCTCGTCCGGCCCCGGACAGCGTCACGTAATGCGGCACCGGTCCGCCCTTCTGGTGCATGTTCACCTGCGTCCAGTAGGGGTTGCAGTGCCATTCCTGCGGCGCGCCTTTCCGGGTTTGACGGATCAGGTGCAGATCGTCCGGGGTCAGCGTCAGCACCTCCATGATCTGAAGGTCCCGCTCATTGCGCCTAAGCGCGTACCACATCGCGCCTAGCGCCATCAGCATGAAGGGCAGAATACCCCAAAGCAGCACCGTCCCGATCAGCCCATACAGCGGGATGGTCGAAAGGGTGAAGATGCCAAGGATGGTCGCGGCGAACCCATGCGCGGGCAGCGACTGATGCGGCCAGAGGCGCAGTTCCTGATTGTCCTGAGAGGTGTCGGTCCATGTATAGGGCATGGTCGTTCAATACCCGGTCAGTAGAAGATCGCAAGCACGGATGATCTCGTCACGCTGATGCGCGGCCGAGCCGATATAGGTGCCAAGCTCTTTCTTCGTCAAAGTGGCGATTTCCGTGCTTTGCAGTCTGAGTGTGACATCCCCAAGAGAGAGTTTGGGAGACAGGTGCTTTAACGGTGGTTCCGGCCAGTTCTCGGGAACCAATCGCGCGACAACGCGGGTGGCAAGGCTGTCGAAAGTATCGTTTTGCAGGACGAGGACATAGATGTCGTTTGAGGTTCGATACACATCGTATTGACGCGCCATACCTACCACTTCCGATAGGCATCGAGAGGAAGTCCGTCCTGTTCGACCCGCCGATTGTAAGCTTCAATCGCGTGTTGGTTCTCATCCGCCCAACGCGCGGCTTCCGCTTTCCGCACTTCTTCCTCAATCCCCGCCTCGGCGGCACGGGACAGGTTTACGCCTGCGTCTTTGGCGCGGGCGATGAGGTCCGCGTCAAGACTGAGGCTGGTGGACTTGCGTGGCATAAGTATACTCCTATGCCCGAAATATATTATTAAACCTACCCGCAAACAACGGTAAGTATCCAAGAAAAAGGCCCCGGCGTGTCCACCGGGGCCTTTCGTTTCAGATCACACTCAGCTTAGTGCGCGTGCGATTTTTCCCAGTCTTCCCGCTTCGGAAGCTGCTCGAACGTGTGCTCGGGCGGCGGAGAGGGCAGGGTCCATTCCAGCGTGTCCGCGTATTCGTTCCACGGGTTCTTCGCGGTTTCGGCGCGGCCACGAGCAAGGCTCCAAGCCATCACGCCGATGAAGAACAGGAACGAGGCGAAGGACAGGAACGCGCCCCAGCTCGAGATGTAGTTCCAGAACGCAAAGGCTTCCGGATAGTCGATGTAGCGACGCGGCATGCCCTGACGGCCGAGGAAGTGCTGCGGGAAGAACGTCAGGTTGGCCCCGATGAAGAAGGTCCAGAAGTGCAGCTGGCCGGCCCATTCCGGGTACATCTTGCCGGTCATCTTCGGGAAGTAGAAGTAGATCCCCGCGAAGATGCCGAACACGGCACCAAGGCTCATCACGTAGTGGAAGTGCGCAACCACGTAATAGGTGTCATGGTACGCGCGGTCCACGGCGGCCTGCGACAGAACGATCCCGGTCACACCACCTACGGTGAAGAGGAACAGGAAGCCGAACGCCCAGAGCATCGGCGTCTTGAACTCGATCGAGCCGCCCCACATCGTTGCGATCCACGAGAAGATCTTCACCCCTGTCGGAACCGCGATGACCATCGTGGCCAGCATGAAGTAGGACTGCTGGGTCAGCGACATGCCCACGGTGTACATGTGGTGCGCCCACACGACAAAGCCCAGAGCACCGATCGCAATGATCGCCCAGACCATCGGCAGGTAGCCGAAGACCGGCTTGCGGCTGAAGGTGGCGACCACGTGGCTGATGATGCCGAAGGCCGGCAGAATCACGATGTACACTTCCGGGTGACCGAAGAACCAAAGGATGTGCTGGTAGAGAACCGGGTCGCCACCGCCTGCGGGGTCAAAGAAGGTCGTACCGAAGTTGCGGTCGGTGAGCAGCATGGTGATCGCACCCGCCAGAACCGGCAGCGCCAGAAGGATCAGCCACGCGGTGACGAAGATCGACCAGGCGAACAGCGGCACCTTGAAAAGCGTCATGCCCGGTGCGCGCATGTTCAGGAAGGTGGTGATGACGTTGATCGCCCCCAGGATCGACGACGCACCCGAGACGTGCACCGCGAAGATCGCGAGGTCCATCGACATGCCGCCCTCATTGGTCGACAGCGGCGGATAGAGCACCCAGCCCACACCCGAGCCAAGCTGACCGTTGCCGCCCGGTGCAAAGACCGAACAGATCGCCAGCGTGGTGCCTGCTACGAAAAGCCAGAACGACAGGTTGTTCAGGCGCGGGAACGCCATGTCCGGCGCGCCGATCTGCAAGGGCATGAAATAGTTGCCGAAACCGCCAAACAGCGCCGGAATCACCACGAAGAACATCATCAGGATGCCGTGACCGGTGATCAGCACGTTCCAGAGATGTCCGTTGGGGGTACAATCGCCCACCGCTGCTGCGGTCAGGCGGGCACCTTCCATACACATGTATTGCACGCCGGGGTGCATGAGCTCCATGCGCATGTAAACGGTGAAGGCCACGGAAATGAAGCCCGCGAGACCGGCGGCGATCAGGTAGAGAATCCCGATGTCCTTGTGGTTCGTGGACATGAACCAGCGGGTGAAAAAGCCGCGCTGGTCTTCATGTTCGTGGCCGTGAATGGCGGCGTCTGCCATATCTGCCTCCTGCTGGTTCCCAATAAAAAGGCGCAGGGATTCTCCGAGCGCCGTTTATTCCATCGTCTTTTTAGAATGTGAGGCAGGCGGCGGCAACGGATGTATTTGACGCAGATCAAACTTTATTGTCGCACTTTGGTCGCGAACGGGCTGTGCCGTTCCTGCGGATATTTTCCAAATATCTGATATTAAATAACTTTACCATCTGGTAAAAAATACCCCGGACGCCAGAGCGTCCGGGGATTTATGTTCGGACCGGTCAGGCTCAGCCGACAAGCCCCCCATCGTCGCGGGTCACGGCGATCACCGCCGAGCGCGGCAGGTTGCCCTCGCCATCCGGCCAAGTGCCGCCATTGTCACCCGGATGCTGGATGCCAAGGAACATCGTCCGGCGATCCGTCGACCAGCACAGACCGGTGACTTCGCAGCCGTTCGGGCCGGTCATGAAGCGCTCGATCCGACCAGTGACCGGGTCGCCCGCCAGCATCTGGTTGTTGCCCATCCCGGCAAAATCGCCCTCGTTGCTGTCATCGCCATCGGTCTGGATCCAGATCAGACCGGTTGTGTCGATCACCATCCCGTCGGGCGAGTTGAAGAGGTTGCCTGCGTTGATGTTGGCAGACCCGGCCTGCAGGCCTTCGGCAACGGTCGGGTTGCCCGCCATCACGTAAAGATCCCACGAGAACCCGTCCGCGCCGTGATCGCCACCCTCGGGACGCCAGCGCACGATCTGACCATAGCGGTTGGTATCGCGCGGGTTGACCGCGTTCACGGTCATCGGATCGCCACCGGCATTGGTGCGCACGGTGCCGTCGTCGTTCAGCACGCCACGACGCGAGTTGTTGGTCAGGCAGCAATAGGCTTCGGAAGCGTTCGGGTGAACTGCGATCCACTCGGGCCGGTCCATCGTGGTCGCACCAACCTTGGAGGCCGCCATACGGGTGAAGACCGCGATATGCGCCGCGTCCATGCCGGTGGTGGCAGGTGTCAGCGGCACCCAGCGACCGGACATGTCGTCCTCGAATACGGCCACGAACAATGTGCCCTCGACCAGCAGGGTCGAGGTGTCACCGCCGGGGACGTAGAAATCACGGCTCACCCAGCGATACATGAACTCGCCACGTTCATCGTCGCCCATATAGACCACCACCCGGCCATCGGCGGCGATGCCATAGGCAGCGTTCTCGTGCTTGAAGCGGCCCAGAGCGGTGTGCTTGATCGGGGTCGACTCCGGATTGGCGGGGTCGATTTCAACGATATAGCCCGCGCGGTGCGGCTCGTTCGGGTTGGTCGCGATGTCGAAACGCGGATCGAAACCGTGGTAGTTGTATCGGCCAGCATCCACCTTGGTGGACACGCCGTAACGCTTGAACCCGTCCATCACCAGCGCGTCGGCAGACACTTCGGACACGGCACCGAAATAGCCGTTGAAGTTCTCTTCGCAGGTCAGATACGTGCCCCAGGGCGTGCGGCCCGAGCCGCAGTTGTTGAACGTGCCCAGCGACGCCATGCCGGTCGGGTCAGCATCGGTCTTGAGCAGGTCGTGACCCGCCGCCGGACCCGAGAAGGTCATCGGTGTGTTGTGATGGATGCGGCGGTTGTAGGGGCTGTCGATCACGACCGACCAGCCATCGTCACCCTGCGCCAGTTCCATGACGCTCACACCCTGGAAGCTTTGCAGGATGCGCACATCGTCTGCCGATTGCGGCATGCCGTCTTCGGTGTGGGGCAGGTTGACCTTGGGGTTCACATATTCGCTGTTGACGACGAAAATCTCGCGGCCATCGACGTTGAACAGCTCCATCCCGTCGGTGTTCTCGCCCATCACGCGGTCTGCGAATTCGACCGGCACACCGGCTTTCGGGTCATAGGCGTTTGCCGCATCCGAAAACAGCGGATCGCCCCAGCGCACGAGCACTTTCCAGCTATAGCCCTCGGGCACATGCACGGTGCCATCGGTCTGTGCCGCGATCGGCGTGAACGGAAAGCGCGAGGCAGGCTGCGCCATGGCTGTCGTGCCCTTGAGCATGCCCGCGCCCATGACAGCGGCACCCGAGCCGAAAGCCAGCACGCCGCCAAGGAAACCACGGCGCGAAATCGCGCGCTCGACCACGCGGTCGAAATCCTGAACCTCGGGGCGCGGGAAGTTCAGTTCGTCCCATTCGTCTGCAGAAAGGTCGTGAAGGTCTTTGGGTGTCATGATCCAAATCCGATGATGATGATTGTACAAGCCCGGTCGACGGCGTCGCACGCCGCACCGGCTGTCGGCAATTCACCGGATTCGGGTATCAGTTGCGTGACAGGTTTGTGTCAGTTTTGCTGCATCGCCGAAAACGCCGTCAAAGGTCTGACGCAGCGCGACATCCACGTCGTCCATCGTCACCGGCAAGCCCAGATCGACCAGCGAGGTCACGCCGTATTGCGTGATCCCGCAGGGCACGATGCCATCGAAATGGCTCAGGTCCGGCTCCACGTTGATCGAGATGCCGTGAAAGCTCACCCATTTGCGCAGGCGGATGCCGATGGCCGCGATCTTGTCCTCGGCGATTTTACCATCCGGTAAAAGTTTCTTGTCAGGCCGCTCGATCCAGACCCCCACACGCCCGTCGCGGATATGACCGGTCAGGCCGAACTCGCCCAAGGTCGCAATCACCCAGCGTTCCAGATCCTGCACGAAACACCGCACATCCCGCCCGCGCTTGCCCACATCCAGCATGACATAGACCACCCGCTGACCGGGGCCGTGATAGGTGTACTGACCGCCACGCTTGGTCGGGTAGACAGGAAAGCGGTCAGGGTCCTTAAGGTCCTCCACCCTGGCACTGGTCCCGGCAGTGTAAAGCGGTGGATGTTCGACCAGCCAGACCAATTCGTCGGCTGTGCCCTCCGCAATCGCCGCCGCCCGCGCCTCCATGAAGGCCACAGCCTCGTCATAGTCGGTCAACCCGTCCGTGATGCGCCATTCAACCATGCGTTTCACCGGGGCAGCAGCCCCGCCTCCTTGAGGGTCGGGATATGGCGTCGGCTGACCGGGATGTCACCCCCTGACGCCATTTGCAGCACAGCCCGGTCGCCGTCGCGGGTGGCCGAGGTGACCTGATCAAAGGCGGCCCAGTGCGAGCGGTGGACCTGTGCGCCCGGCGTGGGGCCGACTTCGCGGATCGCATCGGCGAGGCGCATCAGGATCATCTCTTCGCCCTTGGTGGTGCGGATGCGGACATAGTGATCCTCGACCGAGATCGCGACCAAAGCCCCGCGTTTGTCGAAGGGCAGGCGGTCGAGCAACGGCACCGTCTGCGGTGCAACTGCGGGCGCGGGGGACAGGTGCCGCGAGAACAGGTCAATGACAGCCATCACGATCACCGAGATCACCAACGTCGTGCCCGCGAGCGTCAGACTGCCGGGGCCAAAGGGGACTACACCAAAGACCGGCCAGTTCAGGGCACTGACCAGAGCAGTCATTGCGAACCCGGTCAGGCCTCCCGCCAAGAGAATGCGCACCAGATGCGCCATGCCGGAGAGCGAAGGCCGCAAGACCGCGTAGGCGATAAGATAGCCGATGACATAGCCAAGAACGGTCAGCACCGTCCAATAAACCGCACGCGGCAGCAGCGACAGCGACGATAGCGTCCCGAACGGACCGATCAGCCACAGCACCACGCTCACCGCCGCCAACGCCGTCAGGGTCAGCGGATGCAGCAAATGCGCCCGCCATTCACGAAGCGCGGGTTGCGGGCGCGGGTCACTCACGAAGCTGGACCGTCATTGGCGTATCCTCTCTGGCGGCCATCGGTGCCGCGTCGTTTTGGTGCCTCATCACCCACCCAACGACAAGAGGACGCCATGACGCTTCTGCCTTTTCTCACTGCTCCGCTGCCTGTTCAGGTGCACATTATCGCCGCTGTGCTGGCGCTGATCCTTGGGCCAGTCGCCCTTTATCGCCGCAGGCGAGACCGGACACACAAGGTGGTTGGCTATGTCTGGGTCACGGCAATGACGGTGCTGGCGCTCGGATCGTTCCTGATCCCGTCGCATTTCACGCCCATCGGCATCGGCCCGCTGCACGGGTTTGCCGTGCTCACGCTCTGGTCGCTCTGGGCCGGGATCAAGGCCGCCATCGCACGCGACATCGACCGGCACGAGGCGATCCTGCGCAGCCTTTATTCCAACGGTCTCATCATCGCCGGAGCCTTCACCTTCCTGCCGGGGCGGACGCTGAACCAGATGCTGTTCGGTGCGCCGTCGCACTGGGGTTGGCTGGTGATCGCGGGGCTTCTGGGTCTGGTCGCGGCGCGCGTATTTCTGCCGCGTCTGCGTCAATCGCGGATGGCATGAGAGAATGTCGAAATTTGTCCTTGCCCCCGATTGCGACCTTCGCTAATGAGCCGCCTACCAAGTCAAGACAGTGCGGTCGTGGCGGAATTGGTAGACGCGCAGCGTTGAGGTCGCTGTGGGGTAACTCCCGTGGAAGTTCGAGTCTTCTCGACCGCACCAAACTTTCCCTCTAATACATTGTAAAATAACGATAAATTCTACAGCGGGCACCAACTGTAGTACAAATCGTTGAACAAAAGCACTCCGTATACCTTCAAGAAGTCAGGAATATTCTACTTCATCCGTAGGATTCCAAAGCACGTGCGGCATAGGTACAGAACTGACAAAATCAGCTTCTCGTTGCGCACAAGATCAGCATCCATTGCTTGCCAAAAAGCCCAAAGGCTTGCTGAAACTTTGGATCAGCATTGGTTTGCTATGCAGATTTCCGAAGATGTTACATTTAGTCGTTACCTAACAGTGGGGGGTCATAGTGTTATGCCCACTTCAAAGCATGATGATCAATCTAATCGTTTCAATGTGTTCTTGTCCGACGCTGCTGTCATCTATTGTCAAATGAAGGGTTTGAAGAGGTCAAAAACTTTTCATTCCGCATCTGATCGAGCTGTAGCTTATCTCACAGCCACTTGCGGAAACAAAGTCATCACAGAATACACCAGAAAGGATGCAAATCTTTTTCGTGACAATTTGGTGAATCGTGGACTGGCAGGAAGCAGTATCGACAGGATCATCGGGACCATTCGTGCAATATGTAACTTTACATTCAGTGAATATGCACTGAATCACGACAACCCATTCGAAAAGGTTCAGTTTGATCGGACACTGGGAGTAAAAACACGTGAAACCATTCCCGTTGCTGAAATTCGCAAGATACAGGAGTTTTGTAATGCTAAGGACGACGAAGCACGTTGGTTAATCGCTCTAATTTCTGACACTGGTCTCAGACTTGCCGAAGCAGCAGGTGCTTTGAAATCTGATCTCGTGGTACAAGATGAAGTTCCACACATTGTGATTAAGCCGTACCCTTGGAGGTCATTGAAAACAAAATCAAGTGAAAGACTTGTGCCATTGGTTGGCCAATCGCTTTGGGCGGCCCAACAAATTTTAGCCAAAAAAACATCTTCCCCGTATGCCTTCCCCAAATACAACAAAAGTGCCGAAGCCACTTCTACGAATTCTGCAAGCGCAGCGTTGAATAAATGGATCAAAACCAAAACCAGCAGCACATATACTATTCATGGATTTCGACATGCAATGCGAGACCGTCTTAGAGCGGTGGAATGTCCATCTGAAATCATCGACCAGATCGGTGGATGGGCTACGGTTGGCGTGGGTTCTGGTTACGGTACAGGATATGGCCTGACAGTGACTGGAAAATGGATGAAAAATATACAACTGTCGTAGTAACATCTTCGGAAATCTGCATAGCAAACCAATGCTGATCCAAAGTTTCAGCAAGCCTTTGGGCTTTTTGGCAAGCAATGGATGCTGATCTTGTGCGCAACGAGAAGCTGATTTTGTCAGTTCTGTACCTATGCCGCACGTGCTTTGGAATCCTACGGATGAAGTAGAATATTCCTGACTTCTTGAAGGTATACGGAGTGCTTTTGTTCAACGATTTGTACTACAGTTGGTGCCCGCTGTAGAATTTATCGTTATTTTACAATGTATTAGAGGGAAAGTTTGGTGCGGTCGAGAAGCATAATCTCTACGGCATTTTTCCTAATTGACTGTAAAATAACGAAATTCTAGCGACACGCAGGTGTTTCGTGGTCGGAGCTGTACTACAAGAA
>JAUIBL010000060.1 GCA_030428355.1 Alphaproteobacteria bacterium | reverse complement strand
CCACGGTATAGATCTCCCCGCCCTCCCTGCCGCTGCAAGAAGGGAAAAGTGGCAGGATTTTACTCCGCCCGCAGCGAGACTATCCCGCCGCTACCGTGGCCTAATTTCGCACCGCCGTTTCCACATGACGGGACACAGCCCGAAATCCGGGCACGTCGCACCGTCGGAGTATTATTTCCCGATCCACGGCACGGCTCACACGGCCACAGGCCAAAGCGCGAGCGCGTGAAACCTATGTGTCGGCCGGCTGGAACACATCGCGATAGGTTTCGCGCAGGATGTTCTTTTGCACCTTGCCCATCGTGTTGCGCGGCAGCTCGTCGACCGGGATCAGCTTTCTCGGATGTTTGAACCGCGCAAGGGAGGCCTTGCAGGCCTCGCCAATCGCGTCGAGGTCCGGGGTGATGCCCGGTTCCGGCACGATCAGGCCAAGAACGGTCTCGCCGAAGTCCGCATGCGGGACGCCGATGACCGCGCTTTCGAGAACACCGGGCTGTTCATCGAGGACCAGCTCGATTTCCTTGGGGTAGATGTTGTAGCCGCCCGAGATGATGAGGTCCTTGTTCCGACCGACAATGTGCACATAGCCGTCGTCATCAAGCTTGCCCAAGTCGCCGGTGATGAAGAACCCGTCTTCGCGCAGTTCGGCGGCGGTCTTTTCCGGCATCTGCCAATAGCCCTTGAAGACATTCGGGCCTCGGACCTCGATCTGGCCAACCTCGCCTTGTGGCAGGGTCTGGCCCGTCGCCGGATCGGTGATCTTGAGCTCCACACCCGGAAGCGGAAAACCGACCGTCCCGGCGCGGCGTTCCCCATCATAGGGGTTGGAGGTGTTCATGTTGGTTTCGGTCATGCCGTAGCGCTCGAGGATGCGGTGCCCCGTGCGCTTTTCGAACTGGACATGCGTGTCCGCCAGAAGCGGCGCGCTGCCGGACACGAAAAGGCGCATATGCGCTGTGAGATCCTTGGTAAACCGCGCGTCATCCAGCAGACGCGTGTAGAAAGTGGGCACGCCCATCATCGTCGTCGCCTTGGGTATGAGAGCGATCATGGCGTCGAGATCGAATTTCGGCAGGAAGATCATCGATCCCCCGGTCGCCAGAATGACGTTGGTCGCCACGAAAAGACCGTGCGTGTGGAAGATCGGCAAAGCGTGCAGAAGCACATCGTCTGCCGTGAATTTCCAGTAATCGCCCAAGGTCAGCGCGTTTGACAGAAGGTTGTCCTGCGTGAGCATCGCACCCTTGGAGCGGCCGGTCGTGCCGGAGGTGTAGAGGAACGCCGCCAGATCATCAGACGTCCGCGAAACCGTGTCGAATGATGCGGGCATGGTCGCGGCCTGATCGGTCAGGCTTCCGCCGCCATCGGCGTTCATCGTTTCAAGCTGCGCGCCAAGACGATCCGCGATCGGCCCGAGGTCACCGGCGCTCTTGGCATCGCAGACAACGCAGCGCGCGCCACTGTTTTCGATGAAGTATGTAACCTCATCCGGCGTATAGGCCGTGTTCAGCGGCAGGAAGATGACCCCGGCCTGAACACAGGCGGCATAGAGGGCGAGTGCCTCGGGCGATTTGTGGATCTGCGCTGCCAAGCGATCTCCTGGGTTCAGCCCGTTCCTGGTCAGGACATGCGCGTACCGCGCGGCCATTTCGAGAAAGCCGCTGTGGCTGATGACCGACCCATCCTGCAGATGCAGGAAGGGCGTCGATTTACCGGCGTGAATGCCAAAAAGTGCATCATAAAGAGGGTTGGGCATGGTTACGCCTCCTCAGACAATAGTTTGGTGGCGTTTACCGCAAGCGACCGGATGCTGGAAGACATTGCAACCACTTGCGAGGTCGCGAACCGTTCGTGGTTCTCGGCCACCTTCTTGAGATCATAGATATAGTTGACCATCACCCCGTGCGATTGGCGGATGCCGTTGGGCGAAGTGTCCGCGTTGAGGTGCAGATCGTGCAGTTGCGCGCCGTTGCCCAGATGGAACCGTGCGACGGGATCAAGCGGCATGCCATCGGTGCGTTTGGCCTCGGCCAGGTAATGCGCCGCCAGCGCCCGCAAGGTCTCGCCGTCTTGCACGTTTGCCTGCGGGTCCTGCTGCGCCAGCCAGGAGGCAAATCCCGGGATGGGCGACAGGGTGACAAAGGTCTTCAGACCGGGCAGTTCGGCTGACAGATCCGCAGCCACCTGCTTGATCAGCATGTTGCCAAAGGAAATACCGGCAAGCCCGGCCTGACAGTTCGAGATGGAATAGAACACCGCCGTGTCCGCATCATGGGTGGGCAAGACTTCCCGATTTTCAGACAGCACAGCCTGCACAGACCGCGCAATCCCTGGGGTCAACGCGACTTCGACAAAGATCAGCGGCTCATCCGGCATGGCCGGGTGGAAAAATGCAAAGCAACGCCGATCCGTAGGCTGCAGACGCCGACGCAGATCATCCCAACTGTCGATGGCATGGACCGCTTCGTAGGCGATGATCTTTTCAAGGATGTCAGCGGGGCTCTCCCAACTGATCCGCCGCAGGACAAGAAAGCCCCGGTTGAACCAGCTTGCAAAGAGATGCCGGAAATCGAGATCGAGCGCCAGAAGCGCCTCGTCCCCCTGTGCCAGCCGCAAGAGATCGGCGCGCATGCGCACAAGCGACTTCGTGGCACCGGGCACCTGGTTCAGACGTCGGATCAACTCCTGTCGCGGCGGTTCGGACGCGGCCATCACGGCGCGATAGGTCGTCTTGGACTGCCCCTCGGCTTCGTAGGCATCGAGTGCGGCGCGCAGGGCTGACGGCGCAATCGCGAGGTCGGTCGCGATGTGCCGGAAGAAGGCGAGCTTTGCCTCATCATCCATCTCGCCATACCGGTCGATGATCTGCCGCGCGAGGCCCGCCCCGGTCACTTCGCCCGCGCCGCTGATCAGGTCGGCGACCAGCGCCGTGACCGGACGGCTGTCCCTTTGCGCCGAGCCCCATGGCCGGTAACGCCGCTCGAACACCGTTGACAGAAGATCGGCGAAGATCGTCATACCGCGGGCCCCATGATCAGATCGGGCAGCCATGTCGCCAGACCGGGGAAGAGGCACAGCAGGATGATCGCGAGCACCATACAGCCGACATAGGGCAGCGACCCAACAAGAATGGTCTTGAGCTTGATGTCGGGCGCGATGCCGTTGATCACGTAAAGGTTCAGTCCAACCGGGGGCGAGATCAGGCCGATTTCCATGTTGATCGTCAGGATCACCGCGAACCAAATCGGATCGAACCCGGCGGACAGGATGATGGGCAGCAGGATCGGTGCGGCCATCAGGATCACCGCCACGGGCGGCAGGAAGAACCCCGCGATCAGCAGGAAGATGTTGATCGCGAACATCAGCACCCAGCGGTTCACGTCCAGCGTTCCGATCCATTCCGCGATGGATTGCGTGATGAAAAGCGAGCTGAGCATGTAGCTGAACACGCCTGCCGCGCCGATGATGAAGAGGATCATCACGGATTCCCGCGTGCTGTCCCGGAGGACGACCCAGAGCGCTTTCGGGCTCCACAGCTTGTAGATGATCATCGCGATCAGCAGGCACATCAGCGCACCCACGGCTGCCGTTTCGGACGGCGTCGCGATCCCGCCATACATGGCATAGAGCACGCCGAAGATGATCAGCAGGAAGGGCAGAACGCGCGGCAGAATCTCGAGCTTCTGCCGCCAGGTATAGGGCGTCGCCGTAAGGACAGACGCATCGCCCGACCGCCAGGTCGAATAGAGCGACCACGCCATGAACAGGGCCACCAGCAGAAGCCCCGGAATGACCCCTGCCAGAAACAGGCGCCCGATCGAGGTCTCAGTCGCGATCCCGTAGACGATCATCGTCACCGAGGGCGGGATCAGAATACCCAGCGTGCCGCCTGCGGCGATGGAGCCTGCAGCGACCGCATCCGGGTATCCGCGCTTGCGCATCTCGGGGATGCCCATCTTGCCGATGGCGGCACAGGTCGCGGGGCTCGACCCCGACATCGCCGAGAAAAGCGCGCAGGCCCCGAGGTTCGAGATCACCAGACCGCCGGGCACGCGGGTCAGCCAGCGTTCAAGCGCCTCGTAGAGATCCGCGCCCGCCCTTGTAGACGCAATGGCGGCCCCCATAATGATGAACATCGGGATCGACAAAAGAGCAAAAGAGTTGAGCTTGCCGAACATGATCTCGGGCAGCAGTTCCAGCGACCGCATGCCGTCGAAAACGATCAGAAACCCGGCGGAAACGATGACCAGACCCAGCGCGACAGACACGCCCGAGAACAGGACTACGATGGTGGCGATGGCGACAAAAGCGCCGAGGACAAGCGGATCCATCAGCTATTCTCCAGTCCGAAGGGTTTGTCGGCACCGATCAGCAATGCCACGAAATCGGCGATCAGTTGCAGAAGGAAGAGGCCGAACCCCACGGGCAGTGCCAAATAGGGGATCCACAGACGCACGGCCCAGACGGTTTCGGATTTCCATCCGCGCGACCAGGCAAGGTGCCAGAAATCATAGGCGTACCAGAACATCACCGCGACAACGACGATGGACAGGCCCAGCGTCAGCAAAGCGAGCGCGAAGCGCGGCCGCGGTGCCAAGGCCAGCGGGATGAGATCGACATTCACGTGCCCGCGCATCCGCTGGACATAGGGCAGCCCGATCAGCGTCGAGGCGACCATCAGATAGATCACCGCCTCGGTCTGCCAGACGGTCGACTGGTTCAGCACGAAGCGCACGAAGATCATCTGGCAGGTGATGAACACCGAGGTCAGGATCATCGCCGCCGCGGTCCAGCCCGCCACGGTCGAGATGCCGTTCACGATGCGCAGGAAGGGGTTGCCGCCGGTGCGTGCCGGGGCAGCGGAGAGTTGCGTCGCCATGATACCCTCGCGTCAGTTCTTAAAGAGGTTCGGGGACGGCGCGGTGCCGTCCCCGGCGGATCACATCACTCGACGGCGAGCGCGAGGTCCAGCAGAGCCTGCCCATCCGGCAGTTCTTCGACGAAGGCCTTGAACGAGGTTTCCTTGGCCAGCGCCAACCACGCGTCAAAGTCTTCCTGAGTCATCTCGGCGATTTCCACGTTGGCAGCGCGGAATGCTTCGACCGATGCCGCGTCTTCTTTCTTGGCTTCCTCGAGGTAGAAGGCTTCGGCCTTTTCGGCGGCGGCCATCAGGGCTGCCTGCTGTTCGGGGCTCAGGCCGTCGAAGGTTGATTTGTTCATCAAGAGCGGCTGGTACATGAACCAGAGTGCAAATTCGCCTGCGGGCGTGTAGCAGGCCACCTGCTCGTAGAGGCGGAACGACACGAAGGACGAGGACGATGTGTTGACCGCGTCCAGAACGCCCGACTGCATCGCGTTATAGACTTCGGACGAGGCCATCGAGGCGATGGATGCCCCTGCCCCGGCCAGCATCTGCTCGAACGACTTGCCTGCGGCGCGGGTCTGAAGGCCGGCCACGTCTTCGGGCTTGCGGATGCACTTGTCTTTGGCGGCGAAGCCTCCGGCAAGATAGCCATGCACCAGCACCATCACGTCATCTTCGGCCATCTTCTCTTCCAAAGCGGCCATGAAGGGGCTGTCGGAAAGGCGCGCTGCGTGATCGTGGTTCTTCACCAGGCCCGGCATCAGCGTGAGGTTATAGGCGGGCTGCTGACCACCGGCATAGGACAGCGGCAGCACCGTCATGTCGAGCTGACCGCGCGACAGGGGCGTGTACTGCTCGCGCGCCTTGAAGAGCGATTCAGTCGGAAAAATCTTGATCTCGAGGTCAACACCGGCAGCAGCAACCTCGTCGGCGACGATCTGCGCAACCTGATGGCGCACGTCCTTGTCGGACCATTGATGAGACAGACGCAGTTCTGTCGCGTTGGCACTCAGCGTACCCGCGAACAGGGCAGCGGCGGCCGCTGCTGTGGCAAAAAACTTGTTCATGGAATCCTCCCTAAAACTCCCGATTCTCTTCGGAACCGTGTACCAAGGTATCGGTGATGTGTTCGAAGTCAACTTTTTTGTATACAAGATTAATCAACTTGCATTCCAATTTACATACAGCTACATACAATTGCATGGAACGAAAGCGATCGGACATCATTGCAGACGAGATCGAGGGGCTGATCTTTGACGGCACCATCGCCGACGGGGAACGCCTTGATGAAGTGCAGTTGGCCAGTCGTTTTGACGTATCCCGAACCCCCATTCGCGAAGCGTTACAACGGCTTGCGCAGTCCGGACTGGTCGAGCAATTGCCTCGGCGCGGCGTGTTTGTGCGCCAGCCCGGCCCGGTCGAACTGATCGAGATGTTCGAGGTGATGGCCGAGCTTGAAGCGGTCTGTGCGAGACTTGCCGCGACACGCATTTCCGACGATGCCCTGCAGAAGCTGCACGAGACGAACGCGCTGTGCGATGCCGCCGTCGAAGCCAATGATGCAAACGGTTATTTCCGCGAAAACGAGCGCTTTCACGCGCTGGTATATCGCCAATCTGGCAACAGTTTCCTCGAGCAGGAATGCTTTCGTCTGCACCGTCGCCTGCAACCCTTCCGGCGTTTGCAGTTGCGTCTCCGGGGGCGCCTGCGGCAGTCCATGTCCGAGCACAAGGCGATTGTGATGGCTCTGGAAAATGGCGACGGCGAAACAGCCGCAAATGTGATGCGCGCGCATATCGCCGTTCAGGGCGAGAAGTTTCATCACCTCATGGCAAGCCTCAAACCGGCCGCGGAATAACGATTTCCGGTCGTACGCTCCTGTGTCGTGGCCACGACCAATGACGCACCCTGTCCAACCACCGAAAGAAACACGCGTATGAGCAAGACTTACCGGGCTGTCACTCTACCGAAATTCGGCGCTGAAAACCTCGTGCTGACCGAGCGCGCGGTTCCCGAGCCGGGCGCAAACGAGATTGTCATCCGGCTGACATCGGCATCGGTGAATTACAGGGATGTGGTGGTCGTTGATGGCACCTACAGGCCCGACATGGCGCTGCCGATTGTCCCGCTCTCCGATGGTTGCGGCGAAGTGGTGTCAGTGGGCGACAGCGTGACCCGGTTCAAGGTGGGCGACCGCGCCCTGCCCGTCTACACACGCGGCTGGACGAATGGCCCGGCAACACAGGAGCAACGCACGGCAAGAACGCTTGGCGGTCCGTTCGACGGGGTCGCCCGCGAGATGATCGTGGTCTCGGAGGACAACGCGGTCCGCGCGCCCGCGACCCTGTCCGATGTCGAGGCAAGCACCCTGCCGATTGCGGCCCTGACCGCCTGGACAACGCTGAAACAAGCCGGGGCGCGACCGGGGCAATGGGTTCTTACGATGGGGACCGGCGGCGTGGCCCTGTTTGCCCTGCAATTCGCCAAACTGGCGGGGGCGTCCGTGGTGGCTCTGACGTCGTCAAACGACAAGGCGGAGTTGCTGTCCAACCTCGGTGCGGACGCCGTTGTGAACTACAAGGACACCCCGGATTGGGCCCCTGTCGTCCGGGACATCACCGGCGATGGCGTGGACATCGCGGTCGAAACCGTGGGCGCCACCTTGCCGCATACCTTGGGCAGCATGGCCTTCAACGGGTTCGTGGGTGTGATCGGGTTCCTTGGAGCGAAACAGGCCCCCGCCGATATTGGCAAGCTGATTGGTGGATGCATCCGAGTCCAGGGGATCGCCACGGGGTCGCGCACCAACCTCGAAGAAGCGATCGCCGCAATCGATGCACATGGCTTGAAGCCCGTTCTCGACGCAGGCCGTTTTTCGATGGATCAACTCGGCGCGGCGCTGGAACGCCAGATAAGCCGCGCTCATATAGGAAAGATCACGATCGATCTGACCTAAGTCAGTTCGACGCGAGAATTGCCAGTGGGCCCACCACCGCGCTGCAAAGCAAACGACTCAGGCGGTCTGCACAACGCAATAAAGGCGTGCAGCGTGTTGCCAGTCAGGACTGCCCTCAATGTCCGGAGCCGTCACCGACCGGAAATGCTGCGGGACAAGCCGCTACAGACGTGCTGAAGAACCGGAACCCGCTGCCACGCTTTACGAGACATGCCAATCCTTGACCCCATGGCCAAGGCGCAGAAGATCATCCATCACCGGTGGCACCAACGCGACAGCTTTGATGTCCGTATGGGACAACTCCACGACCAGCAGCGGCTTGAAATCTGTCTTGCGACTGGAAAGGATGCGAAATCCCTTGGCGGCGAACGCGTCCTGCATTGGATCAAGCGCTGCGCTCAACGCGGCGTCGTCGGCGAATTTCAGTTCAACCACCACGACAATGCGGGCCGTGACGAACCACAGAGTTGCGCACCCAGCCAGAGTGGCCACCAGCGCCATAACCGGCAAGTCCAGACCGACGGCAAGGCCGACGAGCGTGACCATGATCAGGATGGCCCCATCAACCAGCGAGCTTGATGCCATGCGGAACCGGAACAGGCTGCCAAGCCCGAGAATGACGAAGCCGATCAGATACCCATGGTGCAAAACCAGAAATCCGACAAGCATGCCGATCAACCCGAACAGGAACATGCTGGCCTGAACAAACCAGCCCTGGGTATCCTGACGCAAGGCATTGGCGCGCGGGTGAAAGGCAAAGGCGGCGACGAAAACAAGCGTTTCGACCACGGCAAGAAGGAATGACCCGATTTCTCTGTAATTCGAAAGCTGGCTCCAACCTGCCTCCCGCAAGGTCACCTCGGACGGGAGCATCAGTGCGCCCTCTCCTGATTGCGCCAATGCAGCAACCGGCATGGCGAAGACGAAGCAGGCACCGAGGCATATCACCGACCTGATCCGAGGCATGTGATGGAGACCTGTTTGGGACGGCATGTTATCTTGGAAACGGCGGTGCGAAATTAGGCCACGGTAGCGGCGGGATAGTCTCGCTGCGGGCGGAGTAAAATCCTGCCACTTTTCCCTTCTTGCAGCGGCAGGGAGGGCGGGGAGATCTATACCGTGGAA
>JAUIBL010000028.1 GCA_030428355.1 Alphaproteobacteria bacterium | reverse complement strand
AGGCGTTGGGGGCCTCAGAACAGCCAATTCTGGCGCTACGAGCCCAAAATCGGTTCCTGTCTGCTCAATCAAAGCCCGATTGCACGGAAATCGGCGCAGCCAAAACGGTAAATCAGACGTTCCAAAGCTTGATCCTGCATTTATCGCATTAAGGCGACTTTCAACGCTCTGTCGTTCAGCTATTTTCGCGGAGCGAATTCTTGCTTCGACAGGTCGGTTGGAAGCGTCCCGCACCTCAAGCGGACGTTGGCAATGGGCAATCATGGAGTCCGCGCGAAACAGCGGGCAAAGCCCGCCGCGCATCGCCGACGCGCCCCCACGCGGCGGCGATTTGGTGGGGCCAGTGCTCCGCTTTGACCTTCTTCGGACGTGGCCGGGATAAATCGAGGGATTCGACGGTCGGATCGCCTCCGCGCGCGTCGGCAATGCGCGGCGGGTGAGCGTTGCGCGGAGTGGTTGGGGGCGTGGCGCGTGCGAGCACGCAGCCTACGGGGCGGGTGGCGCGGCCCTCTGCAATTGACCCCACCCCGGACCTCTGCCATTGAGAAGGCTGCGACACAGCCAAGGGGCCCGGCGGCGGGCTGCGGGACATGAAGGTTATCATCTGCGGAGCAGGTCAGGTCGGCTGGCAGATCGCGCGGCACCTCTCGGGGGAGCGCAATGACGTCACCGTGGTGGACAGCAACCCCGATCTGGTGCGCCGGGCGACGGATGCGCTGGATGTGCAGGGGATCGCGGGGTTCGCCTCGTATCCGGATGTGCTCGACCAGGCGGGGGCGCGGGACGCGGACATGATCATCGCGGCGACCCATTCGGACGAGGTCAACATGGTGACCTGTCAGGTGGCGCATTCGGTGTTCTCGATCCCGCGCAAGATCGCGCGGCTGCGGTCGAAATCCTATCTGACGGCGATCTATTCCGACCTCTACCGCCGCGATCACATGCCCATCGACGTGGTGATCAGCCCCGAGATGGAGGTGGCCGAGGCGGCCTTGCAGCGGCTCAACGCACCGGCGGCGTTCGATACGGAGAAGTTCCTTGATGGCGATGCGGCGCTGATGGGGCTGACCATCGACCCTGACTGCCCCATCGTGAACACGCCGCTGAAGCAGTTGACCGATCTCTTCTCGACGCTGCGCAGCATCGTGGTGGGCATCCGCCGCGAGGGCACGCTGTTTGCGCCGGAATCGGGGGACCAGATCTTCGTGGGCGATTCCTGTTACGTGATGTCCCATTCCGAGGACGTGCGGCGGACGCTCGAGATCTTCGGCAAGACCCATCACAAGCAGGAGCGGGTGGTGATCATCGGCGGCGGCAATGTCGGGCTGATGGTGGCGCGCGATCTGGAACAGCGGGCCGACCGGGTGCGGGTCAAGATGATCGAGCGCAACCGCAAGAACGCGGAACGCGCCGCCGAGGCGCTGGAGCGGACGATTGTCCTGAATGGCGACGGGCTGGACGTGGCGCTGCTGTCCGAAGCGAATATCGAACGCGCGGATGCGGTGCTGTGTGTGACCGATGACGACAAGGTCAACATGCTGGCCGCGGTGCGCGCCAAGTCCGAAGGCTGCCGGATGGCGATCGCGCTGATCAACGACCCGACCTTGGAGCCGTTGATGGAGCCACTGGGGATCGACGCCTATATCAACCCGCGCTCGGTCACGGTGAGTTCGATCCTGCGCCATTTCCGGCATGGCCGGGTGCGCGCGGTCTATTCCATCGGCGACGCCGAGGCCGAGGTGATCGAGGCGGAGGTGTTGTCGACCTCACCGATGGCGGGGCAGAAGCTGCGCGACATCGACTTCCCCGAAGGCGTGCTGGTCGGTGCGGTGCGCAAGGCGGGCAAGGTCAAGCGCCCCACGGGGTCGATGGTGATCGAGGAGGGGGATCAGGTGGTGCTCTTCACGCTGGCCAAGGATGTGCGCGAGGTCGAACGCCTGCTTCAGGTGTCGATCGACTTCTTCTGATCCGATGGCGCTGCTGTATCGCCTGCCGCTGGTGTTGCTGCTGACGGGGATCGCGTCGGTGTCGATGGTCGTGCCGGCGGCAGTGGCGCTCTGGGCCGAGGCGTTCCACGACGCGCGGTCGTTCTTCTATTCGGGGCTGGTGGGGCTGATCCTGTGCAGCCTGATCGGGCTGGCGCTGGCGAACCGCCCGCACAACCGCAACGCCATCCGGCAGTTGATGGCGCTGCTGGCGGGGTTCCTCGTGCTGCCCGCGGTGCTGGCGGTGCCGTATTACGAATCGATCCAGACGACGAATTTCCTCAACGCCTATCTCGACATGGTCTCGAGCCTGACGACCACGGGTCTGCCGCTGTTCGATGCGGCCCGCCTGTCGATGGCGGAACATCTGTGGCGGGCGCAGGTGGCGTGGATGGGGGGATTGCTGATGTGGGTGGCCGCGGCGGCCATCCTCGCGCCGCTGAACCTCGGTGGGTTCGAGGTGACCTCGCTGGGCGAGCCGGGGCAGGACATCGTGATGGGGGCCGCACGGCGCGACACCTCGACCCCGGCCAGCCGGTTGGCCCGGAGTGCGGCGGTGCTGGTGCCGGCCTATGCGCTGCTCACGCTGGCGCTGTGGGTTCTGCTTCTGGTGGCCGGAGACACGCCGTTTGTGGCGCTGGTGCATGCGATGAGCGTGATGTCCACCTCGGGGATCTCCCCGGTCGGCGGGCCTTCGGGCGCGGGCAGCGGCATCGCCGGAGAGGCGATCATGGCTGTTTTCCTGCTGTTCGCCCTGTCGCGCGCGACGTTTTCGCAGGACACGAGCACGGCGCAGAGGGCCGGGCTGTTGCAGGATCCCGAGTTCCGGCTGGGTTTGGCGATCGTTCTGCTGATCCCCACCGTTCTGGTGCTGCGCCATTTCGTGGCGGCGCTGGATATTGGCGATCAGAACAACTTTCTTGCCGCAGTGCGGGCCTTCTGGGGCGCGGGCTTTACCGTGCTGTCTTTTCTGACGACCCACGGATATGCCAGCGTCGACTGGGTCGACGCACAAGCGTGGTCCGGACTCGAGACGCCGGGGCTGATCTTGATGGGCCTCGCGCTGATCGGCGGTGGCGTGGCGACCACGGCGGGCGGGGTCAAGCTGATGCGGGTCTTTGCGCTGAGCCTCAACGGCATGCGCGAAGTCGACCGGCTGGTACACCCGTCCTCGGTGGGGCGCGCGGGTCTGGTGTCCCGGCGCACGCGGCGGGAAGGGGCCTTTATCGCATGGGTCTTCTTCATGATCTTCGCCATCACGCTGGCCGCGACAACCGTGGCTTTTGCCGTCTTCGGTATCCCGTTCGAACAGGCTCTGGTGCTGTCGGTGGCCAGCCTGTCCAATTGCGGGCCGCTGATCGAGGTGGTGCAGGCCGGACGTCTGTCGCTGATCGAGCTGGGTCCGGGACCCAAGGTGATCGCGGCTCTGGCGATGATCATGGGGCGTCTTGAAATGCTGGCACTTGTGGTCATTTTGACGCCGGATCTCTGGCGCGATTGAGCCTTGTCGGCACACTTGCCGAAATTCCTTGTTTTTCCACTGGAATTTACATGAGTGCCAAGACATAGTGACCTCAAATCACGACCGTCGGCGCGACAAAAGCAAGAACAAAGGCTAATTTTATGGCATCTGACAAGCAGAACCTTCAGGACGCGTTTCTCAATCACGTCCGCAAAACGAAGGTGCCGGTGACCGTTTTCTTGATCAATGGCGTCAAATTGCAGGGCGTCATCACCTGGTTTGATAATTTCTGTGTCTTGTTGCGTCGCGATGGCCAGTCGCAGCTTGTCTACAAGCACGCCATTTCGACGATCATGCCGGCACAGCCTATCAACCTGTATGACGGCGAAGGCGACAATTGAAGGAACACAAGGCGCATGTGACCCGGTCCTGGGTCCTGCATCCTGACATCACAAGCTACCGGTCGCGCCGGGCGGCGCAACCCGCTCTTGAGGAAGCCGTGGCATTGGCCGCGGCCTTGCCCGGTTTGCAGGTGGTGGGCAGCAACGTAGTGCGTCTTCCGAAACCGCATCCCGGTGCGCTGTTCGGGTCGGGCAAGATCGACGAGCTGAAAAGCCTGTTCAAGGACAACGAGATCGAGCTGGTGCTGGTCGATGGGCCGGTCTCCCCGGTGCAGCAGCGCAATCTTGAAAAGACCTGGGGTGTCAAGCTGCTGGATCGCACCGGGTTGATCCTCGAGATCTTCAGCGACCGGGCGGCGACGCGAGAAGGGGTGCTTCAGGTCGAGATGGCAGCCCTCAGCTATCAGCGCACGCGGCTGGTGCGGGCCTGGACCCACCTTGAGCGGCAGCGCGGCGGGTTGGGCTTTGTCGGCGGACCGGGGGAGACCCAGATCGAGGCCGACCGGCGGGCCATCGACGAGCAGCTGGTCAACCTGCGGCGGCAACTGGACAAGGTGGTCAAGACCCGCAGCCTGCACCGCGCGGCGCGCGCCAAGGTGCCGTACCCGATCGTGGCGCTGGTGGGATACACCAACGCGGGCAAGTCGACGCTGTTCAACCGGCTGACCGGGGCCGATGTGATGGCCAAGGACATGCTTTTTGCCACGCTCGATCCAACCATGCGGGCGGTCAAACTGCCGAATGGTCCGGATGTCATCCTGTCGGACACAGTGGGGTTCATCAGCGATCTGCCGACCGAACTGGTCGCCGCCTTCCGCGCCACCCTAGAAGAGGTGCTGGCGGCGGATCTGATCCTGCATGTGCGCGACATCAGCCACACCGCCACCGAGGAACAGGCGCAGGATGTGCGCGAGATCCTCAACTCACTTGGCGTGACAGACACGACCCCGCTGCTGGAGGTCTGGAACAAGATCGATGCGATGGACCCTGAACTGCGTGACGCCACGCGCGCGCGCGCCGAGCGCAGCGACGAGGTCTTTGCCACATCCGCGCTGACTGGGGATGGGCTGGACGTGCTTTTGGCGGCGGTGAACCGCATCCTCGAGGGCGAGCGCCGCGAGGACACGCTGCATCTGGGCTTTGACGAGGGCCGCAAACGCGCGTGGCTCTTCGACAAGGCGCTGGTCGAAGAGGAAACGCAGGATGAAACCGGCTACCGAGTGCGCGTGCGCTGGTCGGCCAAGGACGCCCGACAGTTCGAAACGCTTTAGCAACGTGAAGCCTGCGGCGTCTTTGGCCTGGAACTAACGCTGGGGGAGCCGCCCTTGCGCGACGGGGGCAGCGCCCCGTTACTCCCGCACCAGCCGGGTGATCCCCACCGAGGCAGCGCGGGCAAGATCCGCATCGAGCGACATCGGGATATACTCGCCCCGCCGCCAGAGCGTACCCAGATCATCGTAGTGACGTGACAGGAAATGCCCCGACTGGCCGGTGGAGAGGATGAAGACCGAACTGTCGGGATCCGCCAGATCATAGACCCCGCGATAGGCCGCCCCATGCACGTTGAGAAACGGATTGGGGCCTTCGCCGGCACCACGGCCACGCATCAAAGTGTGATCGCCGCCAGAGGTGCTTTGACGGATGTTGACGAAGTACCGCAGGATCGGCACCTCGCCCAGAACGGGATGGTCATGCGTGGCCTGATGCGCATCGCCCCAGCGCAGGGATTCCAGCGAGGTGCCCCAGTTTTCGGTGATCCAGACCAGCGCATCGTCCAGCGCAAGACGGGCGATGTCGGTGCAGGTTTCCTCGACCGCGGAGCGGATGACATTGCACCACGTGCTGGCGCCGTCGACATCGCGGTAGACCCGTTCGATGAACAGCGGCTCGACGCGTTTGAACTCGGACGCAAGTGGCCCGAGATCGTCGCGGATCAGCCGCTCCTGCAGGGCGCGCAGCCAGGCGGAATAGATCAGCGGCTCGGGCATGTGTTCGTTCATGTCACCGTTCCAGTTGGCCAGCAGGTCCAGCGCGCGTTGGCGCAGGCGTTCGGGGGTGCCTTCGGGCGCGGCTTCGCCGGTGAACCACAGATCCGCGCCGATCAGGGGCAGAAGCGCCCGGGCGGTGATCGACACGGTGTCAAGCTGCGCTTCGATGAAGCTGTCGCGGGTATGGACCTCGCGGCCCTGCATCAGGCCCTGCCAGCGCATCACGCGCTGGCTGTCGCCCCAGTCGAAGCTGACATGAAGCGGAAACGGGCGGTCGACGGTCTTGTTGTTGGTATTGCCGACGATGCCGCCGGTGGGGTTCAGGAAGACCGGGTTCGACTCGTCCGGAAAGACGCCTTGCCAGCGGTTCTCGGCCCGCCACCCCAGCGACGGCAAACGCCCCTGGCTCTGGTGGGCGGCGTCGCGGCGGGGCATCGCGCCGATCAGCTTCATGGCGATGCTGTCGCGGTCGATCACCGTCAGGTTCTGGGACGGAGCGACATAGGCTTTCGAGATCTCCAGCGCGTCCTCGACCGATTGTGCCGACATCAGCGCAATCGCAGCCGACATCGACGTGTCGCGCGGGCTGAGGGCGGTCCAGCTCAGGGATGTGACATGATCGGGCGGCGTGATCGCGGCCAGATCGAACTGGGTGCCGGGCAGCACGGGGCCGTTGTCGGTCCAGCGGAGGGTCAGGGTGACGGGTTCGGCATCCTTGATCTCGATGATCGACCGACGGGTGGCGAAGGGCTTGTAGCCGTCCGGGGTGCGGTACTCTTCGCGGTTCTCGGGGTTCAGTTCCTCGATGAAGAGGTCCTGATCGTCAAGATAGGACGAGGTCAGGCCCCAGGCGATAGCGTCGGACCGGCCCGCCATGATCGCGGGGATGCCGGGAATGGTCGCGCCGATCACGCCGCCTGACGACAGTTGCAGGCGCGCCAGATACCACGTCGCCGGAGCCGTGAACTGCAGATGCGGGTCATTGGCCAGCAGCGTTGATCCGGTGGCCGAGCGGGTTTCATCAGCAGCCCAGGCGTTCGAGGCTCCTGCCAGACCGCGCGGGGCCACGGGCCAGAACATCGGATCGGGGCGGGTGTGCGCGAACTGCGTGTCGCGGGTCAGGCCGGGCACGAGCTGCGCATATTCGGGCAGGGCCGCGACACCGGCGCCGGGGATGTCGGGCAGGATGTCGGCCAGGCGGTTTTCATCCGGCAAGAGCAGCGAGGTGCGGGCGCGCAGCACCTCTTCGCGCAGATGGCTGGACAGTTGCAGCGCCATCAGCTTGACAAGCGCAAGCGAATCCGCCGGATGCCATGGGGCAAGCGGTGCGTTGAAGACGAAGAACTCGGGTGCGCCGCGCCCGAGGCTGTCGCGGTTGATCTCGGTGATCCGCGCGTTTACCCCGGCTGCATAGGCATCAAGCGCATCGCGGGTGCGGGCATCTTGCGCGGCGACCGACTGCACGGCCAGCGGATAGAGGTCCAGCCGGCGCAGCAGCTTGTCGGTTTCCACCGTGCGCATGCCGAAGATCTCGGAAAGGCGGCCCTGCGCGGTGCGCCGCATCAGCGTCATCTGCCACAGACGGTCCTGCGCATGGGCATATCCCAGCGCATAGAATGTGTCGCGGTCCGAGCTGGCAAAGATATGCGGCACTCCGGAATTGTCGCGCAGGATCTCGACATCGGCGGTCAGACCCGGAACCCTGACAGTGTTGTCGTAGTCGGGCAGGGACCGCGAGGCGAGGTAATAGACGGTCAGGACCCCGATCGTCACCAGAACAAGAGACGCCGTCGTCAGCCAGACCAGAGTTCTGAAGATCAGCGCCACGTGTTGCTACCCTTTCCAACCGGCATCAGCCCGTGTGCCGGGCCGGGACCAAAAACCTGCATTGCCCTACCCAACACACAGGCCCTTGCCAAGGGGGCGGTGCAGCGTCAGGTAAAGGCAGCAGAAAATTACCACAGAAGATAGGGAGCGCGCGGCATGGCGAAAGTGGCATTCTTGGGTTTGGGGGTCATGGGCTACCCGATGGCGGGGCATCTGGTGAAAGCCGGCCACGAGGTGACTGTCTACAACCGGACAACCGCCAAGGCCGAGGCCTGGGCCAAGGAACATGGCGGGTCTTATGCCGCGACCCCGCGTGAGGCTGCGGCGGGCTGTGACTTTGTCATGTCCTGCGTCGGCAATGACGATGACCTGCGCAGCGTCTGTCTGGGTGAGGACGGCGCCTTTGCGGGGATGGCCGAGGGCAGCATCTTTGTCGATCACACCACCGTGTCTGCGAAAGTGACGCGCGAGCTTTGCGAGGCCGGTGCGGGGCACGGCATCGCCTTTGTCGACGCGCCGATCTCGGGCGGTCAGGCCGGGGCCGAGAATGGCGTCCTGTCGGTGATGTGCGGAGGCGACCAGGCGGCCTATGACAGCGCCGCACCGGTGATCGACGCCTATGCCCGCATCTGCCGCCGGATCGGCGAGAGCGGCGCGGGACAGATGACGAAGATGTGCAACCAGATCGCCATCGCGGGTCTGGTGCAGGGCCTGAGCGAGGCGCTGCATTTCGCCGAGAAGGCGGGGCTTGATGGCCGCGCGGTGGTCGAGGTGATCAGCCAGGGGGCCGCCGGATCGTGGCAGATGTCGAACCGCTACGAGACGATGATCGACGACAAGTTCAACCACGGCTTTGCCGTTGACTGGATGCGCAAGGATCTGGGCATCTGCCTTGATACGGCGGACGAGGTGGGCGCGTCCCTGCCGGTCACGGCGCTGGTCGATCAGTTCTACAAGGATGTGCAGAAGCTGGGCGGTGGACGCTGGGACACGTCAAGCCTGATCAAACGCCTGCGCGCGATGGGGTGATCCCTGCGGGTGGATGCGTCGACGCATCCCCTGTTTCCGTTGACGGAAACAGGGGGGTGCGTGTGGTGCTGTCCGGTTTCGGTCTGTCTGCGCTGCGCGTATGGTTGGCGTGGGTTGGATGCGTCGACGCATCCAATGTTTCCGTTGACGGAAACAGGGGAGTGTGTGGCGATGTCGGGTCCCGGTCTGTAGGCGCTGCGCGTATGGTTGGCGCGGGGCGGATGCGTCGACGCATCCTCCGTTTCCGTTGACGGAAACGACCGTCGACGCTTTGGTGCCGATCCGGGATAACGACATTATTTCAGCGCCTTGTGGCGCGTTTTTGCAATGATATCTCTTGGCGCGACGACATGGAGTCGTTGTTTGCGGCGCAGTCCGCAATGGAGCACAGACATATCATGAAGAATGCAATTGTAACCCTTGGAACCGTGGTCGCGCTGACGGCAGGTTTGGCGCATGCGCAGGTTGCGGTGGAAGACACGGATGGCAATGGCAGCTATTCGATGGAAGAACTGATGGTCACCTATACCGACCTGACCGAAGACGTGTTCGCGGAAGTGGACACCGATGGCGACGGCGCTGTCAGCATGGACGAGCTGACTGCCGCGCAGGACGCGCAGATCCTCGTCGTCAACTGACCGTCATTCCGGTTCTGCACTGGGGCTTCGGGACACCGAAGCCCTTTTTCGTTGCGCCCTTATTCGGTGTCGGTCGCGCGCAGCGACAGGATCGCACCGATCCCGATCACGCACAGGCCCGCAACGGCGATGTTCACCGGTCCGGTGTTCGCGACGATCACCCCGATCAGGGCCCAGATGACGGTGATCCCGTATTCCGGAGCGCGGTGCAGACGATACTGCGCCACCAACGCCACGACGAGGCCCATGGACAGGGCGACGATCGCGGCCCAGGTGCCGCTCAGGATGCCGTATCCGCCCAGCATCAGCCCGATAGAGACCGAGGACGCGGCGGTCAGCCAGCCGGCATAGATCGCCACCGGGGTTTGCTGAAGCCATCGGTCGGTGTCGCCGACGCGAAAGAGGCTGAGCAGTGCCGAAGCCAGCATCGCAAGGATCAGCACCGTCGCCGCTGCCGGAGAAAGGTTTGCCACGGGCAACCATGTCGCCCCGATCGCAAGGCTCGCCACAAGAGGTGGGCGCATCGCAGCCCAGTCGGGATCATCGCTGCGGCGGATCAATCCGAACGCGGCCCCGGCCAGCAGCCAGAGATAGATCAGACCCCAGATGGAAAAGGCGTATCCGGCAGGCTGCACAGGCGGATCATTCTGCGGCACCGGGAATTGGTCGGGCTCGAACCCGTTGAACCCCTGGGTGACCAGGGGTGACGCGGCGAACAGGATTGCCGCGCCCAGAACCAGTGCTGCCCAAACCCGTGTCATGCCTATGCCATCACCCCGTCTGCCGTGATCCGAGTCTTGCCGCCCAGCCACGGATGCAGCGCCTCGGGCAGGGTGACGGAGCCATCCGCCTCCTGACCGTTTTCAAGAACGGCGATCAGGCAGCGCCCGACGGCAAGGCCCGAGCCGTTCAGCGTGTGCAGGAATTCCGGCTTGCCGCCGCCAGCGGGTTTGAAGCGGGCGTTCATTCGGCGGGCCTGGAAATCGCCGCAGACCGAAACCGAGCTGATCTCGCGGTAGGTGTTCTGACCGGGCAGCCACACTTCGATGTCATGGGTGCGGCGCGCGCCAAAGCCCATGTCGCCGGTGCAAAGCACCACGGTGCGGTAGGGCAGGCCCAGCTTTTCCAGAATGCCTTGCGCACAGGCGGTCATGCGGTCCAGTTCTTCACGGCTTCTGTCCGGGTGTGTGATCGACACCATCTCGACCTTTTCGAACTGGTGCTGACGCAGCATGCCCGCGGTGTCGCGCCCGGCGCTGCCCGCCTCGGAGCGGAAGCACTGGGTATGCGCGACATAGCGGCGGGGCAGATAATCCTCGTCCACCGTCACCCCGTTGACGATGTTGGTCAGCGTCACTTCGGCAGTCGGCACCAGCCACCAGCCATTTGTGGTCTGGTAGCTGTCCTCGCCGAATTTCGGCAACTGCCCGGTGCCATACATCATGTCATCGCGGACAAGGACCGGTGTCCATGTCTCGGTCAGGCCGTTCTCGGTGATGTGCGTGTCCAGCATGAATTGTGCCAAGGCCCGGTGTACCCGCGCCACGGCCCCCGACATCACGACAAAGCGCGAGCCGGACAGTTTGGCGGCGGTTTCGAAATCCATTCCGGGAAGAACGCCGGTGATCTCGTAATGTTCCCTCGGCTGGAAATCGAATGTGCGTGGCGTGCCCCAGCGGCGGATCTCGACGTTGTCGGCCTCGTCCGCGCCGTCCGGCACATCCTCGAATGGCAGGTTCGGCAGGCCCACCAGCAATTCGGTCAATTGCTCGTCCAGGTCCTTGGCGCGGGCCTGCATCTCGGCCACGGCGCTTTTCTTGGCCGCGACCTCGTCGCGCAGCTTTTCGAAGGCGGCTTCATCGCCCGAGGCTTTGACCTTGCCGATTTCCTTGGCGGCCTTGTTCTGGTCGGCCTGTGCGGTTTCGGCGGCAAGGATCGCTGCGCGGCGGGCTTCGTCGATGCGCAGGATTTCGGACGAGACCGGCTCCAGTCCACGGCGCGACAGCGCGGCGTCGAACGCAGCGGGGTTCTCGCGGATGGCTCGGATGTCATGCATGGGTCTTGTCCTTCTGACTCGCAATGGTATGGGCGGCTTATGCACCGGAATGTCCGGGTTTGGTAGGGGTCAAGGTCGGGTCAGGCGCGACACGGGAACGGCCAGCGCACCGGTTTGGCCCATCGCGCTGACAACCCCGGCCACCGCCCAATGCGCACCGACCCGCGCCACCACCGGCCCTCCGGAATTTCCCGGTCGCACCGGGCATTCGACGCGGAGCATCGCGGCAGACACCTCGCCCGCGCAATCGAATGCGGCACCCAGCATGTGCGGGCGGGCGGTCGAATAGCCCAGAATGCCGTAGGGTGCAGCGGCGTCGCCACCGACCAGAGGCAAGGGCGGGATCGCGCTGGCCCGTTCCAGCGTCAGAACGGCGACATCGAACCGCAGATCCAACTGGCCTTCGGAATAGGCGCGGGGATGTACCCAGATCGACGCGCCTGCCACATTGTCCGCGGCGGTGCCCCGCAGCCATCCCGCAACAAAAGTGAATTCATGCGGCAAGGGGCCAAGCCCGTCCATGCCCGCAACGCAATGCGCTGCCGTCAGCACCTTGTCGGGGGCGATCAGCGTGCCCGTGCACATCTCGCGGGTCCGGAAGCCTGCGGCATTCACGCGCCCCACCGCCTGCCAAAGCGCATGATCCTGCGCAGGCAGCACCGGAAGCCCCTGCGCCGCAAGCGCGCCGGACCAAAGGATCAGGACTAGATGTACAATCGCCTTCATTCTGCGCATCTAAGGCGGAAAATCGGGATAGCCACAATGCGGCAGGTCAAAAGGTCGGGGGATCTTGTGAAATCCGGCAAAGCCGCTTTGCCGGATGACCGTGGCAGGAGCGCGGCTCCGAACCCGCCTTGCAAAGCCCGACCCGGCAACATAGGTTCCGCCCAAATTTGCAGCCAGATCATGCGGGGGTGTGCCCCGCCATCTTGTCAAGGAGCACGCCCATGGACGGCAACGCCATCGCCCAGTTTGTCCCGCTTATTCTGATCTTTGCGATCATGTATTTCCTGCTGATCCGTCCGCAGCAGAAAAAGATGAAAGAGCATCAGAAGATGGTCGAAGGCCTGCGGCGCGGCGATGTTGTCATCACCCAGGGCGGGCTGATTGGCAAAGTCGTTAAAGTCAAGGAAAACAACGAGCTGGACGTCGAGATTGCCGAAGGCGTCAAGGTTCGCGTGGTGCAGAACACCATCGCCACGGTTGTCTCCAAGACCGAACCCGCCAACACCTGATCCCCTTCTGATAACAGCCCGCATCGGACCGTTCGCTCATGCTTCAGATCGACCTCTGGAAGCGCCTCCTGATCTGGACCACCGTTGCGGTGGGGCTTGTTCTGGCGCTGCCCAACCTATTTTACCCGCGTGTCGAACAGCATAACGACGCGGTTGCCGCGATCGAGCTGTCGGGCGAGTCTCCGGAACTTCTGGCGCAGGCGGCCGGCTGGCCGTCTTTCATGCCGTCCGCCCTTGTGAATCTCGGGCTGGACCTGCGGGGCGGGGCGCATCTTCTGGCCGAGGTGCAGGTGCAGGATGTCTACGCCTCGCGCCTTGAGGCCTTGTGGCCCGAGGTACGCGATGTTTTGCGCCCCGAGCGGGATACGGTCGGCACGATCCGCTTGCAGCCGTCCGCACCGGGCGAGTTGCGGGTGCGGATTTCGCAGCCCGAGGGCATGCAGCGCGCGCTCGAACTGGTGCGCGGTCTGGCGCAACCCGTGGTGTCCGTCACCGGGGCGTTGAGCAATGACCTGAACGTGGTGGCAGATGGCGCAGACATCGTCGTCACCCTGTCCGAAGCCGAGCAGATCGCCACCGACGAACGCACGATGCAGCAAAGCCTCGAGATCATCCGCCGCCGCATCGACGAGGTGGGCACGCGCGAGCCGACGATCCAGCGTCAGGGTACGGACCGTATCCTGATCCAGGTGCCCGGCATCGGGTCGGCGGCAGAGCTGAAGGAAATCATCGGCACCACGGCACAACTGACCTTTCAGCCGGTGATCGGACGCACCGATGATGCCAACACAGCGCCGGGCGTGGGCAATGAAGTGCTGCCCTCGTTGGACGAGACCGGCGTGTTCTACATTCTCGAACAGGCCCCCGTCGTGACCGGTGAGGAACTGGTCGATGCACAGCCCGCGTTTGATCAGAACGGCCGTCCAGCCGTCAATTTCCGCTTCAATCCCACCGGTGCCAGAAAATTCGGTGATTACACGGCGGCGAATATCGGCAACCCGTTCGCCATCGTGCTGGACAACGAGGTGATCAGCGCCCCGGTGATCCAGAGCCACATTCCCGGCGGATCGGGGATCATCACCGGCAATTTCTCGGTCGAGGAAAGCACTCAGCTTGCCGTGTTGTTGCGGGCAGGGGCCTTGCCTGCGGGTCTGGAGTTTCTCGAAGAACGGACCATCGGACCTGAACTTGGTCAGGACAGCATCGACGCCGGGCGCATCGCCACGCTGGTGGCCTTTGCCGGTGTGCTGATCTTCATGGCGCTGAGCTATGGCCTGTTCGGAATTTTCGCGAACATCGCGCTGATCATCAATATCGGTCTGATCTTCGGCCTGCTGAGCCTGATCGGCGCGACCTTGACCCTGCCCGGTATCGCGGGGATCGTTCTGACCGTCGGTATGGCCGTCGATGCCAACGTGCTGATTTTCGAGCGCATCCGCGAAGAGCTGAAAACCGCCAAAGGCCCGGCGCGGGCCATTGAACTGGGCTATGAAAAGGCGCTGTCGGCCATTCTGGACGCCAACATCACCACCTTCATCACGGCCGTGATCCTGTTCGTCATGGGGTCCGGCCCGGTGCGCGGCTTTGCCATCACGCTGGGTCTGGGCATCCTGACCTCGGTCTTCACCGCCATCTTTGTCACCCGGCTTCTGATCGTGATCTGGTTCGAACGCCGTCGCCCCAAGACGATCGAGGTCTGATATGCGCTTGCGACTGGTCAAAGAGAACACGAATTTCGATTTTTTCAGCCGCTGGAAGCTGTGGTTCGGAATTTCCGCGTTTCTGATGGTGCTGTCCTTCGGGTCGTTCATTCTTCAGGGGCTGAATTACGGCATCGACTTCCGGGGTGGCACCACGATCCGCACCGAAAGCCCGCTGCCGGTGGATGTCGGAGTCTATCGTGATGCCATCGGTGCGTTGAACCTGGGCGACGTGACCATTTCCGAGGTGTTCGATCCCACCTTCGGCCCCGAGCAGAACGTTGCCATGGTGCGCATCCAGGCGCAGGACGGCGAAGAAGCGGTCAGCTCTGAAGTGATCGCTGCGGTCGAAGCGGCGCTTGTGGAAGTGCGTCCGGACATCCGGTTCGTGTCAGTCGAATCGGTGGGCCCGAAAGTATCGGGCGAATTGATCCAGACGGCGGCGATTGCCGTGGTTCTCGCGATCGGAGCGGTTCTGATCTACATCTGGCTCAGATTTGAATGGCAGTTCGCCCTGGGCGCGGTGATCGCACTGGTGCATGACGTGATCCTGACCATCGGGATTTTCTCGGAGCTGCAGATCAAGTTCGACCTTGCCATCATCGCGGCATTGCTGACCATCGTCGGCTATTCGCTCAACGATACGGTGGTGGTGTTCGACCGGGTGCGCGAGAACCTGATCAAATACAAGAAGAAGGACCTCAAGGAGGTTCTGAACATCTCGATCAACGAGACCCTCAGCCGGACCTTCATGACCTCGGCCACCACGCTGGTGGCGCTGATCGCGCTGTTCGTGCTGGGCGGCGATGTGATCCGGGGCTTTGTCTTTGCGATGATCTGGGGTGTGATCGTGGGGACCTATTCGTCGATCTTCGTGGCGTCCGCGATCCTGCTCTGGCTGGGCGTCAAACGCGACTGGACCAAGCCGACCGATACGACGGGCAACCAGTTCGCCAACGTCGATGCCTGAGGTCGTTCTGGCCGCGCTGGAGACAGCGGGGCTGGGCTGGCTGATCCTGACCACGGTCATCGCCGGGATCGTCTACGGGTTCGCCGGCTTTGGCGCGGCGCTGATCTTCATGCCGGTGGCGGTGATCTTTCTGCCCCCACCGGTTGCCATTGCGGCGTTTTCGGTCTCTGCGCTGTCCTCATTTGTGACGGTCTACCCCCGGGCGTTGCCGATGGTCGACCGCAAGGCGGTGTCCGTTCTGATTCTGAGCGCCGCACTGGCCGCCTCTCTGGGGTTGTGGGTGTTGCGGGTCGTCGATGTCACGGCGATCCGCTGGGCCGTGGTCACCATCTGTGCGGTCACGCTGATCGCGCTGATCGCGGGTTGGCGCTATGCGGTTGCGCCGTCGCTCGGCACGCGCATCGCGATCGGCTGCGCGACCGGGTTCGTCGGCGGTGTCAGCGGTTTGCTTGGACCGATCATGGTGCTGTTCCAACTGGCCGGGCGCGACGCCATCGCCACAACCCGCGCCACCACGGTGGTCTTTCTGACGACGACAAGCCTGCTGATCCTGCCATTGATGTATCTTCAGGGGCTTCTGACGCCACATGCGGTGATGCTTGGAGCCCTGTTGCTGGTCCCCTATGGCATGGGGTCGCTGGTGGGGCAGGCGCTGTTCAAACCGCAGTGGGAACGGTTCTATCGCGCGGCGGCTTATGTCATTATCGCAGGCGCAACCCTGATGGGGCTGCCAGTCTGGGACAAGGTCTGAACCAAGGAGGCACCATGCGCCTGAACGAAGTGGTCTATACCGATGCCGAACCAATCGAAGGCTACGGGCCGGGGTTTTTCCGGATCGGAGGCCGGAAACACGACGCCCCGCTGCTGACCGGAGCCAACGGGACCACGGCCTGGGGTGGATACGAGGATGCCGACGCCTTGCTGGCCCTCGCGGGCGCGGTGGATGTGTTGTTTGTCGGCACCGGAGACGACATCGCACATCTGCCACCGGGGTTGCGCAGCCGTTTGGAGGAGGCGGGGCTGGGGGTCGAGATCATGAACTCGCCTGCGGCCTGCCGGACATATAACGTGCTGCTCTCGGAGGGCCGGCGCGTGGCTTTGGCCTTGATGCCGGTGACCGGCGGCGCCTGATGCACCTGCTTTGTGCGATGCGTCGACGCATCGCAGCTTTCCGTTGACGGAAAGCTTATCCATCCATGCGCCGCTTGGCCGGGCGCCATTGTCCCGGCGGTGCTGGTCCTGATGCGTTGACGCATCAGGGCGTTCCGTTGACAGAACGCGGAGTCCCTTCAATGTCCGCGCGCGATGCGTCGACGCATCGCAGCTTTCCGTTGACGGAAAGCCCAGCCCCGCCGGAAAACGCAAAAGCGACACTTTCGCGCTTTTGCCTGTGGCGGCCTTGGTCTAAGCCTCCCCCATGGTGTTGACTGTACGTGATCTGGCCGTCACCCGGGGTGGGCTGGCTATCCTTGAAGGTGTGTCGTTCGATTTGAGCGCGGGCGAAGCCCTTGTCCTGCGCGGTCCCAATGGCATTGGCAAGACCACGCTTCTGCGCAGCGTCGCCGGATTGCAGCCGCCCGAAGGCGGGACCGTCACCAGGGCCGAAGACCAGATCGCCTACGCCGCGCATTCAAACGGCCTCAAGGCGATGCTGAGCGTCACCGAAAACCTCAAATTCTGGGCCTCGGTCTTTGGCCTGTCCGACATCGAACCGGCGCTCGAGGCGTTTGACCTCAAGGAACTGCGCAATCGCATGGCTGGCACGTTGTCGGCTGGGCAGAAGCGCCGCCTGGGTCTGGCACGGCTCATGGTCACCGGCCGCCCGATCTGGGTGCTGGACGAACCCACCGTATCGCTGGACGTGGCCTCGGTCGCGCTTTTTGCCGAGGCCGTGCGCAGGCATCTGCAGGGCGGTGGCAGCGCCTTGATGGCGACCCATATCGACCTTGGCCTTGATGAGGCCCGCGTGCTCGACCTGACGCCGTTCAAGGCGGCCCCGCGTACGCGTCAGATGGACGAGGCCTTCCTGTGAAAGCCCTGCTGATCCGTGACCTGATGCTGGCGATCCGCGCCGGTGGGGGCTTTGGCCTTGGGCTCGCGTTTTTCCTGATCGTCACCGTTCTGGTGCCCTTCGGTGTCGGCCCGCAGACCGAGCTTCTGTCGAGGATTGCGCCCGGGATCCTGTGGATCGGCGCATTGCTGGCCTGCCTTCTGTCGCTCGACCGCATTCTGGCGCTCGACTGGGAGGATGGCTCGCTTGACCTTCTGGCGACGGCCCCCCTGCCGATGGAGGGGATCGTCAGCATCAAGGCGCTGGCGCATTGGATCACCACCGGCCTGCCGCTTGTGCTCGCCGCCCCGGTGCTGGGCGTGCTGCTCAGCCTGCCGGTCCCGGCCTACCAATGGGTGGTGATCAGCCTTGCCGTCGGCACACCGGCCCTCAGCGTGATCGGCACGTTCGGCGCGGCCTTGACCGTGGGTCTCAAGCGAGGCGGACTGCTGATGTCGCTGCTGGTTCTGCCGCTGTACGTGCCGACGCTGATCTTCGGGGCCGAGGTGGCGCGGCGCGGGGCCGAGGGGCTGACGGTGCAGACCCCCTTGCTGCTGCTGGCGGGCATCAGTTTCGGCGTGATCGCGCTCTTGCCCTTTGCCAGCGCAGCCGTTCTGCGGATCAATCTGCGATAACACGTCCCATGCGCTTTTTTGAATTGAAGACGCCGTCAACATCGCCTACCTGATCGTCATGTCATTGTGGGAATACGCAAATCCTGTGAAGTTCATCCGCACCACCGACAAGGTGTTGCCGTGGATATGGGCGTTGACAGGGATCTGCCTTCTGACCGGTCTGGTCTGGGGCTTTTTCTTCACCCCGGATGATTTCCGTCAGGGATCGACCGTCAAGATCATCTACATCCACGTCCCCTCGGCGCTGATGGCCATCAATGCCTGGCTTATGATGCTCGTGGCCTCGCTGGTCTGGATCGTGCGCAGGCACCACGTCTCGGCCCTGGCTGCCCGCGCTGCCGCGCCGGTGGGTGCGGTGATGACCATGATCGCGCTGGCAACCGGCGCGTTCTGGGGACAGCCGATGTGGGGCACATGGTGGGCGTGGGATCCGCGTCTGACCTCGTTTCTGATCCTCTTCCTGTTCTACCTTGGCTACATGGCCCTGTGGGAAGCGATCGAGAATGACGACACCGCAGCCGATCTGACCTCGATCCTGTGTCTGGTGGGGTCGGTGTTCGCGATCCTCAGCCGTTATGCGGTGAATTTCTGGAACCAGGGCCTGCATCAGGGCGCGACGCTCAGCCTCGACAAGGAAGAGAACATCTCCGACGTGTTCTGGTTCCCGCTGCTGGTCTGCATTGCGGGCTTTGTGCTTTTGTTCATCGCGCTGGTGTTCCTGCGCACCCAGACCGAAATCCGGGCCCGCCGCACACGGGCGCTTCTGGCGCGTGAGGGGCAGGCGTGATGCCCGATCTTGGCAAATACGCCTTTGCGGTGCTCAGCTCTTACGGGGTCACCATTGCGCTCTTGATCGTCATCGTCATGGCCAGCCTGTATCGGGCGCGCAAGGTCCGCGCCGCGCTGGACGAGATTGAAAGCCGCCGGGGCAAGTGATGGCCAAGATCTCTCCGCTCATGATCCTGCCCCCGGTGATTTTCGGCGCGTTCGCCGTCATGGCCTATGTCGGTATGTTCCGCGAGGATCCGCAGGGTCTGCCCTCGACCCGCGTGGGCCAGCCCGCGCCGCCGATCACCGAAGTGCCCCTGACAGGCTATGCCGCGTTCGAGCCGGGGATGCTCACCTCGGGCGAGGTGACGCTTGTGAATTTCTGGGCAAGCTGGTGCCCGCCTTGCCGCATCGAACATCCCAAGCTGCTAGAGATGCAGGCCGAGGGGATGCAGATCATCGGCGTGAACATCCGCGATCAGGAAGGCAATGCCAGCGCCTATCTGCAAGAGGACGGTAACCCCTTTGTCGCTGTGCCGTTTGATCCCGCAGGGCGCACGTCCATCGATTGGGGTGTGACCGCACCGCCAGAAACCTTCATCGTTGATGGGGATGGGACCGTTCTGTTCCGGTTTGCCGGGCCGTTGGTCGGCTCGGACTACGAACAGCGGTTTGTGCCAGCGCTGGAAAAGGCGCTGGCCGAATAAACCTCAGATCAGGGCATCACGACCGGAGCAGTGTCCGGGATGCCGGCAAACACGCTTGCGCCTGCGATCAAAAGCAGGGCCGCTGTTTGAATGATGGTCAAAAGCTTCATTATTTTACCTGTGGGTGTCTGTGCCTGTGAACACGATAAGTGGGGCGTCCTTGTGAAATGTGTAGGGCCCAAGCTGTCACATGCGACAACTTGGATCAATTTTTGAATATCTTTTTCATTTCTGCGCAGATTTTTGCCGACATTGTTTGAAAAACAGTCACAGTGCAGTCGGATTGGAGGAGGAGGTTGCGTCTGCGCGGGTCATGGCAGGAACGCGCTGCGTCGGAACTTTGCTCTTGGTCGGCTCATGGTCAGTGACGTATTGTTCCGTCCAGATTTGATTTTTTGATTTCGATTTTCCGGAGACCTTTCATGTACCGTTTGCCCAGACCCAATATGGCCGTCAACGATCCCCGCGTCAGTGATGGCACGCGATCCCGCAGGTTCCAGATGTGGAACACATGGGACATCGCGACAACGGAATCGCCTGAACACATCGTCGAGTGGGTCGGAGAAGTCGCCCGCTCTGCGCGCGGGGGGCAGCTTAAGAATCTGGTTCTAAGCTGTCACGGGACCGCCGGACGCCTGCAGCTCGGGGAAGGGTTTTCCTCCGACAATGTGTATCTGTTCAATCAGTTGAGCGGATTGGTTCAAAAGATCTGGCTGCCGGATTGTCTGGTCGCCAAAGGGCACACAGGTCAAGTGTTCTGCGCCGCGATGGCCATGGGAATCGGCGGCTATGTGGTGGCTCCGACGGAAAGACAGTGTGATCGCGTCGGTGATGTGCCCTATGACATGATGACCAGCTTCGAGGGGGAAATCCTCTGCTTCGGCCCTGATGGAGAGATCAGTTGGCGGGGCCGGAACCCATCCCTGCAGGTTGAAGGTGGGGCCTGTATCCCGGTTCCGGACTGACGGCGCAAAACACTGCCATGTCGCGAAAACGGCGCACCACTGGCGCGCCGTCTTGTTTCTTTAATTGCGTGACCGGACGGCCAGACCTTATTCCGCCGCCACCGTGTCGCGGCTCGCCAGATCGCGCAGCACGTAGTGCAGCACGCCGCCATGTTCGATGTATTCGATCTCGATGGCGGTATCGATCCGGCACTTGAGCGTGATCGTCTTCTCGGTCCCGTCCGCATAGGTGATGGTGCAGGGCACCTCGGCCAGCGGCGTGATGGTGTCGAGCCCGTGGATCGACACGGTTTCATCGCCCTTGAGGCCCAGCGACTTGCGGGTGTCACCGCCAGTGAACTCGAACGGGATCACGCCCATGCCAACAAGGTTGGAGCGGTGGATACGCTCGAAGCTCTCCGCGATCACGGCCTTGACGCCCAGAAGTGCCGTGCCCTTGGCCGCCCAGTCGCGGCTGGAGCCTGCGCCGTACTGTTCGCCACCGAAGACAACCAGCGGAACACCGGCCTCCTGATAGGCCATTGCCGCGTCATAGATCGAGGTCTGCTGACCATCGGGGCCCTTGGTGTAGCCGCCTTCGACGCCATCCAGCATCTCGTTCTTGATGCGGATATTGGCGAAGGTGCCGCGCATCATGATCTCGTGGTTGCCGCGACGCGATCCGTACGAGTTGAATTCACGCACCGGCACCTGGCGTTCGATCAGGTATTTGCCCGCAGGTGTTGTGTCCTTGAAAGACCCCGCCGGGCTGATGTGGTCGGTTGTGATCATGTCGCCCAGAAGCGCCAGAACCTTGGCACCTTCGATGTTTTCGATTTTCTTGGTCGCCATGGTGATGCCCTGGAAATAGGGCGGGTTCTGCACATAGGTCGACGCGGGCGGCCAGTCATAGGTCTTGGCGTCGGTGGTCTCCACGCCCTGCCATTTCTCGTCGCCCTTGAACACATCGGCATATTTCGACTGGAACGCCTCGCGCGTCACGGTCTGTTCGACCAGATCGGCGACTTCCTTGGAGGTCGGCCAGATGTCCTTGAGATAGACATCGTTGCCGTCCTTGTCCTTGCCCAGCGATGCGGTGGTGATGTCGACGTTCATGTCACCGACCAGCGCGTAGGCCACCACGAGGGGCGGAGAGGCGAGGTAGTTGGCGCGCACGTCCGGGGAAATCCGGCCTTCGAAGTTGCGGTTGCCCGACAGCACGGATGTAGCGATCAGGTCATTGTCGTTGATGCACTTCGAGATCTCTTCGGCCAGCGGGCCGGAGTTGCCGATACAGGTGGTGCAACCATAGCCGACAAGGTTGAACCCGATGGCATCGAGATCTTCCTGAAGGTTCGCCGCTTCGAGATACGCGGACACGACCTGCGAGCCTGGGGCGAGCGATGTCTTGACCCAGGGCTTGCGGGTCAGGCCCTTTTCGCGCGCCTTCCGGGCGACAAGGCCCGCGCCGATCATCACATAGGGGTTCGACGTGTTGGTGCAGGAGGTGATCGACGCGATCACGACCGAACCGTCATGGAGCTGATAGTTGCCGTCCTTGCTGGCGACATAGCCCCGCTTGTGGTGGCCTTCGTCCCCCGGAATCTCGGTCGGTTCGGGTGCGCCGCCTTCACCTTCCCAGCGGATTTCCTCTTTCGGGCTGGCGTCCTTGCCCGAACGGATGCCTTTGACGTAGTCGCCGAACGCTTTGCCCGCCTTGTCGAGAGCGATGTAGTCCTGCGGACGCTTCGGGCCGGAAATTGCCGGAACGATGGTGCCCATGTCGAGGCTCAGCGTGTCGGTATAGACCGGCGCGTAATCCGCACCGCGCCAGAAGCCGTTTTCCTTGGCATAGGCTTCGACCAGCGCGACGCGGTCTTCGTCGCGGCCGGTGTTGCGCAGGTAGCGCAGGGTTTCGTCGTCGATCGGGAAGAAGCCGCAGGTCGCGCCGTATTCCGGTGCCATGTTGGCGATCGTCGCGCGGTCGGCCAGCGGCAGGTTGTCGAGGCCCGCGCCGTAGAATTCCACGAACTTGCCGACCACACCCTTGGCGCGCAGCATTTCCACGACCTTGAGCACGAGGTCGGTGCCCGTGGTGCCTTCCATCATCTGACCCGTCAGCTCGAATCCGATGACTTCGGGGATCAGCATGGAGATCGGCTGACCCAGCATCGCGGCCTCGGCCTCGATCCCGCCGACGCCCCAGCCCAGAACGGCCGCGCCGTTGACCATGGTTGTGTGGCTGTCGGTGCCAACGAGTGTATCGGGGTAGGCGACCTGCGCACCGGTCTGGTCTGCATCGGTCCAGACAGTTTGCGCGAGGTATTCAAGGTTCACCTGGTGGCAGATGCCGGTGCCGGGAGGCACGACGCGGAAGTTGTTGAACGCCTTCTGACCCCATTTCAGGAAGACATAGCGCTCCATGTTGCGTTCGTATTCCCGGTCGACGTTCATCTGGAACGCGCGCGGGTTGCCGAATTCGTCGATCATCACCGAGTGGTCGATGACCAGATCAACCGGGTTCAGCGGGTTGATCTTTTCCGGATCCCCCCCCAGCGCCACGATCCCGTCACGCATCGCCGCAAGGTCGACAACCGCCGGAACGCCGGTGAAGTCCTGCATCAGAACGCGGGCCGGGCGATAGGCGATCTCGCGCGGGTTCTGGCCGCCGTTTTCGCCCCAGGTGCCGAACGCCTTGATGTCGTCCACGCTGACGGTCTTGCCATCTTCGAAGCGCAGCATGTTCTCGAGCACCACCTTGAGACAGGCGGGCAGGTTCGAAAATGTCCCAAGCCCGGCAGCCTCGGCGGCGGGGATCGAGTAATAGGCGATGGACTGGCCGTTGACCGTAAGCGTCTTACGAGTCTTGGCTGTATCCTGACCAACGATGATGGGCATGACATGGCTCCTCAAAAGGGGGAAAGGGGTCTTTGCGCGCTCTTTGCCTGATGCCACAGAGTCGATCAAGGGGGGTGCGACGATTTTGGTATACTATTGTGCACAATTATTCGATACCGCGCAGATCGCGGCGTATCGCAAAACCTTGATTGGTTATTTCACTTTGCCGGGGCTAGATGTCAGGGGAAGTGACAAGGATGGGACGAAAGTAGAATGAACAGGCTTCTGGCTTTGGTGACAGCGATGTTCGTCGGTATGGCGGCAACGGCCTCGCAGGCCCAGGACACGCCGGTTGTGGTCGAACTCTTCACCTCGCAGGGCTGTTCCTCCTGTCCCCCCGCAGACGAAATGCTGGCGCGTCTGGGGCAACGCGACAACGTGATCGCGCTGGCGCTGCATGTCGACTATTGGGATTACATCGGCTGGAAGGACAAATTCGCCCACGCCGCCTTCACCAAGCGTCAGAAGGGCTATGCCCGCAGTTTCGGCAACCGGTCGATCTACACGCCGCAGATGGTGGTCAACGGGGCTGCTGACGTGGTGGGCAACCGTCCGATGGATGTGACCGACGCGGTGCAGGCGCATGCCGCCAAGGGCTTGCCGGTCAAGCTGACCCTCAAGCGGTCCGGCGACCGTCTGACCATCACCGCGCCGGCGGCGTCGGGCCTGTCGGACGCGGATGTGATCCTCGTGCGGTACACACCGTCCGCGAATGTGCAGATCCCGCGCGGCGAAAACGCGGGCAAAACCCTGACATACAGCCATATCGTGACGGAATGGTCGGACATCGGCGACTGGAACGGTCGCGCGCCGCTGTCCTCATCGGTGCCCGTGTCGGGCAATGCGCCCATCGTGGTTCTGGTGCAGAAAAAGGATTACGGCCCCATCTTTGCCGCCGCGCGTTTGCGCTGACGTTTGGGCTTCCACCTACGGTGAATCCAGAACCATTGCTCGGGATGCGCATGGACGCGCGCCTCGAGCCTGCGGGTCGCCTCGCGCATCATCTCGACCGGGTCCCCATGCGGGATCGGCGCCTCGAACACCGCTTCGAAACTGACGCCATCTTCCTTGCGGATGCCGAAGAACGGCACCAGCAGCGCCCCTGTCTTCAGAGCGATGTCGGCAGCCGAAGTCAGAGTCGGCGCGGGTTGCCCCATGAAGTCGATAGGCACGCCCGCGCTGTCATAGACATCGAACAGAAGAACCCCCATGCCGCCCTCGCGGATATGCTTGATCAGCCCCATCGTGCCGCGCCGCCCCTGTTCGAAGACCGGGTCTGACAAGGCGTGCATGTTGGCGGCGTAATGCGCGTTGAAATACGGGTTGGACATCGGACGATAGAGCCCGCCGATCCGGTATCCTCGCGCCACAAGCGCCGCGCGCGGCGCTTCGAAATTGCCGAAATGCCCGGTGACGAACAGCACCGGACGCCCTTCGGCGCGGGCCTGTTCCACCTCTGCCAGACCATCGCCCGAGATCTCGGCCTTGGCCATCCGGCGCATCAGGCCTGTGACATCGTAATTGTCGATCATCGTGCGCCCGGCATTGTCGGCCACCAGATCGGCCAGACGACGGCGGTCGAGCACGCCCATCTCGGGCCAGACATGGGCCAGATTGTCCATCGCGCGGTCGCGGTAGCCCGCCAAGGGGGCCACGATATGCTGGATGAGCCGCCCCATCAGCCACAGCCGGGCGCGGATCGGCAGGCGCAGCGCACACCAGATCGCCGCGCGCAGCACGCGGTCCGTGGCCCAGTCCTCCCAGCCGCCGGGGGTGTGTTTGCGCTTCTTCGTCTTGGCCAAAAGGAAAACCTGTTCTGGTGTCGGCGGGAAGCGCCTTCGAAGGCGCTTGATACGCGATTTGCAAATCGCGTGTCAAAGCCCGTTGCAACAGGCTTGCCCGCCAACCGGCGCACCCTTGTTTTTCCCGCCCGAAACACTTCAGAAAGGATCGCAAGGCATCACCACAGGCGACCAGCAAGACCAGGAGGGAGCGCACATGATCATCACCGAAAACACCGTCGCCATCATATCGGGCGGCGCATCCGGCCTCGGGGCCGCCGCTGCAACCGCTCTGGCCGACGCCGGGGCAAAGGTTGTTCTTCTCGACATGAACGAGGCGGCTGGCACCGCGCGGGCCGAAGCTCTGGGTGGGGTCTTCGTCAAGACCGATGTCAGCGACCCCGCCAGCGTCGCCGCCGCGATGGAGGTTGTGAAATCCACCTATGGCGCCGCTCATATCGCGGTGAACTGCGCGGGCATCGCCCCTGCCGCCAAGACCGTGTCGAAAGGCGCAGCACATGACCCGAAGCCCTTTATCGCCACGATCAGTGTGAACCTGATCGGCACGTTCAACTTGGCCTCTCAGGCGGCGGCGCTGATGGCCGCGAACGACCCGCTGGATGCGGACGGGGCGCGCGGTGTCATCGTCAACACGGCCTCTGTCGCAGCCTTTGAAGGGCAGGTGGGGCAGGTGGCCTATGCGGCCTCCAAAGGTGGGGTGGTCGGCATGACGCTGCCCATGGCCCGCGATCTGGCGCACCTGGGCATCCGCGTCTGCGCCATCGCGCCGGGATTGTTCAAGACGCCCATGCTCGAAGGTTTGCCGCAAGAGGTGCAGGACAGCCTTGGCGCGCAGGTGCCGAATCCCTCGCGTCTGGGGCACCCAAGCGAATACGCGGCATTGGTGCGCCATATCGTCGAGAACCCGATGCTCAACGGCGAAGTGATCCGCTTGGATGGTGCCATCCGCATGGCTCCGCGCTAAGTCTCGTCAGGACCAAGCCCGGAGACTTTCATGACCTTCGATGCCCTGATCGTCAGCCACGGCCAGCCCTCGGACCCCGATGTGGGCGAGGCGGAAATCGCAGCCCTTGCGGCGGCCGTGGCGGCGCATCTGCCCGAGGCGCGGGTCGAAGGTGTGACACTGGCCGCTGAAGGCCGGATCGAGGCGCTGTCGGCAGACCTCCCCGGCGCGCTGATCTATCCGATGTTCATGGCTGATGGCTGGTTCACGCAGGTGCAACTGCCCAAACGGCTGGCCCAAGGGGTCGGGCCGCAACTGGTCAGCTTTGGTCTGGACTGCACCTTGCCGATGCTCGCCGCCAACTGGCTGCGGCAGGTTTGTACGGATCACGGGTTCGAGCCGTACGGAACCGACCTCGTCATCGCAGGCCACGGCTCGGGCAAATCCCGCCGCGTGTCAGAGGCTACCCGCGCCTTTGCCGACCGTGTGGCCGAGGATTTCGGGCCAAGGTCCGTCCGCTGCGGCTTTGTCGAGGAGGACCCGTCGCTGACCGACGCGCTGTCCGGGCTGGGGGCAAACGCCATCTGCCTGCCGTACTTCGCCGCCAAGCGCGGCCACGTGCTCGACGATTTGCCAGAGGCAGTCGAAGCATCCCGGTTCCAGGGCATCGTCCTCGACCCCATCGGCCTGCACCCGGATGTGCCCAAGATGATCGCGGATGCGCTGCGCTGGCGGGCGACGACGCCGGATGTCAGCAGGTGTGTTTTCTGAGAGTGGCGTTTTTTACCAGATGGTAAAATATGGTAGGCCCGGCAGGACTTGAACCCGCAACCAAAGCGTTATGAGCGCTCTGCTCTAACCAATTGAGCTACAGGCCCGCCATGAATGTTTCAGTATCAGACAACCGGGGCGCGTCAAGAGGCGCGGCACAGGGATGATGGACTCGTGTTCGTCGCTGCGCTAAGGCACGCGCGACCTTCGGAGGGTGCAGCATGACAGACGGCAAGAACGGCATCACCTACGCGGATGCGGGTGTGGATATCGACGCGGGCAATGCGCTGGTGGAGCGGATCAAACCCGCGGCCAAGCGCACGGCGCGGCCCGGTGTGATGTCGGGGCTGGGCGGCTTTGGTGCGCTCTTCGATCTCAAGGGAGCGGGGTTCACCGATCCGGTGCTGGTGGCGGCGACCGATGGTGTGGGCACCAAGCTGCGGATTGCGATTGATACGGGCCATGTGGATGGCGTGGGCATCGACCTTGTGGCGATGTGCGTGAACGATCTGGTGTGTCAGGGCGCTGAGCCGCTGTTTTTCCTCGATTATTTCGCGACGGGCAAGCTCGACACCGATACGGCAGCGCGGGTGATCGAAGGCATCGCCGAAGGATGCGCGCGGTCGGGCTGTGCGCTGATCGGGGGCGAGACGGCAGAGATGCCGGGCATGTATCCTGCGGGCGATTTCGACCTCGCGGGCTTTTCCGTTGGCGCGATGGAGCGGGGCACGGACCTGCCGTCGGGGGTGGCGAAGGGTGATGTGCTGCTGGGGCTGGCTTCGGACGGTGTGCATTCCAACGGCTACAGCCTTGTGCGTAAGTTGGTGGAGGTTTCCGGGCTGGGCTGGGAGGCGGACTGCCCCTGGGCGGACGGATCGCTGGGCGAGGTGCTGCTGACCCCGACGCGGCTTTACGTGACGCAGGCGCTGGCGGCGGTCAAAGCGGGTGGCGTCCATGCGCTGGCGCATATCACCGGCGGTGGCCTGACCGAGAACCTGCCGCGCGTGCTGCCCGAGGGCATGGGCGCGGAAATCGACCTTTCCGCATGGGAGCTGCCGCCGGTGTTCAAATGGCTGGCGGCCACCGGCGGGATGGCCGAGGCGGAACTGCTCAAGACCTTCAACTGCGGCATCGGCATGATCGTCGTCGTCGCTGCAGACCGGGCTGACGTGCTGACAGCGGTTCTGGAAGAGGCGGGCGAGACCGTGTCGCGGATCGGCTCTGTGACCGGCATGCCGGGCATGGCGTATACAGGCACGTTGCTTTGACGAAACGGGTTGCGATCCTGATCTCTGGTGGTGGCTCCAACATGGTGTCGCTGGTCGAGGACATGACCGGGGATCACCCGGCGCGGCCCGTGCTGGTGCTGTCCAACCGCGCCGATGCGGGTGGGTTGGAGAAGGCGAGGGCGCGCGGCATCCCCACGGCGGTGGTGGACCATCGCCCATTCGGCGCGGATCGTCCCGCGTTTGAGGACGCGCTGACCCATATGCTGGATCAGGCACGGCCCGACATCCTCTGCCTTGCCGGGTTCATGCGGGTGCTGACCGAAGGCTTCGTGACGCGGTGGCAAGGCAAGATGCTCAACATCCACCCGTCACTTCTGCCGAAATACAAAGGGCTGCACACCCATCAGCGCGCCATCGATGCGGGCGATACCGAGGCGGGCTGTTCCGTCCACGAGGTTACGGCAGAGCTGGACGGCGGTCAGGTGCTGGGGCAGGCCCGGGTGCCCGTCTTGGCGGACGACACCGCCGACAGTCTTGCCGCGAGGGTGCTTGTTCAGGAGCACCGGCTTTATCCCATGGTCCTGCGCCGCTTTGCACAGGGCGACCGGTCGCGGATCGACCTGACCTGACGGCAGAGGCACGCCCGCTAGGCAAAGCCCCGCTTTTGGGATATAGGGGCAGGTGGGGTGCCGACAGAACAAGAATAACGAACGACCCGAGACATGCACATCATCACGACCACGACCGAGCTTGCCGCGTTCTGCGAACGTGCCGCGCAGACCCCGTATGTTACCGTCGATACCGAGTTTCTCCGAGAGCGGACCTATTACTCCAAGCTTTGTCTGATCCAGTTGGCCTATCGTGGCGACGGCAAGACCGATGCGGTTCTGGTCGACCCGCTGGTGGATGGACTGTCGCTCGAACCGCTGCTGGAGCTTTTCCGCAATCCCGATGTGGTCAAGGTGTTCCATGCGGCGCGGCAGGATCTCGAGATTTTCTATATCGACCACGGTGTCATCCCCGAACCGCTGTTCGACAGCCAGGTCGCGGCGATGGTGGCGGGGTTTGGCGAACAGGTCGGTTACGAGACCCTTGTGCGCAAGATCGCCAAGCAATCGCTCGACAAGTCCTCGCGCTTCACCGACTGGTCGCGGCGGCCTCTGTCGGACAGTCAGACCGCCTACGCGCTGGCGGATGTGACCCATCTGCGGGTGATCTACGAATTCCTGCGCAAGAAGCTGGCCGAGACCGGGCGCGACCGTTGGGTCGAAGAGGAAATCGCCACGCTTCTGGCCCCCGAGACTTATGTCACCAAACCGGAAGACGCATGGCAGCGGGTCAAGACACGCTCCAACGCGCCACGCTTCCTGGCGCTCGTCAAGGAACTCGCGCGATTCCGTGAAGCCTATGCGCAAGAGCGCAACATCCCGCGCAGCCGGGTGTTCAAGGATGATGCGCTGGTCGAACTGGCCTCGACCAAGCCCAAGGATCTTGCCGATCTGGGCCGGTCCCGGCTGCTCTTGCGCGAGGCGCGCAAGGGCGAAATCGCCAACGGGATTCTCGAGGCGGTGCACCGGGCGCAAAGCATGCCCAAGGATCAGTTGCCGTCGCAGGATGACAGCCGACCTTCGCCGCAGGTGAACCCGGCCCTGGCCGATCTGCTGCGGGTGCTGCTCAAGGCCAAGACCGAAGCCTCGGGTGTCGCTTCGAAACTGATCGCAACATCTGCGGAACTGGATGCGCTGGCATCTGGTGACCGAAATGTCCCGGCCCTGCAGGGCTGGCGTCACGAGGTGTTCGGCCATGACGCGCTGCGCCTGTGTGACGGGCGTGTCGGCCTTGCCGCCAAAGGCAAGCAGGTTCAGATCATCGAGCTGTAACGCCGTCAGCGGCGGGCGCTGAGCGCGCTGTTCACACCGCGCACGGTGATGGTGCGAACCCCCGCCAGGTCCTGATCGGTGATCCATTTGCCGACCGTCACCTGACGGGCGCGCGGATTGGTGCTGCGCGGGCCGGGCTGCTGCAGGGCCTTGAGATCAAAGACCAGCGTGCCATCACCGCTTGCGGCTTCGTCCTCGATCAGGCGCACGTCGAACGGGCCGACCCGGTCCGCCTGACCGGTGGCGCGGATGATGGCCCCGCCCGGGCGGCGTTCGACCAGAAGTTCGGTGACGTCGGCGATCGGACGTCCGGCAAAGGCGGCGGGCCGGTTGCTGGTGAAGACGGACGCGCGGCGCTGCGGGATCAGCGGGTTCACTTCGGCCGAGGCGACATCCAGAGCGGACGGATCAGACTGGCCGCGCCCGAACCAGTTGAACGGGTTGAACCGCGACTCGGTGATCGCGGAACAGCCTGTCAGCGCGACGGTTGCGAGGATCATAAGCTTGCGCATTGTGCGTCCCTTCGGCTCTGGTACCCTCGACGTAACCGATTGCGCCGCCGTTGAAAAGCGTCAAGCCGGGCTGGACCTTTGCGCTGTCGCTGCCTAGGTGTGCGCACAACACGAACCTGATCCGGAGACCGCGATGGCGAGCGCCGCTTTTGAAGAGATTGTCGAGGATTTCGAATTTCTGGACGATTGGGAAGACCGCTACCGGATGGTGATCGAGTTGGGCAAGGCGATGGAGCCACTGCCCGACGCGCTCAAGGTGCCGGCCACCAAGGTCGAGGGCTGCGCCAGTCAGGTCTGGCTGCATCCGCAGATCGAAGACGGTGTGGTGGTCTTTGAAGGTGAGTCGGATGCAATGATCGTGAACGGGCTGATCGCTGTGTTGCGCAAGCTCTATAATGGGTTGCCGCCCTCCGAGGTCGCTGCCATCGACGCGCGGGCCGAATTGGGGCGGCTGGGATTGAACGACCATCTGTCGGCGCAGAGATCAAACGGGTTGCGGGCGATGATCGAGCGTTTGCAAGGGTTTGCGCGGGCATCTTCAAGCTAGAATGTATGCCTGCGGCATGCTGTTTTGAGCTGTCCGACCCTGCGGGTCGCACAGCCGCTTGGGGGCGCTGCCCGCCGTCCATTGGGCTTGAACCAATGGCGCCAAATGGACAGCCCCCCGAAGTATTTCGAAACCGAAGAAGCTGGAAGGGTCTTGTGGGTCTCGTCAGGAATTGCCGTTGCCGGTAAAGCGCGCGGCGTCTGCGGCGGCGCGGCGGATCGCGTTCGATTTGTGCACGGTTTCCTGATATTCCGCTTCCGGATCGCTGTCATAGACGACACCGCCACCGGCTTGTATGTAGAGCTTCTTGTCTTTGACCAGCGCGGTGCGCAGCGCGATGCACATGTCCATGTCGCCACCGGCGCTGAAATAGCCGACGCCACCGCCATAGATGCCGCGTTTTTCCGGTTCCAGCTCGTCGATGATCTCCATCGCGCGGACCTTGGGCGCACCAGAGACCGTGCCTGCGGGCAGGCCCGCAAGAAGGGCCGAAAGCGCGTCATGGTCGGGGCCGAGTTCGCCCACCACGTTGGACACGATGTGCATCACGTGGCTGTAGCGTTCGATGATGAATTTCTCGGTCGGACGCACCGTGCCGATCTTGGCCACACGGCCCACATCGTTGCGGCCCAGATCGAGCAGCATGAGGTGTTCGGCACATTCCTTGGGGTCGGCCAGCAGATCCGCCTCGAACGCGTCGTCTTCGGCGGGGGTCGCGCCGCGCGGGCGGGTGCCCGCGATGGGGCGGATGGTGACCTCGTTGCCGAAGACGCGCACGAGGATCTCGGGGCTCGCGCCGATCACCTGAAAGCCGCCGAAGTTGAAATAGAACATGAAGGGTGACGGGTTGGTGCGGCGCAGTGATCGATAAAGCGCAAAGGGCGGCAGCGGAAAATCCTGCGTCCAGCGCTGTGCCGGCACGACCTGAAAGATGTCGCCCGCGCGGATGTAGTCCTTGGCCTTTTCGACCGCCTGTTTGTAGCCCTCATGGGTGAAGTTCGACACCGGCGGTGCGATTTCGGCGGCTTCCCCCATTTCGCGCGCCTGTTGCGGCAGGGCGCGTTCCAGATCGCGCACCGCATCCATCACCCGCTCGGCGGCCTGCGCATAGGCGGCGCGGGCCGACAGGCCGTCGGCAACCCATGCGGGCGATACCACCGTCACCTCACCTTTGACGCCGTCAAGAACCGCCACCACGGAGGGGCGCAGCAGGACCGCGTCGGGAAGGCCCAGCGGGTCCGGGTTGATATTGGGCAGGTGTTCGACCAGCCGGATCATGTCATAGCCAAGATAGCCGAAAAGCCCGGCGGCCGCCTGTGGCAGGTCATCGGGCAGGTCGATCTTTGATTCGGCGATGAGCGCGCGGAGCGTCGTCAGCGGATCGCCGTCCTGCGGTTCGAACGCGTCGGGGTCGTAGCGCGCGGCGCGGTTGATGCGGCTCTGGGTGCCGTGGCACTGCCAGATCACGTCGGGTTTCATGCCGATGATCGAGTAGCGCCCGCGCACTTCGCCGCCGGTCACGCTTTCCAGCACAAAGGCATCCTTGGCGGCCCCCGTGAGTTTCAGGATCAGCGACACCGGCGTGTCGAGATCGGCGGCAAGGCGGGCATAGACGACCTGGTTCTCACCGGCCTCGTAGGCGCGGGCGAAACTGTCGTAATCGGGGGTCAGGCTGGCCATCAGTCTTACTGGATCAAGGCGTGGACCGCGTTGATCGCGGGTTGGTTGATTTCGACCCCGGCGCGGGTCTGGATGTCGGTGGCGAAAGCGCGGAAGAGGTCTTCGGCGATGCTGTTGGCGGCCTGATTGCGCAGCGCCTGTGCCAGCAGCTCGATGTCGCCATCGCTGCGGTCGACCGGGGTGATCGCGTCAAGTTTCAGCAGGATGACCTCGCCAATCCCGGCCACGGCGCGAGTGTCGCCGACGCCCATTTCGAACACCGCGGTCAAGAGGCCAACCGGCAGATCGGCGATCTGGGCGTTGCGGCCCAGACCGGTTTCGCTTTGCGGCACAAGGCTCAGATCTTCGAAGCTGCTGCCTTCGGCCAGCGCGGCCGCCAGGCCTTCGGCTTGCGCCATGAGCTGTGCCGTCTGTTCGCGGGTGTCCCAGCCCTGGCGCACCTGGTCGATCACGTCTTCGATGGGCTGCGGGGCTGGGGGCTGGATGCGGTTGAGACGCATCGCAAAGACACCGCCATCGCCAAGCTGGATCACCTCGGGGAAGTCGTCTTCGCCCAGTTGACCGGCGGCTTCGCGGAACGCGTCATAGGCCGCGATCTCGCCATCCGCGCCGGGGTACCAGTCGATCTGGCCCAGTTCGGCCTCGGTGGTGGCTGCGATGTCTTCCAGTGTCGCCCCGGCAGCCAGTTCGTCATCGATGGTCTGAGCCAGCGTTTCGATCACGCGGCGCGCCCGGTCGAGGGCGAGTTCGCCGCGCAGATCGGGGCGGGCCTCTTCGAAGGTGGTGGTCTGGGCGTCAAGCACGGCATTGATGCGGAAGAGCGCAGGCCCCAGATTGGACGGGAGCGGGCCGACCACGTCGCCGGTCCCGGCGCTAAATACGCCATCGGCGGCGTCCCCCAGCGCGTCGCGCGTGAGATCGCCCATATCCACATCCGCCAGAGTGAGCCCGCGCTCGGCCACCAGATCCTCGAAGGTGAAGCTGTCGCCCAGTCGGTTCAGAGCCTCTGTGGCGGCGTCCTCGGTGCTGAAGACGAGCCGTTCGATCAGACGCCGTTCGGGCAGGTTGAATTCGTCGAACCGTTCGTCATACGAAGCGCGGAGCGTGTCCTCGTCCACCTCGACCGTGTCGACGATCATTTCCGGCGTGATCCACGCATAGGTGATGTCGCGCAGTTCGGGCAGGGTGTAGCGGTCGATATTGTCGTCGTAATAGGCTTGCAGGTCGGCTTCGGACGGCTCGGGCAGGCCGGTTTGCAGGTTCGATCCGGTCAGGCGCGCCCAGGTGAAATCGCGGGTTTCGCCGGTATATGCCAGCAGCGTGTCGACATAGGTATCGGGCAGGGCATTTCCTGCGATCAGCGCGCTTTGCAGGATGGTGCGGGAGGTGTCGTCGCGCAACTGTTCTTCGAACTCGGCTTCCGACAGGCCCTGATTGCGCAGGGCAAAGCTGTAGGCTTCGCGGTTGAAGCTGCCATCGGCCCCCTGGAACGAGGGCACCTGCAGAAGCTGATCCGCGACCACCGCATCGCCCACCGACAGGCCGATCCGAGCAGTTTCGTGGTCAAGACCGCGGGCGGTGACCAGTTGCGCCAGCACCTGACGGTCGAGACCCAGCAACTGCGCTTCGGACATCGGCACGGCGCGACCGGCCTGGGCGGCGAAGGCGTTGATCTCGGTGCGCAGGGTTCGCAGATAGGCGTCCGTCGACACTTCCTTGTCGCCGACCGTGGCGACGCTGCGTGCGGTGCCCGACAGGCTGGTGGCGCCGAACCCCGCAAGGCCGACGATGAGAAGCCCCATCAGAATCCAGATGAACGTCTTCGACAGCTTGCCTTTGCCCATGGCCATGCAGGTGTGCCCCTTGCTTAGGTGTGAGTTCGTGCGACGTGTCTACGCGGCAGAGACTGGGGTCGCAAGGGGCCAGTCGAGGCTGGCCAGACGGGTGAAAAGCGCCTCGATCCCGGCCCGGTCGACATTGGCGAACGCCACGCGGAACTGGCGTTGTCCGCTGGCGTCGCTGTCCGGGGTGAACATGGTGCCGGGCAGGGCGAGCACGCCGATTTCCCGAACCAGTTTCGGGGCCAGCGTGGCGCTGCTTTCGGCGAAGGGATGTTCGAGATAGGCGAAATAGGCACCACACCCCATGAGCCGCCAGCCCTTGGCGGCGATCAGCGGCATGTGGTCATGGATCGCCGCGCGGCGGTCGAGGATTTCGTCGCGTTCGCCTGCGAGCCAATCACGCAGGTTCTGCAGGCCCCAGAGGGCGGCGCGCTGGCCAAGCTGCGACGGGCAGATGGCGACCGTGTCGAGGAATTTCTCGACCTCGGCCAGAAGTGCAGGGGTGGCGATGATCGCGCCGACGCGGTGGCCGGTCAGGCGGTAAGCCTTGGAAAAGGAATAAAGCTGGATCAGCGTGTCGTCCCAGTTGGAGTCCGACAGCAGGCTGTGTGGCGGATTGGGGCGGCTGTCGAAGTCGCGATAGGTCTCGTCGACGATCAGCTTGATGCCGGTTTCCCGGGCCAGCGCGAAGAACGCGGAGAGCGTCTCGGCCGGGTATTCGACGCCGCCGGGATTGTTCGGTGTGACCAGCGAAATTGCGCGGGTGCGCGGCGTGATCAACGCGCGGGCGGTCTCGGCGTCAGGGATCAGATCGGCGCCGGTGGGCAATGCCACAGCGGTCACACCCGACATGTCGAGCCACATTTTATGATTGAAATACCATGGGGTTGGCAGGAGAACCTCATCCCCTTCAGTGCAGATCGCCGTGATGATCGCGGCAAAGGCCTGATTGCAGCCCGAGGTGATGGCGACCTGATCCGGTGTGGCGGTGCCGTGGTAATGCGCCGACCATTGCGCGGCGAGTTCGGATCGCAAGGCAGGCAGGCCCAGCACCGGGCCGTAGAGATGCGTTTCGGGCAGATCCAGCGCCTCGGCCATGGCGGCACGCAGGGGCGCGGGAGGTGGTTCAACCGGAGCGGCCTGGCTCACGTTGATCAGGGGCTGGTTGTCCGGGAAGGTCACGCCAGCCAGCCAGCGCCGGGCTTCCATGACCGGAGGGGCGAATGTGGTCTGGGTGCGTGAGGTCATGCCTGTCTTTCCACATTGTGCGCCTTCAGCGCGCTGTTTGTTCGGGTTTGGGGGCGCTGCCCCCGTCCGCCTGTGGCGGACTCCCCCGAAGTATTTGGGAACCAGAGAAGCCGGGTCAGTCCTTGCCGCGATAGGGTTCGACATATTGCAGTGCCATGTCCCACGGGAAGAAGATCCATGTGTCCTGGCTGACTTCGGTGATGTAGGTGTTCACCTGCGGGCGGCCCATCGGCTTGGCGTAGACGGTGGCGATATGGGCGTTCGGCATGTGTTTACGCACCACTTCGAGCGTGCGCCCGGTGTCCACCAGATCGTCCACCACCAGCACGCCGGTGCCGTCGCCGACCACGTCCATATCGGGCGATTTGATCACCTTGGGTTCGGATTGGGTCTGGTGGTTGTAGCTTTTGACGCTGATCGTATCGACCATGCGGATGTCGAGTTCGCGGGCGACGATCATCGCCGGGGCCATGCCGCCGCGGGTGATGGCGACAACGGCGCGCCAGCCGCCTTCGTCTGGGCCTTCGCCCTGAAGCCGCCAGGCAAGGGCGCGGGCGTCGCGGTGCAGTTGGTCCCAGCTGACGTGGAAGCCTTTTTCGTGGGGCAGGCGGTCGGTCATGGTTGGCTCCTTCACAGGGTCAGCGGCCGAAGAGCAGGCGCAGGCCAAGCGCGCCAAGGATCACGGCGGCGGTGCGGTCGATGATCGGTTTGAGCCGCAGGTATCCGGCGCGGGCCGGGCCGCTGGCAAGGCAGGCGGCAAAGAGGCTGTAGACGATCACTTCGACGATGAAATGGTTGAGAAAGATCAGGCCCTTCTGGGCAAGCGTCATGTCCGGGGGGAAGATCACCACCAGAACGGCCCCTGCAAAAAGCACGGATTTGGGGTTGGCCAGATTGACCAGCACGCCCCCCAGGAACGCCCGCGCGCCGGGACGCGCGCTGTCGGCCACGGGGGTGTGCGCGTGACGCCAGAGCTGGATCGCGACCCAGATCAGGTAGGCCGCGCCTGCGGTCTTCAGCGCAAGATAGGCCCAGGGCACAAGCGCGAAGACCGCATTGAGGCCCAGAAGCGCTGCACCTGTCCAGAGGGCGGCGACCAAACCAAGCCCGACACCGGTCGCAACTCCGGTTGCGAAGCCCCCCGCCACGGATTGGCGCAGCGCATAGAGCAGCGCCGGGCCGGGCGCCACCATCGCCGCCAGCAGCGTGAGGTTGAACGCGATGAGCTGCGCTGTGGTCATGGCTTATTCTTTGCTCATGTCCGGTGCGTCGACCGCCTTCATGCCAACCACGTGGTAGCCGGCATCGACATGATGCGTCTCGCCCGTGACGCCGGAGCCGAGATCGGACAGCAGGTAAAGCGCGGACTTGCCCACGTCGTCGATGGTCACGTTGCGGCGGAGCGGGGAGTTGTATTCGTTCCACTTCATGATGTAGCGGAAATCGCCGATGCCGGAGGCGGCCAGCGTCTTGATCGGGCCGGCGCTGATGGCGTTGACGCGGATGCCGTCTTTGCCAAGGTCTTCGGCCAGGTAGCGGACCGAGGATTCCAGCGCCGCTTTGGCCACGCCCATCACGTTGTAATGCGGCATGATCCGTTCGGCGCCGTAGTAGGTCATGGTCAGGGCCGCGCCGCCGTTCTTCATCATCTTTTCCGCGCGCTGCATCACGGCGGTGAAGGAATAGACCGAGATGTCCATGGTCATCATGAAATTGTCGCGGCTGGTGTCCACGTAGCGGCCACGCAGTTCGTTCTTGTCGGAAAAGCCGATGGCATGCACCACGAAGTCAAGGCTGTCCCAACGCTCTTGCAGGCTGTGGAAAAGAGAATCAATCGACGCGCTGTCGCTGACGTCGCAGGGCAGCACGATGTCCGATCCCAGTTGTGCCGCCAGCGGGTCGACCCGTTTCTTGAGCGCCTCACCCTGATACGAGAAAGCAAGCTGGGCTCCGGCGTCGGCAAGGCAGCGGGCGATCCCCCATGCGATGGATTTGTCATTGGCCAGGCCCATGATAAGGCCGCGCTTTCCGGCCATAATTTCGCTTTTCATGGTGCCCTGCCTTCCGTTGATAGTGTGTCCTTCGTTTAGGCGATGGACGCTGGCCCGGCAAGGCTGTGAATCGGACGGCACCCGGTGAGCCTGCGCCTGACACGAAAAGGTTGTGGACATTTACCCGCATTCTACGCTAGGGCGCGATTTGTGTGTGGGAGAAGACGATGAGTGATCGTACGGGAATTTTCGCGGGCGATGATCCGTTCGAGATCGCGCGCCGCTGGTTGTCAGAGGCCGAGGCATCCGAGATCAATGATCCGAATGCCATAGCGCTGTCGACCGTGGATGCTGACGGCATGCCGAATGTCCGGATGGTGCTGCTCAAGGAGATCGAAGCCGATGCGTTCGTGTTCTACACGAATTACGACAGTCGCAAGGGGCAGGAGATCGCCGCGGCGGGCAAAGCCGCCTTTGTACTGCACTGGAAATCCCTGCATCGCCAGATCAGGGTGCGGGGCACCGTGACACGCGAAGACGGTGAAAAGGCGGATGCCTATTATGCGTCCCGGTCGCTCAAAAGCCGCCTTGGGGCCTGGGCGTCAAAGCAGTCACAGCCGCTTGGATCACGCACGGACCTCATGGCGGAAGTCGCCAAAGTGACCGCGAGACTCGGTCCGAACCCACCCCGTCCGCCCTTCTGGGGAGGCTTCCGGATCACACCTACAGAGATCGAATTCTGGGCCGATGGGGCATTCCGGCTGCATGATCGGTTCCGATGGGTTCGACCTGTGGAAAAAGATTCATGGGAAATCAGCAGGTTAAATCCTTGACATTCACGTCACGTGAAATGCAGGGGTGAAATACATTATTTTTTTCTTATACTTGCGTCGTTGGTTGGGGCACCGCAAAGTGGATGTGGGAATTTGAAGTTGGATACACTAGTGGAACAGTCACAACAGCCTGACTCGCGTATTGCCGGTCACGTGAAGTGGTTTGATCCTGCCAAGGGTTTCGGCTTTCTCGTCTCCGACGAGGGAGGCCCGGATATCCTTCTGCATGCAAACGTGCTTCGAAACTACGGCCAGGGATCGGTTGCAGATGGCGCCCGAATCGAGGTTGTGGTGCAAACCACCGCTCGCGGGCTTCAAGCTGTAGAGGTCCTGAACATCACCCCGCCGGTTCAACCGGGGATCGCACCGCTGGAAGATTTCAGCGGCGTGAGCGCGGATGAAATCGCAGCCGCCAAGCTGCAACCGGCACGGGTCAAATGGTTCGACAAAGCCAAGGGGTTCGGGTTTGCCAATGTCTTTGGCCAACCCGAGGACATCTTCATCCATGTGGAGGTCTTGCGCCGCTCGGGTCTTTCGGATTTGTTTCCGGGAGAAGCCCTCGCGTTGCGCTCGATCGAAAGCAACCGCGGGCGCATGGCGGTCGAGGTTCTCCCATGGGAAAGTGGTTTGTCCTAAGCGTCTGTCTAGCACTGGCCGGACAAGCCGGTGCAGCGGATGGCCCATGCCGCGAGGATGTCGTCGAATTGCGTGGAGAGTGGGGGTCAGCCCGCTTTTCCGTGGATGTTGCCGACACCCCCGATCTGCGCAGCCGTGGTCTGATGTTCGTCGAAGACATGCCGACGATGCACGGCATGCTGTTCGTTTACGAATATGCGCAGACCGTGTCGTTCTGGATGAAGAACACCTTGATCCCGCTGGACATGATCTTCGCGGATGAGGACGGCGTGGTGCAGCGGGTGCATGAAAACGCGATTCCGGGCGATCTGACCGGCATACCAGGTGGATCGGGCATCCAGTTCGTTCTTGAAATCAATGGCGGTATGGCGGACCGGCTTGGCATCGACGCGGGCACCGAGATGCGGCATCCGGCGATTTCGTCCGAGACCGCTGCCTGGGCCTGCGCCTCTTAGAAACGTGCGGAAAAAACCGCTTTCCAAATCGGGCGTCGGTCGATAAATGACCCGCAGTCGGGGCGTAGCGCAGCCTGGTAGCGCGACGGTTTTGGGTACCGTAGGTCGCAAGTTCGAATCTTGCCGTCCCGACCAAATCTTCATTCAGACAGATTGCATCCATCTATTGCGGCAGGCCATGCGCGTAAGGGTTGTGCGTGTCCTGTTGGCCACAAGCCGCTCTGGTCCCGAGATTCGCGTCCGTGCCGCGGCCGGCATCACAAGGCGCGCCGGAGGGTTAAAGCGGGGTCCGAACGCCTGTGGATAACTTTCTGTGCGGGCAGGATTTTTTATCCCTGCACTTATCCACAGACCTTTCCCGCGCTCTTCCACAGATGAATCACCACCCATTGTGTTAGTGGTGCCGGTCAACCCAAAATCTATGTCCAAATCTGCAAAATACGTATTGACGACTCTGTGATGTTTCCGTCAATTTGTGCGGGTCGTTGCGCTAAACCACAACATATAGTGTCCGCGCCGACAACAGGGACGGGAACACCGGTTTATAGCTTTGAGGCGCTTTGCCTGCACACAGCAATGTGCGGGCCCGGAACTCTCGTGCCGATCGCGGCTCCACAAGGGCCATGGGGTACACATAGAAAAGAGACCGGTGCGATGAAAATCGAAAGAAAATTTACCAAAGCTGGGCAGGACGCATACGCGGGGATCGAATTCGTTTCGACCACCTCTGAAATCCGGAATCCGGACGGCTCCGTGGTGTTCAAGCTCGACAATGTCGAAGTGCCGAACAGTTGGAGCCAGGTCGCCAGCGATGTCATCGCGCAGAAATACTTCCGCAAGGCGGGTGTCCCGGTTGCCCTGAAAAAGATCAAGGAAAAGGACGTGCCTAGCTTCCTGTGGCGCTCCGTGCCAGAGGCCGACGACACGCCGCGCACGGGTGAGACGTCCTCCAAGCAGGTGTTCGACCGTCTGGCGGGAGCCTGGGCCTATTGGGGCTGGAAAGGCGGCTACTTCACAACCGAAGAAGACGCGCAGGCCTATTACGACGAAATGCGCTTCATGCTGGCCACGCAGAAGGCCGCGCCGAACAGCCCCCAGTGGTTCAACACCGGTCTGCACTGGGCCTATGGAATCGACGGCCCGAGCCAGGGTCACTACTATGTGGACTACAAAACCGGCGAACTGACCAAATCCTCGTCGGCTTACGAGCACCCGCAGCCCCATGCGTGCTTCATCCAGTCCGTGGCGGATGATCTGGTCGGCGACGGTGGCATCATGGACCTCTGGGTCCGCGAAGCGCGTCTGTTCAAGTACGGCTCTGGCACCGGCACCAACTTCTCTTCGCTCCGCGCGGCGAATGAGCCGCTGTCGGGCGGTGGCAAGTCCTCGGGCCTAATGGGTTTCCTCAAGATCGGTGACCGTGCGGCGGGTGCCATCAAGTCTGGCGGCACCACACGTCGCGCGGCCAAGATGGTGATTTGCGATGCCGACCATCCGGACATCGAGGAATTCATCAACTGGAAGGTCAAGGAAGAGCAGAAGGTCGCCAGCATCGTCGCAGGCTCCAAGATGCACGAGAAGATGCTCAACGCGATCTTCAAGGCGATCGGTGCTTGGGATGGTCTTGAAGAAGACGCCTATGATCCCAAGAAAAACAATGCCTTGAAGGACGCAATTCGCGCGGCCAAAGGCGTCATGATCCCCGAGACCTACATCAAGCGCGTGCTGGATTACGCGCGGCAGGGCTATGCGTCGATCGAATTCCCGACCTACGACACCGATTGGGACTCCGAGGCCTACGCATCCGTGTCGGGCCAGAACTCGAACAATTCCATCCGCGTCACCAACGCGTTCCTGCAGGCCGTCCGGGATGACGCCGATTGGGAGCTGATCCGCCGTGTCGATGGGTCGGTGGCCAAGACGATCAAAGCCCGCAAGCTCTGGGAAGACGTGGGCCACGCGGCCTGGGCCTGCGCCGATCCGGGTATCCAGTTCCACGACACCGTCAACGAATGGCACACCTGCCCGGCTGATGGCGAGATTCGCGGCTCCAACCCGTGTTCGGAATACATGTTCCTTGACGACACCGCCTGTAACCTCGCGTCGATGAACCTGCTGACCTTCCTCAAGGACGGCGAGTTCCAGTCCGAGGATTACATGCACGCTGTCCGTCTCTGGACGCTGACGCTGGAAATCTCGGTGATGATGGCGCAGTTCCCGTCAAAGGAAATCGCGCAGCGCTCCTATGACTTCCGCACGCTGGGTCTGGGGTATGCCAATATCGGCGGCCTGCTGATGAACCTCGGCTACAGCTATGACAGCGACGAAGGCCGTGCGCTCTGTGGTGCGCTGACCGCCATCATGACCGGCGTGTCCTATGCGACATCGGCGGAAATCGCCGGAGAGCTTGGAGCCTTCCCGGGCTACAAGAAGAACGCCGATCACATGCTCCGCGTGATCCGCAACCACCGCAACGCCGCTTATGGCTCAACGGATGGGTATGAAAGCCTGTCGGTCAAGCCGGTCCCGCTCGATCACGCCAACTGCCCGGACAGCACTCTGGTCGATCTGGCGATGGCAAGCTGGGACGAGGCGCTGCGCCTTGGTGAAAAGCACGGCTACCGCAACGCGCAGGCGACCGTGATCGCGCCCACCGGCACCATCGGTCTGGTCATGGATTGTGACACCACAGGCATCGAGCCGGACTTCGCGCTGGTGAAGTTCAAGAAACTCGCCGGTGGCGGCTATTTCAAGATCATCAACCAGTCGGTTCCGGCGGCCTTGGAAAAGCTGGGCTACGGCTCGGCGCAGATCGAAGAGATCGTGTCCTATGCTGTTGGCCACGGCACAATCGGCAACGCGCCGGGCATCAACCACACCTCGCTGGCAGGCCACGGCTTCGGCCCGGCACAGCTTGCGAAAGTGGACAAGGCGCTGGCCTCGGCTTTCGACATCCGCTTCGTGTTCAACCAGTGGACGCTGGGCGAAGAGTTCTGCCGCGAAGTGCTGGGCATCCCGGCGGACAAGCTGAATGATCCGACCTTCGACCTGCTGCGTCACCTCGGCTACACCAAGTCCGAAATCGACGCAGCCAACGACCATGTCTGCGGAACGATGACGCTGGAAGGTGCGCCGCACCTGAAGGTGGAACATTACCCGGTCTTCGACTGCGCCAACCCCTGCGGCAAGAAGGGCAAACGCTTCCTGTCGGTGGAAAGCCACATTACGATGATGGCAGCGGCACAAAGCTTCATTTCGGGTGCGATCTCCAAGACGATCAACATGCCGAATGACGCCACCATCGAGGACTGCCAGAAAGCCTACGAGCTGAGCTGGTCGCTGGGCACCAAGGCCAACGCGCTCTATCGCGATGGCTCCAAACTGTCCCAGCCTCTGGCGGCGGCGCTTGTCGAAGATGACGATGAGGCGGCAGAGGTGCTCGAATCCGGCTCGCCGCAGGAAAAGGCACAGGTGCTGGCCGAGAAGATCGTCGAGAAGGTGGTCATCAAGGAGATCATCAAGTCCCAGCGCACCAAGATGCCGGAGCGCCGCAAGGGCTACACCCAGAAGGCGATCGTCGGCGGGCACAAGGTCTACCTGCGCACCGGCGAATACGAGGACGGCTCCCTGGGCGAGATCTTCATCGACATGCACAAGGAAGGCGCAGGCTTCCGCGCCATGATGAACAACTTCGCCATCGCGGTGTCGGTTGGTCTTCAGTATGGCGTGCCGCTGGAAGAGTTCGTCGATGCCTTCACCTTCACCAAGTTCGAACCGGCGGGCATGGTGCAGGGCAATGACAGCATCAAGAACGCGACCTCGATCCTCGACTACATCTTCCGCGAACTCGCTGTCAGCTATCTCGACCGCACCGATCTGGCCCATGTGAAACCCGAAGGCGCCACCTTCGACGATCTGGGCCGGGGCGAGGAAGAGGGCGTGTCCAACGTCAAGGAACTGTCGGAAACCGCAGCTTCCCGGTCGCTCGAAGTGCTCAAGCAGATCAGCTCCACCGGCTACTTGCGCAAGCGCCTGCCGCAGGAACTGATCGTGCTGCAGGGCGGCCAGACCGGGGCCGTGGCCTTTGGCGGCGGAGTGGATGCGGTGACGGCGCTCAATACGCTGGTGCCGGAAACCGGTGGTGTGGCGACAGCCGTGGCCACGGCCAAGTCCAGCGCTTCGGTGCCCGCCATGACGGCAGTCACGCGAGCCAAGATGCAGGGCTACGAAGGCGAAGCCTGCGGCGATTGCGGCAACTACACGCTGGTGCGCAACGGCACCTGCATGAAGTGCAACACCTGTGGTGCCACGAGCGGGTGCAGCTAAGCCCTAACCAGTCACGAGGCGGGTGCGCCCGCCTCTGACGCGCGTCGGGCCGCAGGCAAGATTATTCCGAGCGGTGTACAACTTGAGAGCTTGACGAGCGAAACTTCAAAGGGGGCCTCTGCGGCCCCCTTTTTTTGTTATTGAGCGCAAAGGGCTGACCCCGACTGCGGGTGGGGGTGTAGCCCCCGCCCGTGGGGGCGGTCGGGGGCTGCCCGACGTGCCGTCGGGCGAAAGATCAAAACACCGACGCAATCCCCGCGACCTCCCGCAGGCGCGCACGGGCGCGGGCGAGCCGGGACATGATTGTCCCCACGGGCACCTCCATCTCCTCGGCCAGTTCAGAGGGCGTGACCCCCTCGAACGCCACGCGCCGCAACAAGGCGCGGTCCGGGGCGGGCAGGTGATCCAGATGCGCCAACACCTCGGAGCAGAGACAGGCCAGCGCCGCGTCCCCGACCTGGGGTTCAGCGCCGTCTTCCAGCGGCGCTTCACGCGCCAGCCGCCGCGACCGCGCCACGGCGGCATGGCGCAGCGCGGTCATCATGTAGGGCAGGGGGCGCGCGATGCGTGCGCCCAGAGCCTTGCGTTCCAGAAACGCCAGACAGACCTCGTGGCAGAGGTCTTCGGCATCCTGCGGGCTGCGCGTCAGGCGACGGGCGCGGGCGCGCAGGCGGGAAAGATCATGCATATCCATGGCGCGCAGTATGGCGGCGGGGAAATCCCCGGCCATCCCGGGGGTTTCCGCCGATGGCGGAACGCAGCCCAATTTGCGCGGCGGTTTGCGCACCGGAAGGGCGGGTTTGGGCAGGTCTGCGCCACGGCGTGACGGGGCCGGGATGCGGGGGCGCGTTTGTCCCTCATACCCCGTGAAGGCCGCAGGACGCGGCGCTTCATCACCAAGGACCACATGGGAGACCAACATGACACGCACTCGACTGATCGCCGCAAGCCTCATCACGCTGCCGATGGCGGCACTGGCCGCCGATTACATGGCCGCTGACACCAATCAGGACGGGATGCTGTCCTATGAAGAGGTGCAGGCCATCCTGCCCGAAGTCACGACGGACACGTTCATCGCAGTGGATGCCGATGGGGATGGTCTCATCAATGCCGACGAACTGGCGGTGGCACAGACCGAAGGCTTGATGCCCGAAGCCGACAGTTAATCGCACCCGGCTGCGCCCCCGTTCGCGGCGGGCGCAGCCAAACTCATCGAAGAGTTTGGCGAAATCCTTTTCAGGATTTCAAACGCTTACAATTCGATCGTGATTTCCCCATCCGGCTCGGCCGCGCGCGACTGGCAGAGGATGATCGTGTCCTGCCGTTGCGCCTTTGACAGCACGAAATCCCGATGCTCGACCACGCCCAACAGAACCCGCGCCTTGCACACCCCGCAAATCCCGTCCGAGCATTTCACGTCCACCGCCACGCCATTGGCGTTGAGCACATCCGTCGCCGTCTGATCCGCCGGCACATGAAAGCTGCGCCCGTCGCTGAGTTTGAGCGTGAACGGGTGGTTTTCATACTCCGGCAGTTCCGGTACAGCGAAGTATTCCAGATGTCTCGCCTCGTCCGGAAAGCCTTTGCGCTCAGCGGTTTGCATGACGGCGTTCATGTAAAGATCAGGCCCGCAGGTGTAGATATGCTGACCCTCCGCATAGTCGGGAATCAGCGTGTCCAGATCGGCGCGTGTTCCTTCGTCGCTGACATGGATGTACACCGTGTCGGCCCAGGGCACGCGGGCCAGATCGTCCAGATACCCCGCTTCGGCGCGCGTTTTCAGCGAATAATGCAGCGCAAAGGGCCGCCCCAGCGCATGCAGGCGGTGCGCCATCGCGATCATCGGGGTGACCCCGATCCCGCCGCCCATGAGCCATGTGAATGTTGCGTCCTCGACCAACGGGAAATGATTGATGGGTTTCGATACGAAGACCCGCCGCCCTTCGGCAAAGATCCGGTGCAACAGGGCCGAGCCACCGCGCCCCTGATCCTCGCGCAGCACACCGATCTGGTAGACGGACCTGTCCGCCGGATCGCCGGACATTGAGTATTGCCGCAGGAACTCCGGTGCCACCACCAGATCAAGATGCGCACCCGCGCTCCATTCCGGCAGGTCATGCCCGTCGACATGGCGGAATTCGTATTTGGTCACCGACGGCGACATCTTTTCGACCTTGCTCACCACCACCGGAACCACGGGACTTTCGGTGGCATCCTTCGGGCGGTGCAGATGTGAAGTGTCGCCCTTGGCCAACCGCGCCTTGTGTTCGGCGGCGCTGACCATTTTGGTATAGGCCTCGATCCCGGCTTCGCGGTCCATCGGATCCGGATAGGGGTAGGGATGGGGTGCAAGCGGGGCCGGGTAGACGGCCAGTGTCTGATCCTCGTATTTCAGATCGAGGTCCTTTTGCAGGTCGCGCGCATTCACCGGGTGGGTGGTGGGCGCGTAGCTGCCGTTTTCCTGCACCTCGAGGTCCCACCACCATTTTTTCACCGGGTTCAACCCACCACGCCCGGCGGCATCGTCCAGCTTCGCCAGCAAGGGTGCTGCTTTGGGCAGGTTCATCGCCGCCCAGCGGAACGGCTTTTCGGCGAACAGCCCTTCGAGGTTCCATGGGCAGGTCTTCATGCAGCGCCCGCACATCGCGCCACCTTCGGTGGTGATGCGGTAGGTGGCGCATTTCTGGCTGTCGGATTTCCAGATCTCGTATCCGTTGAACATCAGCTTCGGCCCGGCGGTGATCGCCCCCGAGGGGCATTCGCGCGCGCATTTGTTGCAGCTTTCGCAGAAGGTCTGCAGGCCGAAATCGATGGGTTTGTCATGCGCCAGCGGCATGTCGGTGGTCACAACCCCGGACTTTAGGCGCGGGCCAAGGAACGGGTTGAGAATGACCTCACCGATCCGGCTGACCTCGCCCAGCCCGGACAGCAGCAGAAGCGGCGGTTGCAGCACTTCGCCGTCCATGACGGTGTGCGCCTTGGCGGAATACCCCAGATTGCGGATCTGTTTGGCCAGCACCCCACCCAACAGCGAGAACCGCAGATAGGCGCGCATGGATTGCGCCACACTGATCCAGTCGTCGCCGGATGCGCCCTCCATCGTCTCGTAGCCTTGGTCGATGATGATGCTGATCGCCTGATCATGCGGCGGATCGATGGGGTCGCCCCGCGCATCGTGGCTGTACCACGCCCAGTCCGGACAGCGGCTGATCCCGACCGCATCACATCCCAACCAATAGGCGGTCGCCTCGATCGCGTCAGCGTTGCTTTGCAAATTTGCAGGGCGCGGGCCGTTTTCGGGCGGTCCGTCTTGCAATAATACAAAGGCCCCCAGCATCCGCCTCTGCGCCGCCGACGGGGCCGCCTTGCGCACGTAATAGCCCCCCTTTGCGCCGTCCTGCAGTTTTTTGCCCATGTCCCCGAACTGCGCGCGGGCAAAGAGATCCGCGCGTTTGGGCACGCGGGGCACGTTGGCTTCGTCGATATAGGTGGTGGGTGTGTCCACCCGTTTGAGCGTTTCAAAGGGGTGCGGACCATCAACATAGCGGCGGTGGTCGAACGGGTTTGTGTTGAGCCCGGAGCGGGCCGAGGTGGTGCCGAGTTTCCAAGCGAGGCCGTGGGTCAGGGATTTTGGCTGCGCAGGGGACAAAGGCGCGTCATGGGCAAGGTCGAGCGTGGTTGTCACGACGGCCACGCCGAACCGGTCGCCAAGCCACGGATTGACCAACCGTCCGGATGAAACGTACGCCAGACCCGCCGCAACCGTACAGATGTTGAGGTCCACATCCGTGCTGGTCGCGCTATGCGCCTTGGCGTCCCAGCCCAGCAACCGGATGTAGTTGGCGATTACCACGGCGGTCTCTGTCGCGCGCAGGCAGGCCCGGTGCGCCTGTGCATCTGTGATCCATGCGGTTCCGGTTTCGCCGGGTTTCGGGTCTCGGGGGATTTCGTAGAGAAACACCAAAGCGGTGTGATGACCGTCGATGGTGCTGGGCGGGGCCTCCATCGACTCCTTGAGGTCCGCCATGATCATGTCAATGCCCGAGGCCAGTGTCTTGGTCTGTTTGGTCTTCAGATCATTGGCGAGACGATCAATATCGGGATTGAGCCTTGGGTCGGGAAGATGCGCCTCGGGCAGCAGAGGGCCCATGCCCACCATTGTGGTGTCCGAGAAATACCCAAACGCTTTCAGATGGTTGGCGCGCTCTTTTAAATCATCCGGAATGACGGATTTGGCCCGGTTCACAAGCCCGTCGCGGATCGCGTCCATCATCGCCTGATATTCGCCCATCGCGTTGACAATGGACGCCGGGCTATCGGGGCGGTGAAAGCCGAGGCCGGGATGGCGCGGTATCGTGGCAGGGTCGGGCATCGGCCCGCGGGCGGCATGTTCCAAAGGGAACGGCCCCAGATGCACTGGCCGGTTTCTGTCGGAAAAGAACCGAACACCCATAAGACCCTCCCTGAACCGCGTCGATGCGGGTTTTGGTCAAGTGCATCACTCCCGGCTCAGGACTGCAAGGCGTGAAAATCCTTCAGGGTTTTTCCGGCCTCGTCCACGAACAAGCCCGGCAACGGGGTAAGATCGGTCACGCGGTCCATGCGGAAGGTGGCAAACTGCCCGCCGGTTTCGTCCCAGACAACGCAGGTCCAGACCCGGCCCCAGTAATCAAGGTGCAAAGGCCTGACTGTATGAGACTCGGTCTCGCCGTCAAGCTGCAGGCGCAGCTTCTGGCGCGCGCGGATCGCTTTGCGGAAGGCGGGCATGTGTCGGAACCCCTGTGCGGCTTCGGCAAAGGGGTAGGTGGCAAATCCGAACTTCCCCGCAGGAGTGCCCACGTCCTCGGGCAGAACCCCGTCGATCTTGTCGGACAGCAGCTTTGCCGCTTCGGCGAGGGTCTCGAGATCAGAGGCACCAACAGCGGCCAATCCGACATGCAGGGCTTCAAGCTCGGTCTGGGTCAGGTTGAGCGGCGGCAGGGTGATCATGGCCTGAGCGGTGTATCCCGAGCCCCGTGCACCCTCGACCGGCACACCCGAGGCCGCGAGCGTGTCCATGTCGCGATAGATCGTGCGCACCGACACCCCCAGATCCTGCGCCATTGCCTCGGCGGTGTGCAGGCGGCCATCCTTGAGGCGTTGCATCAGGGCATAAAGCCGGTCGCTGCGTTTCATGTGATTCTCCGTGCTGCACCGCAGGGATACTGACAAAAACCTGTCAACTGACAAGCTCTTGACAAAAACGGCCTGAATTGGCGTGTTTTCGTGCTTTCGCAGCAGGGCGCGAGACATTACATAACCGCAATGGAATGCAACGCAGGCGCAGGCCTGCCGGTTAGGAGAGACTTCATGGGTATCGGAAATATCGGTCTGCCGGGCCTTCTGCTCATCGCCGTTGTGGTGCTGGTGCTGTTCGGGCGTGGCAAGATCTCGTCCTTGATGGGCGAAGTGGGTAAGGGCATCACCGCGTTCAAGAAGGGCGTGGACGAAGGCAAGCAGGAGCTTGAGGACCAGAAGGCCGAAAGCGCCAAGGACGTGACGCCGGAAGAGTCGAAAGACAAGGACAAGGTCTAAACGATTATGTTCGATCTTGGCTTTGCCGAGCTGTTGGTGATCGGGGTGGTGGCGTTGATCGTCGTCGGCCCCAAGGATCTGCCGGTGCTGTTCCGGAAGGTGGGCAATTTCATGGGCAAGGCCCGTGGCATGGCCAGGGATTTCAGTCGCGCGATGAACGAGGCAGCGGACGAATCCGGCGTGCGGGACATGCAGAAGACCTTCAAATCCGCGACCAATCCGCTGGGTAGCGCCATGGATGGTGTCAAGGATGCGGCGAAGTCGATGACCAGCATCGATCCTGAAAGCAACACCGGCAAACTGTCCGCCGAACGCGAAGCTGCCAAGAGAAAGATCGAAGCGAGTGCCGCGCGCGCCGCTGCAGACCGCAAGAAACGCGAAGCGGATGAGGCGCTGAAAAAGGCCGAGGAAATGGAAGCGGCGCTGAAAGCCGACACCGCGCCGGAGAAGGACGCCTGACATGAGCGCCAGCGACGACGAGCTTGAAGACAGCAGCGCTCCGCTGATCGAACATCTGGCCGAGCTGCGCACCCGACTGATCCGGTCTGTGCTGGCGCTGTTCGTCGGTATCTGTGTTCTGTTCATTCCGGTGCAGGGCGACTTCCTGGCCGAGCACGTTCTGCGCTTTCTTCTGGTGCCGATCGAGGAGACGCTGCGCGCGCTTGGGGACCCGGCGCCGACGCTGCAATATACCAGCCCGCAGGAATACCTGTTCGTGCTGTTCCGCATCGGGCTTGTCTTCGGCTTTGCTCTGGCCTTCCCGGTGATCGCGCATCAGATGTGGCGGTTCATTGCGCCGGGGCTCTACAAATCCGAAAAGTCGGCGTTTTTGCCGTTCATCATCGCCTCGCCCGTGATGTTCCTTGCGGGGGCTGCTTTTGCGCATTTCGTGGTGACGCCGCTGGCCATGGCGTTTTTCCTGGGCTTCACGGACGCGCCGTCGCTGTTTGCGAACCTTCTGTCCGAGTCGGTGGATGTGGACCCCACTGCAGTGGTGCCCGCGACGAGCGAAGGGTTGAAGATCACCTTCTTCGGCAAGGTGAACGAAAGCCTTCAGACCTCGCTTGTGTTCATCATGGCCTTTGGTCTCTGCTTCCAGTTGCCGGTTCTGCTGACGCTGATGGGAAAAGCCGGGCTTGTGTCGGCAGACGGTCTGGGGGCCGTGCGCAAATACGCGATGGTCGGCATTCTTGTTCTGGCCGCCCTGGTGACGCCGCCTGACGTGGTGACCCAGCTTATTCTCTTCACCGTGGTCTACGGGCTATACGAGGTGTCGATCATTCTGGTCCGCCGGGTCGAGAAAAAGCGCGAGAAAGAGCTGAAGGCACAGGGGCTTTGGTTCGAGGATGATCCCGCCGAGGGCATGGATGACGACCCGCTGATGCGCGAATTCGACGAGGGTGCGAAGAAGTGACAGACCCGATGGAGCGGATCGCCGCCGCGCTGGAGCGTTTTGCCCCAGCGCCACAGCCAGCGCCCGATTTCGACGCGGCGGATGCCTTTGTCTGGCACGTGGACCCCGATCACCTGCAACCTGTGCTCAAGGTGAGCCGGGTTCCGGTGGACCTGCTTGTGGGTGTGGACCGCAGCCGGGATACGCTCCTGACCAACACGCGGCAGTTCGCGAAAGGACTGCCTGCGAACAACGCGCTCTTGTGGGGCGCGCGCGGCATGGGCAAGTCGAGTCTTGTGAAGGCCGTGCACGCCGCCATCTTGGCCGAGGGTCTGCCGGTGAAGCTGGTGGAATTGCAGCGCGAGGATTTGCCGAGCGTGGCGCGTTTGCTCAACATCCTACGGGTGGCAGATCACCGTTTTCTGCTGTTTTGTGACGATCTGAGTTTCAGCCATGACGACCAGCATTACAAATCCCTGAAGGCAGTTCTGGATGGTGGGGTCGAGGGGCGGCCGGACAACGTGGTGTTCTACGCCACGTCGAACCGGCGGCACCTGATGCCGCGGGACATGATTGAAAACGAGCGGTCGTCAGCGATCAACCCGTCCGAGGCAGTCGAGGAAAAGGTGTCGCTGTCGGACCGGTTCGGTCTGTGGTTGGGCTTCCATCCGTGCAATCAGGACGATTATCTTGCGATGATCCGGGGTTATTGCGACGCATATGGCGTGGACATTGACGACGCGACGTTGCGTGCGGAAGCCATCGAATGGCAGGCGACGCGCGGTGCGCGGTCGGGCCGGGTGGCGTGGCAGTATTTCACCGATCTGGCGGGACGGCGTGGAGTTGCGTTGTCGGCGTGACGTGAGACGCTGAACTGTCCGTTGGCCCGCCTCGCGGCCCGCGCCCCAGAATTTTATGGGCGGGGCTCAGAATCTCCGTACGAAGATTCTGAATCGGCGAACTGAACAAATCGTTAAACCTGATCACAATATGTCCACGCGGCAATGTAGCAGTGCACGAGTCGGCAGCGCTGACAAGGTGCAAATCCAACACCCCTCACCACCGTTTCAAATCACGGTCCAGTCCACACAAAAAAGCCGCGCCCAAACGCAGGGCGCGGCCGTTTCACCTGACGCACTCAGGCGCGGCGGCGGCGACCACCCCCGGCGCGGCCCTCACGACCCCGGCCTTCCTGACCGGCTTTCGGCGGCTGACGGTTGAACGCGATCCAGGCACCACCGCCCTCGTCATTGTTGGTGAGGAAGTTGGCGGCGCGGATGGCCTCCATCTCCTTACCCGGACGCGGCTTGGTCGAACCAAGACCGAAAAGCACGCAGAAGGTCTCGTCGTCCATGTCGTCCGGCAGAACGATCCCTGCGGCGGCCACCTCGGCTCGCTTTTCGGCGATCTTTGTGGCCCCCACGGGCAGGGCGACCGGATTCATGATCGCCGAGGTCATGCCCGCACCCATGGCCATCGGCAGGAAGGCGTTGTTGATGCCGTGACGGTTCGGCAAGCCGAAGCTGATGTTCGATGCGCCGCAGGTGGTGTTCACGCCCAGTTCTTCGCGCAGACGACGGACGAGGGTGAACACCTGCAGGCCAGCGGTGCCCATGGCGCCGATCGGCATCACAAGCGGGTCAACCACGATGTCATGCGCCGGGATGCCGAAATCGGCAGCGCGTTCAACGATCTTTTTCGCCACGGCAAAGCGCACATCGGGGTCTTCCGAGATCCCGGTGTCGTCGTTTGAGATCGCCACAACCGGCACGTTGTATTTCTTGACCAGAGGCAGCACCAGTTCCAGACGTTCTTCCTCACCCGTGACCGAGTTCAGGAGCGGGCGTCCTTCGGCGGCGGCAAGGCCGTTCTCCAGCGCGCCGGGCACGGAGGAGTCTATGCAGAGCGGGCAGTCGGTGACGGCCTGGACGCGTTCCACCAGTTCCTTCATCAGGGTCGGTTCGACAAAGTTGTTGTCGGCATAGCGCGGGTCTTCGGCCATCTTGTTCGAGAACACAGCACCGGAGTTGATGTCGAGAATGTTGGCGCCCGCCGCAACCTGCGCCAGCGCATCGGCCTCGACCCGGCTGAAATCGCCGCGTTCGAGTTCCTCGTTCAGGATCTTGCGGCCTGTCGGATTGATCCGCTCACCGATCACGCAGAACGGCTGGTCGAACCCGATGATGGCGGTTTTGGTCTTGGACTCGACAATCGTGCGGGTCATGCGGCTACTCCTTCAATGCGGGCCAGAATGCCTGGCAGCGCGGGGTCTGTGAAATCCTCAATGGTCATCTTTGCGCCAACGGCGCGGAGTTCGGCGTCGCTCAGCGCCGAGCGGACGCCGATGCTGTAGGCCCCGGAGGCGGCAGCGGCGCGCATGCCCGAGGGGCTGTCTTCGAACGCGATGCAGGTCTCGGGTGTCTCACCCAGCAGTTCCATCGCGGTCAGGTAGGGCAGTGGATGCGGCTTGCCGTGGGCGCATTCCTCGCCGATCACGATCACTTCGAACCGGTCGCGCAACCCGATGGCGCCCAGCATCGCTTCGGCGTTCAGACGCATGGCGTTGGTCACAACAGCCAGTTGCCAGCCTTGCGCCTGCGCGTGGTCCAGAAAGCTTTCGAGCCCCGGCGTTGCCGGGTAGGGTTTCGGAAGACGATCCCGAAACTGCGCCTCTTTCCATTCGCTCAGCCCCTGCGGATCGGGCTCGTCCGGCAGGTAATCCGCAAAAACGTCGACGTTCAGGCGACCATGCACTTGCTCCATATAGAAGCCTTCAGGCACCGGCAGACCGCGCGCCGTCCACAACTCGGTGAAGACGGCCTCGTGAATGGGGTCCGAGTTCAGCATCGTACCGTCGAGATCAAAAAGCAGGGCCGGCATCAGGTCGGATCAGCTCGCCGCTACGGGCGCGGTTGCGGCACCCCCGTTTTCGATGGCCCAGGTTGCGTTGGTCTTGATCCCACCCAGCGGGAAGAAATGCACCTGTTCGATGTTGAACTCGGGATTCTTGGCCTTGTGCGCGGCAAGTTTGGTCAGAACCTCGGTCGGCTCGTAAGGCAGGAGCAGCTTGGAGACATCCATCGCGCGCTTCTGCAGAACCTTGAGCGACGGGCCGACACCGCAGGCGATGGCGAACTTGATCAGGGTCTGCAGCTTGGCCGGACCGGCAATGCCGATATGGACGGGCAGTTTGATCCCGGCGGCAGACAGGTCGTCGACCCATTTGATGATCGGGTCGGCGTCAAAGGCGAACTGGGTGGCCAGCGCCATCTTGGCATCGGTGCGTTCCGAGAACGCCTGCTTCCAGCGCAGCGCGTCTTCGACGTTCTTCATGCCGCCATTCGGGTCGATATCCTTGTTGCCTTCCGGGTGACCGGCGACATGCAGGCGCTTGAATCCCGCCTTGTCGAACAGACCGGTTTCCATGAGCTGCATGGAGCTGTGGAAATCGCCCTGTGGCTGGTTCACACCTCCGGCGAGCAGCAGCGCCTGATCGACACCGGCTTCGCCCTGGTAGCGCGCGATCCAGTCGGCCAGCGTGGCTTCGTCCTTGATGATGCGCGCGGGGAAGTGCGGCATCACCGGAAAGCCTTCGGAGGCGACGCGCTTGGCGGTGGCGACCATGTCCTCGATCGGGGTGCCCTCGATATGGGCGATGTAGACGCGCGTTCCCGGGGCCAGCAGGTCGCGGAAATTCTCGACCTTTTCGGCGGTGCGCGGCATGACCTCGATGGAATAGCCCTTGAGGAACGCTTCCATCTCGGGGGTGGCGCCGGTCTCGACGGTCTCGCGCTTGCGGAAATTCAACAATGCCATGATGGCCTCCCTCAGGGTCATGGGGGCTTACGCCCAGCCTTCGTTATCAATCAGCGCCTTGAGGCGCTCCTTGTCGTATTCCGCATCGATGCGGGCCGCTTCGGCAGAGCACACCTCCTGAGGGTCTCCGTCGATTTCGTACGGATCTGCCTTGCGCCATTCTGCAAGATAGCTGTCTGTGTCGGATGCGCCGATCTTCATCGCTGCCCGGTCAATGGCCTGCTCGAACCGTTCGGGCAGTTGGGCTTTTGCGCCACGACGGCCTTTGCCCACGATCACCTGTGCCGGGATATCCCGCCAGTAGACAATTGTGACATCCGGCATGTCGTGATTCCTTTGCTGTGCTTGCGCTTAAGTAGTTTACGCCGTTTCCGACATGAGGGCGATTTTCGACTTGTCCGCTTCAATCTGCGACCCGCCCCGACAATCTGCGACCCGCCCCGACAATAGGGGCGGACGGATCGAAAGGCGATGGCATCCGGGGGCCAAAATTCTCAGCCTTTGCATGAAGCGCGTTCATAACTCTGTGCAAGGTCATCACGAAACTTGCGCCGTTTGCAAAGCGGGCTTAGGATTGAGGTAACTTACATATTCGGAAGGCGCGAAGTCATGGCGCCAAAGCGTCCCAAAGGTGCGGGCGCATTCCCGAAACCGGTAGAGAGCCCCGCGCCGTCACGGCC
>JAUIBL010000027.1 GCA_030428355.1 Alphaproteobacteria bacterium | reverse complement strand
ACCCCCCACAAAACCGCACTCCGGCAGGCCCGGACGACTCGGCCCGCGGCACCAGGGTCTGACACATCGCTCACGCCGCCGGTCGCTGGCCCTCGCAGACCGGTGTTCTCCTTGAAACAATGGCGCTTTTTCCAGCCGTCACGTTTTCTTGATAGCTCAGGGAGCACGGTCTTGCCCGTGATCCCCGTCACAGGCCGGTGTCAAATCCTTCCAGCCGCCCCGGCCCGAAATCCCCTGCATTTGCTGGCCCCGCACCATCGCTGTGCATCCCTGCGCAAGGGCTGATCACACCCCCCTCGCGTCAAGTCCACTTTTGCGAGAGCCGCTGTGCACGACCTGTGAATTCAAACCCCGCCGCACCCCGCCTAGCTTGATTGGTGTCGGACAGACAGCCCGACGAGAGACACAGACCCAACCGCGCCCCACGGCGCATCACACAGACACCTGAAAGGACCAACCCCATGAAAACCATCATCGCAGCAACCGCTCTCGCCCTCACAGCCTTCTCGGCTTCCGCCATGATCGACACCTCAGCCGTCGATCAGTACGTCCCGGGCGCGGATGTCTCCAGCCTGACCGAAGCCGAACAGAACCTGCTTCTGACCATCATCCACTCCGGCGACAGCGAAGGCGAAAAGCGCTCGCAAATCTGGTCGCTGCTCAACTGAGCCACCCCCAACCCAACCGCGCCAAAGGCGCATCACACAGACACTAGAAAGGACCAACCCAATGAAAACCATTATCGCAGCCGCAGCTCTCGCCCTCACAGCGTTCTCGGCCTCCGCCATGGTCGACACTTCGGCCGTCGATCAATACGTCCCGGGCGCAGACGTCTCCAGCCTGACCGAAGCCGAACAGAACCTGCTTCTGACAATCATCCACTCCGGCGACAGCGAAGGCGAAAAGCGCTCGCAGATCTGGTCGCTGCTCAATTGAGCCACCCCCAACCCAACCGCGCCACGACAGCGCATCACACTGACACCTGAAAGGACCAAACCCATGAAAACCCTCATCGCAGCAACCGCTCTCGCCCTCACAGCCTTCTCGGCCTCCGCCATGGTCGACACCTCGGCCGTCGATCAGTACGTCCCGGGCGCGGATGTCTCCAGTCTGACCGAAGCCGAACAGAACCTGCTCGTCTCGATCATTCACTCCGGCGACAGCGAAGGCGAAAAGCGCTCGCAGATCTGGTCGCTGCTCAATTGAGACGGCATGGACCGCTGACGGTCCCACACCACATCCCGCGACGGTGTCTCTGACCGAGGCCCGTCGCGGACGATGACAAGGCCGCCCCAACCCGGGCGGCCTGCAATCGGTCAGGCATCAATGCGCGGTTTCGCCCGTCAGTTCGACGGTGAAGAACCAGTCTTCCTCCGGATCTTTCTGCACGATCTCGTCCGGCACCACCTCTGGACCGGACAGGAACACGTTTGATCCGAAATGATTGTGCAGGCGCGACAGCTTCTCGAGCCGCGCCCCCGTCAAATCCGCATAGAAATTCGCGTAATTTTCCGTTGCCCGCAATTCGTCGATCTTGGCCCTGTGCGCAGCAACCGCGCTGTCATGCGCGACCCGGATCTCGGGGTCTGACAGCAACCGGTCCAGTTCGGCCCGCATCATCGGCATGCGGGACTGGATCGACAGCTCTTCCTCGTAATTGTTGTTCATCCGAAACCAGTAGGCCAGCCCCTGATCCCGGTCGACATGGTTCACCCGCCCCCGGTCGCGTTTGACAAGGAAGCTTTCAGCGGACCGCACCGCGTAGTGGTTCAGTTGCACAAGGTCATAGCCATAGGTGTCGGTCGTCGACCGCCAGCCATTGCGGAACATTTCGCGCGGCAAAGGCTTGCCCGACCCGTTGACCCAGTTGATGTCTTCCCAAAGCTGGGGGTTGAGACCTTTGGGCCGATGCACCCCCATCTTCTTGAACAACCCGATATTCCTGAACAGCGTCTTGAACCCCCAGGCCTGATGCGGCTTGCGGGCGAATTCCGGCGCGCAGCGCAGGAATTGTTCGGTGATCGGGCGGTCCTCGTATTCATGCACATCGCCATTGCCGAACAGCCGCCATGTCATCGCGATCATGTTGGCGGCGGGGACAGCGTCGAACAAAGCATCCAGCGTGCCATCGCCGACCTTGATGTTGACGAACTCGTCCACGTCGATGCAGGTCAGCCAGGCGGCCGATTTGACGATCGGCTCATCATCCGACGCCTGCAATGCCGCGTGCTGAGGCTTCAGCCCGCTTTCCCGAAACGGGTTCTCGCGGTGCTGCACGATGCCCTTGCGTTCCAGCATCTGCAGCATGGTGTCGGTGCCGTCGGTGCAATCATTGGTGTAGACCAGAAAATCGTCAAACCCGATGGCCCGGTGATAGGCCAGCCATTCAAGGATGAACGGACCCTCGTTCTTCATCGTGGTGACGATCACGCGCCGCCCCTTGCCCTTGGGCACGGCGTCGGCTTCCAGTTCGGGCATGCGCACGGGTTTGTGGCCCCAGTATTGCTCGGACATCTCGATCAGCGGCGGATGTTCGATCAGCGAGGTCTTGGGCACGATCTTGGAGATCGACGGCGTCGGATGGCGCAGCGCCATATGTCGATAGAAGAGCTGCGTGCGCGCCCGGTCGGGCACCGCGTTGCCGATGCGGATCATCCGCCAGATCGCGGCATCGGTGGCCTTGGCCGGTGCGATGCACCAGCGCTGCCGCCCGCCGCGGGCATCGAACTGGACACAGATGTGATCGGCAAAGCGGGTCGGATCATCCTTGCGCACGCGCCACGGGTAGCAATGCCGCCCGTAAAGCGCGATCACCCCACCTTCGGCCGCGACCGCGCTGTCGAACATGTTGGGCGCACCCAGCGGCATGAGGTCGTGCACCTCAATATTGCAGACCGCCCGCGCCTGCCCCAGAAACCGGGCGCGCAGGATTTCATAAAGCGACATCGCGCCAAGGGGCGAGTCCCAGGGCGAGGGCGGGGGGATCTCCATCCGGTCCTTGCCGGGCGCTTCGGGTACGCAGAACGGATGCGCCTCGGCCGAGGCATCGGTGCGGCCCAGCGGCAGATCGCTGGTCACAAGGGTTACATCGCACTCCAGCGCCAGCCGGTCCAGTTCTGCAGACAGGTCCTTGGCAAAGGCTGGGTCGGTGCCCGGCTGTGCCCGGTCGACAATGACGGCGGCCTGCAATCCCTGCGTTTCGACATGGTGCCGCAGCCAGATCGCAACGGTCTCGGCGTCCTCACCGTTGCGCACGGCGGCGATGCAGTTCAGACCTTCGAATCTCTCCTGCTCTGACCGGGCCGGTACGATCTCGACCGGCGCACCATCAAGCGTCAGCCGAAGGCGACCGTCGTCCGGCAAGGGATAGGTAACGCAGGCCGCGCCACCGACGCTGACGACAGAGATCGGCTCTGCACCATCGGGATGCGCCAAAAGCGCCGGATTACTTCCCGCTGCAAGAAACAGGGTCACGCGCGGGCCGTCCTCGTGATCCGTGGCGACGGCATCCAGCAGGGTGATCGGGCCAAGCCCCAATCCCAGCAAGCGTCGTTCGATCACCTGTCCCATGTCGTCCTTACCTGCGGTGCACCAGCCGGTTGGTCACAGAGCCGCTTTCAGCCCGTTGACCAGATCGTCCATATCCGGATCGATCTTCAAGGATGCCGCCTTGCGTTTGTGCCAGTCAACTGCACGCGCATGCAGATCGGCCAGCACCGGGTCGGATTTCAGCTCTTTCGCCAGCTTGGTCACCTTGGTCTTGTACCGGTCGATCGAGGTGTCCTTTTCGTGGTTCAGGTTGAAGCGTTCCCAATACTCCATCCCAAGCACATGATGCGAATGGTTGGCCCGGCCGCGCGCGCGTTTGACAAGGAAGCTCTCCATCGACCGCAGGGCGTAATGATTGACTTGGGCATGGGTGAACAGCGGCGGATTGGCGGTGCGTTCGCCGTTGATGATGTACTCGATCCCGCCGGGCAGAACGCGGCGCGTGTCGGCCACGTGCTCCTCAAGCGAAACGGGCGCGTGCAAGCCCATGCGCTGAAACTTGTGCTGGTTGGTGTAGAGCGATTTGACGAACTTGCCGGTTTCGGGGCGCAACTCGGCATCCCATTCGTATTCGGCCATGCGGAACTGCTGAGTCACGGGTTTGTCGGCAAACGCCTCGATCCCGTCTGACCCGAAGACCCGCCACGGCACCGAGATCACATCGGCATCCGGCCCCGACCCTTCGACCAGCGCCTGCACCGATCCGTCGCCCAGATGGATGTTGAGGTATTCATCCACGTCGCAGACAAAGACCCAGGTGGCATTCAGCACGATGTCATAGCGCCGGCTGGCCTGCCGCAGGGCCGACCGGTGAATCCCCGCCTTGCGCACGATGGTGTCGTGCTGCGTGACCAGCCCCATCTCTTGCAGGCGCAGCAGGATTTCGACCGTGGTGTCGGTGCAATCATTGGTGCAGACCAGAATGTGGTCGAACCCCAGCGTTTTGTAATGGGCCACCCAATCGATGATATAGGGGCCTTCGTTCTTCATGGTTGAGACAACCGTATAGGTCTCACCGCTCATGTCATGCCTCGCCTTGCGCGGGTCTTGTGCCGCCCGCTGTCGTGATTGCTGCAAAGCTATCGCAGGCGGCAATTGACGGGCAAGCGATATGACAAGATCACCACGGTTTGGTTAAAAAACTGAGTCCCAATTCACGCAGGCTACTCAAAACGCGTGGCACGCCATACGCTTACGTCAATGAAGCGGCCCGCAAAATGAGGCTGTTCAACATTGAGGACATGCAGATGCCAAAGAAACGCGAGGTAGGGACGCTGTGGATCGGCGGTGAACTATCATGGATGGAACAGGTCTGTCTGAAGTCTTTTGTAGACAAGGGACAGCGCATCACGCTTTTCAGTTACGAGGACATTCCGAATGTGCCTGATGGCGTGATACATCGCGACGCCCGGGATGTTGTGGATACGGATGACTTCATCAAATACCGTCGCAGAAACAGCTATGCCCTTTTTGCAGACTGGTTCCGTCTCAAGATGATCCATCAGAACCCCGGGATGATCTGGGTGGATACCGATGTCTATTGCCATCGCCCGATGGAGTACGACAGCGATTATGTGATGGGCTATCAAATGCCCGGATCGGACAGCATAAACAACGCTGTCCTTGGGCTGCCAAGCCAAAGCAGGCTTTTGAAGACCCTCTTGGATTTCATGGAAGATCGCTATTCGATCGCACCCTTCCTGCCTGAAGATCTGCAACAGAAATATCGCGACAGTGCAAAAGCCGGCAATCCCGTTCACGTTTCGGAACAGCCATGGGGCATCTGGGGACCGTTGATGCTCAGTTACTATGTCCGAAAGCTTGGATTGTCGGGCAAAGTCATGCCGCAAGCGGCGTTCTATCCGATTTCCTACAAAGGCCGGCGGGCGTTTTTGCGCTACTCGGAAATGTCGAAACGCCATTTCGACGAAACAACCACGGCCGTGCACCTTTGGGCCACGAACAAAATACAGATCGGCCAATCCCATCACGGACTGCCCCCGTCAGGGTCTTTCCTGGACGAGATCGTCAAAACGCACGGGGTCGATCCTGCACTTGCCCCGGTCAAGAGCCGGGATGGCTCGGTGTTCGATGCTGGTTTGATCGACGAGATCGACCTTGATAAGGTCAAGACGGTGGCAGATGTCTCTGGCAATGCGCGCAGCCTGTCGCTTGCCTTGGCGCGAAAGGTCGACTGCGAGATATGGCTCATGAACCATGACCGCAAAGACGATCAGGTCGAGGATGCTGTTCCATGCGTCAAGGAATACACCTCATTTCTGGTCGAGAACGGCGTAAGCCCTGACCGCATAAAAGTTGCTCGGTCCACGTCCGAAATTCCGACTGTCGACGTGCTTTGGAATCTGAATGGATTCGGCGACAAATGGTGCATCAGCGGGCTTGAGCCTTACCTGAAAAACTGCATGCACCCCGAAACCCGGTTGTTCACCGACATGAAACGCAACTTTGGCGCCTTCAAGTATCTTAGCAGGCGGGGAACCGTGACACAGTTGGCGAAGGATAAAGACACCGTACGCTCTGTTTTTTCTTTGAACTGCGGTGATGTCAGGACCTCCGATGCGTCCGCGACCATGACGGCGTAAGCGCCATTAGGCTTTGAGGAACAGGTGATGCCACGCACGCGCGAGGTTGGAACGCTCTGGATCGGGGGGCCGCTCAGTTGGCTGGAACAACTGTGCCTGAAGTCCTTTGTCGACAAGGGCCAGAAGATCACGCTCTTCAGCTATGAGGATATTCCGAACGTCCCCGACGGGGTGATCCGCCGCGACGGGCGCGAGATCATCGATACGGACGATTTCATCAAGTACGAGCAGAAGAACAGCTATGCGCTGTTTGCCGATTGGTTCCGCCTGCACATGATCCACCAGAACCCCGGCATGATCTGGGTGGATACGGACGTCTATTGCCATCGTCCGATGGACTATGACAGCGACTATGTCTTCGGCTACGAACTGCCCGGCGAACACCGGGTCAACAACGCGGTCTTGGGCCTGCCCGCCGACAGCGATGCGCTGCGCCAGATGCTTGATTTCACCAGCGACCGGTTCTCCATCGCGCCCTTCCTGCCGAAGAAACGGAAGGAAGAGATGCGCAAGAAGGCGGAAAAGGGCAAGCCGGTGCATATCACCGAACAGCCCTGGGGCGTGTGGGGGCCGATGATGGTGACCCATTATGTGCACGCGTTGGGACTGGAAGAGCATGTGCAACCGCTCAACGCCTTCTACCCGATCACCTTTCGCGAACGGTTCAAGTTCATGCGCCGTGCCGACATTGCCGAAGGGCTGATCACGTCCGAGACAACCGCCCTGCACCTTTGGGCGTCGAACAAGCGGCAGTTGGGCAATCTGCATGACGGGCTGCCGCCAAAGGGGTCGTACCTTGAAAAGCTGGTGCAGGAGCATGGCATCTCCCCGGCACTGGCCCCGATCAAGGGTCGGGGGAACACCACCTTTGACGGCGCGCTGATCGACGAGCTGGACCTTGATGAGGTCACCAGCGTCGCCGACCTGACCGGACAGGCGCGCAGCTTTGTGCTGGCGCTGCACCACAAGTTCGACTGCGACATCCAGTTGGTGAACACAAACCGCCGCGCCAAGTTCAAGGACGAGGACATGCCCTGGCTGGCCGAGTACATCGCTTTCCTGACCGAGAACGAGGTCGATCCGGATCGGATCAAGGTGATCCGCGCGGAGAAAGACCTGCGCCCGGTGGATGTGCTGTGCAATCTTCAGGGCTTTGGCGATCAGTGGAAAACGCAGTTTCTGGAGCTGTTCCTGCACCGCTGCATCCATTCCGACACGCGGGTCTTCATGGATGTCCGGCGTGGGTCCGGCGCGTTTCCGTTTCTCAAGCCCTATGGCGCGAACACAACCCTGTCGACACGCGAGGATGACGGCAAGCAGGTCACACGTATCCGGGTCACGCCCAACCCGCCCGAGCCTGTCATGGACGACAGTTGGGACGCCATCGCGCTGCAGCTTGCCGGTCTCAAGGGCTGGTATCGCGCAGGCACGAACGGGCACAGTTTCCTGTATATCCCGCGCGACCCGGACACGCTGGTAGTGTCCTTCGACAATCTCGACATCGCGATGACCAAGCGCGAGGACCGACGCCCCTGGGGCTACAGCTTTATCAAGGATCAGGGCTGGTCGATGCTGGGTGTGCTGGCTGGGGGCTGGACCTGGTATCGCGAAGACTGGGTCTATGACCAGTTCAACACTTTGCGGGACAGCGGGTTCTTCGAACAGTTCAAGCGCGTTGTGTTCTACGGCGCGTCGATGGGGGGCTATGCCGCCTGCGCCTTTTCCCCCGCCGCGCCGGGATGCGACGTGGTCGCCATCTCTCCGCAATCGACTGTGGACAAAACGGTTGTGCCTTGGGAAACCCGCTACAAGGTGGTCTGGGACCGCGACTTCACCGGACCCTATGGCGACGCGGCCGAGGTCAGCAAAGCCGCCAACCGGGTGTCGATCCTCTATGATCCCTATGAGCCGCTTGACGCGCAGCACGCCGCACGCTTCACCGGCGCCAACGTACAGCACCTGCGGGCACCGCTTCTGGGTCACCGTCTGGGCAGTTCGCTGAACCAGATGGGCATCCTCAGCCCGATCATCCTTGGCGCGCTGAACGGCACGCTGGACAGCCACGACTATTACAAGCTGCTGCGGGAACGCCGCCGCTTTCCTCGCTATCAACGCGAGCTGTTCAACCGCGCGGTGGAAAAGGGGCATACGCGCCTTGCGAAATCCCTGGGGGAGTACATCCTTGACAAGAACCCCAACCGGGCCGTCCGCATGGGGATGAAGGAATTGCTGGGCTAGACCGCCGGACAGGAGCCGTCGTCACCATGAACTCACCTCTGGGAAACCGGGATTTCCGCTGGCTCTTCGGTGCGCAGATCTGCTCGTTGGTGGGGGTCGGGTTGTTGACCGTGGGCCTGTCGCTTGCGGCCTACCGGATCGGCGGGGCCGAGGCGGCGGGTCAGGTTCTGGGGCTGCTTCTGGCGCTCAAGATGGTGGCCTATGTGGGCCTTGCCCCGTTGGCCGAAAGCCTGCTGCAGGCTGTGCCGCGCAAGGCCGCGCTGGTGGCGCTGGATGTGGGGCGCATGGTGCTGCTGATCCCGATGGCCTTCACCACCGACATCTGGCAGATCGCCGCGCTGTCGTTCCTGTTCTTCTCGATGTCCGCCGGGTTCACGCCGCTGTACCAGTCGGTGATCCCCGATGTGGTGCAGGAGGAAGACCTGTACACCAAGGCACTGTCCTGGTCGCGGGTGGCCTACACGCTGGAAGCGGTGCTGAGCCCGGTGATCGCCGGCGCGCTTCTGACGGTGCTGGACGGGTCGTCCCTGTTCCTCGTTGCCGCACTGGCCTTTTCCGTTTCGATCACGTCGATCCTGTTGGCGCAGGTGCCCAAAGCCATGACGACCGATGGGAAAAAGCCCTTCCTGCACCGCGCCTCAAAAGGGTTGCGGATCTATGTCCGAACGCCGCGATTGCGCGGGCTTTTCCTGCTCAACCTTGCCCTGTCTCTGTCAATGGCCTGGGTGCTGGTGAACACGGTGGCCTATGCAGGGGCACGGTTGGGCGACAGCGAACGCTATTACCCGCTTCTGATGACGTTCTACGGAATGGGCGCCGGGTTGGGTGCCTTCAGCATTCCGCACCTCGTGAAACGCATCGCAGAGCGGCGCACGATGGCTCTGGGCGCGTTCGCTTTTGCCGCCTGCGGCGCGGTGTTCGCCGCATGGCCCACCCCCGGCCTTGCCGCATTGGGCGCGATCTGGATCGGGTTCGGCCTGTCGTCTTCGCTTGTGCTGACGCCCGGCGGGCTGGTGATCACGCGCTCGGCCAATACCGAAGACCGCGCCGCAGTCTTTGCCGCGCAATTCTCATTGAGCCACGCTGGCTGGCTCTTGGCCTATCCGCTGGCCGGGTGGCTGGCGACGCAGGTCTCGCTTGAAATGGCGATGCTGTTGCTGTCGGGCCTGACCGGTGCCGTCGCCCTGATCGCTCTTCGGGTGTGGCCCGCACAGGACCCCGAGCAGCGCGTTCACCAGCACCCGGACCTGTCCGAGGACCACCCGCATTTGCGGAACATCGCCTCGACCGGTCCGGACCACAGCCACACACACGCCTATCACATCGACGACCTGCATCCGCGCTGGGACACCGGCCACCGCTGATCAATCGGGCAGGGTCTGCGCGTTCTGCATCCACATCCAGCTTGTCCGGCACATGTCGTGCAGATCGTATTTCGGCTCAAAGCCCAGCACTGTCCGCGCAAGGCTGGGATCGGCATAGCTGGACGCCGCGTCGCCCGGACGACGGGGCGCGATCTTGTACGGGATATGCTGGTTGCTGGCGCGGGCATAGGCCGCGATCAATTCAAGCACGGAATAGCCACGCCCGGTGCCCAGGTTGACGACATGCCCCGTGCCATCGCGTTCCAGCGCCTTCAGCGACAGGACATGCCCCTGTGCCAGATCGCTGACATGGATATAGTCGCGCACCCCGGTGCCGTCGGGCGTCGGATAGTCATCACCGAAGACGGACAGCATCGGCAGGTCTCCGGCCGCCACCTTGGCGACGTAGGGCATGAGATTGTCCGGTACCCCGGACGGGTCTTCGCCGATCAGACCGGAGGGATGTGCCCCCACGGGATTGAAATAGCGCAACACCCCCACCGCCCAGCGCGGATCGGCCGCAGCGGTCTCTTCGATGATCTGTTCGCAGATCAGCTTGGAGTGGCCATAAGGGTTGCCATAGCCAAGCGGCGCGGTTTCCGGTGTCGGCAATTGTTCGGCCTCGCCATAGACGGTGGCCGAGGATGAAAACACCAGCCGCCGTATATCGGCGGCATCCATCGCCTGCATCAGCGTCACCAGCCCGCCGACATTGTTTTGCATATAGGCCAGCGGGTTACGCACGCTTTCGCCGACCGATTTATACGCGGCGAAATGGATCACCGCGTCGATGGCGTGTTCGGCAAAAATCCGGTCAAGGGCGGCGCGGTCCAGAACATCCGCCTCGATCACCTGCACATCCGCACCGGTCACCGCCTTGAGACGCGACGGCACCTGCCGCGAGGCGTTGCCGAAATTGTCGAGGATCAGAACCTCGTACCCCGCATCGATCAGGGCGACGTAAGTGTGCGATCCGATATACCCCGCACCCCCGGTCAATAGCACGCGCTGTGACACCAAAACCTCTCCTGACGACTGACCCAGACCTTTTGTTCCGCACGAAAGCCCGTGCCGAGTGTTGCGGCCTCATTGCCATGAAACCATGCAATCCGTACAGAACCCGCCCGGCCATGGGGATGATTATGCGCGTTTTCCGGTCTTTATGGTAGAAAAGCCGCAGTTCGGCCGACCCGGTGCCGAGGCGCTTTGGCGACGCCAGCCCATCGCGCGTCACCGGATGCGCAGGGCCGTCCGGCGGCGGCCCGAGACCGTCAGCGATGCCGCTGCCAGCACCACCAAAGCCGCGCCGGCATAGAACCGCAGGGTCGGGACCTCGCCAAAGGCAAGATACCCGGCGGCGGTTGACAGGGGCAGGCTCATGTAGCCCAGCACCGACAGCACTCCGGCGTCGCCGTTGTAATGCGCACGCAGGAAACAGGCTTGTGCGGATTGGGCAAAGACACCAATGGCGAGGAGCGGAACGAGATGGTCCATCGGGATCGGCTGCCATGACCAGAGTGCGAATGGCAGGGTGCAGAGGCCCAGACCAACGGTGTAGGACGTCATCAGAACAAGCGTCGGTGTCCCGCGCAACCGGCGCGTGACGATCACCGCACCGGACCCGGTCAGAACGACAAGCGCCAGCGCCCACAGTCCCGGGCCCGGCGTTGTGCCATCGGGGTCGATGGCAATGACAACCCCGACCATGGCCAAGGCGGCAGCGCCCCATTGCGCGGGTGTGATCCGTTCCCGCAGCAAGAGCGCAGCCAGCACCATCACCACCAGCGGACGGGTGAAGTTCATCGTGGTGAACAGCGCCAGCGGCACGCGGGAGATGGCGAAATAGCTGGCGGTCAGGGTCGCGGCGCTCAGGGCGATGCGCAAGATCTGCAAGGGCAGGTCCGGCACCACGGCAAAGGCGGCGCGGTTGCGCAGAATCCACGGCGACAGCAGCACAAGGCCGATCACCGCCCGCAGGAACACGATCTGCGCCACCGGGTAACCCAGCCCCAGCGCCTTGACGATGCCCAGCGCCCAGATGTTCAGCGCCATGTCGGCAAACAGCCACGCACCGCCCCTGATATTGTCGCGCGGCGCGTCCGGCGTCATCGGCGCGGTGCGATCAGGTTCGCCATGAGGCGACAGGCACCGGGCACAAGCCGGGCCATCTGGTGATGCAGGACAAGGCTGCAATGGGTGTGCCGGCCCTTGCCGATCTCGGCCGTCAGCAGCGCACCGGTCAGCGGGTCTTCACCGGGATCGGCCATCGACAGCAGCGGCGTATAGGCGTCATCCCAGACTTTCGCAAAGTAGAGACCCCGCTCCTTGACCCAGCCGTCCCAATCCTCGGCAGTGATCGGGTTGGGTTTGTTCAGAAGCGGATGATCCGGCACCAGATGCGTGACCTTGGCATTGGCATCCGTCACGCGCCACCGCAGGGAGGGCTGGCCGATTTCGAGCCAGCGCGGCGGAACAGTCTCTGGATTCCAGTTGTCCCACGGCCGGTGATACAGGGTCACCAGCGTGCCGCCCTGTGCGACCCAATCCCGCAAACGGGGCATCGCCTGCAGCAGCCCATCGCGAAAGCGCAGGGCGAAGATGCCGATGACGATGGTGTCCAATCCCGCAAGCACCGCGTCGTTGGTGATTTGATCGTCACTGAGAACAGTGACATCCGCCCCCATGGCGGTCAGCCAGTCGGCCACGGCATCATGCCCGCTGCCGATGTAACCGACCTTCGCTTGGGGCAGCGTGACGTCCAACACCCGCACGGTCAGCGCGGCAGGTCGGGTGTATGCGGTTGGATCGACATGGTCATGGGCGATGCGCTGCTCGGTCATTGCAGGCCTGTCGCCGACATAAAGCGGCAGGGTGTACAGGCCCGGGTCGGGGGTGTCCGGCAAGGTGATCGTGACCGCACCCGCGCCCTGCTGCATCGACCAGCCTTCGGGCAGGTCGAAACTGATCTGTGCGCCTGCGGGGCTGACATCGGCGATGGCCACGGACACCGAGCGTTTGGGCGTTTTGCGGTTGATCAGAGCCGCATCCGGCTCAATCAGCGCTGCGCGATCCGGCAGGATCACCGGGGGTTTGGCAAACGGCACAGCGACGGTTGTCGTGTTGAGCTGGATCTCGATCCGGGGCAGTGGCGGATTGGCCGGATCGTATTCCGCGCGGTATGGATCTGTCCGATTGGCGTCGGACGCGATGGTGATCTGCCCGTCCTGTTCTGACCAGCCATAAGGCAGTGCAAGGCGATAGCTGGCAGCGTCGGCATCACCCTTGTCGAATTCCACCGTCACACGGGTCGTGTCACCGGGACGGAGCCATGTCTGATACGTGCGGGCATCGGCCTCGACCCCGAGCGCCAGACGCAGCACATGGGCCAGTTGCCGATGCTTCGCCGCAAGCCGGTGTGCGATGCTGTCCGGAGCGTCTGCTTCGGCCTTTTGAAGGTGGTGCAGAGCCTTCTGCGCCGTTTTCGCGATGTGCCGCGTATGGGGAAAGGCCGACACGGTTTCGGTGATGTAGCCGTGCGCCAGCAACAGGTCTTGCCGGACTTCGGGCGCGCGCTCGGCGAGATCCGCCAGTGTCCGCGGAAGCCCGGTGTCCAGCGCGGTGTCCGGCCCGTCGACATGGCTGATGGCCAGATGCAGTGGCCAGTCCCTGCCCGAACCGGCCGGAACCCAACGCCCCATGCCCTGCGTGCGGTGATAGGCGCGGGACATCTGGCCGATGCGGGCATAGCTCCAGCCCGACATCGGGTCTTTGCCTGCGCCGTCGATGGTCAGCGTCGCAGCGGGAGGCGGCAGATCGTCGTCATAGGCCTGACCTGCGCCGGACCAGGCCGGGAGATACATCTTGGACACCTTCCAGGGCGGCAGGTTCGACGGAAAGCTCGAATCCGCAGCGGCGGCCATCACCTCGTGCGCGGCTTGGGTCATGGCGCGGTGGTGGCCGTGCTGGCCGGGTACGTCGAGAAAGGTCGGCAGGAGGATGTCAGGGCGGTCGGTGCGGACGATTTCGACAAAGCGATGCAGGAGGCGGTCATGGCCCCAGATGCCCATCGTTTCCGCACCGCTTTTGGAAAACCGGAAATCGCGGATCGGATCGTCGGGCGAGGTGCCATGCCAGTAAAGCCGCATGTTGAGCAGATCGCAGGCGCGCTCCATCTCGCGGGTGCGCAATGCGCCCAGCGCCGGGCCGCTTTCGGTGCCGATGTCGTTCTGCCCGCCTTCGCCACGCGTCGAACAGGCATAGCTGAGGTTGATGCCGTCGCGCAGGCCGATGGCGGCCAGAAGCGCAGAGGTCTCGTCATCGGGATGCGCGCCGGTGTTCATCAATCGTACGACAGATTGCAGCGGGCGCAGCGCCCACCAGAGATCAAGAACACGCGGGCGCATGCGCTTCTGTTCGAGGCGGATCTGATCGGGGGTCGGCATAGCTTACCTCGCTGCGGCGATGGTGGGGGTGAACGCCTGATGCAGCACCAGCGCGGCAGCACCCAGCGTGGCCGTCATCCGGCCGGACGTGCCGCGCATCAATCGCGGATATTTGCGGTCGGGCCTGTTCGACACCGACCGTTCGGGCAAAGCGGTGCGGGCGATGATGTGATCCAGAAGATCGTCGGGCATTGCACCGCCAAGGATCACCGTCTGCGGATCGAACAGGTTTTCGATGATCGACAGGGCCGAAGACAAGGCCTGCGCCGCCTGATCCAGCCAAACGAACAAATGGCGGTTTGCGCTGGAATAGAGACTGGTCAGGTCATCAACATTCATCACCGTCACCCCGTGCCCTGCCAGATGGGCCTGTACGGACAAACGGCTGGTCGCGCTTTCAAGTTCCACGGGACGCCCCTGCACGACAACGGTGATATGACCGATTTCACCGGCATTTCCGAACGCGCCCTGCACCGCCTGACCGTTCTGGACCAGCCCAAGGCCAAGGCCCTGGCCGAAATAGAGATAGGCGAAATCATCGAGGCCTCGTGCAACGCCGTTCATCCGCTCGGCCATCGCGGCGGCGTTGGCGTCGTTTTCGACGAATACGGGCAGGTCCAGCCTGTTGGCGAAAATCTCGGCCGGGTCGCCGGTGTTCCAGCCGGGCAGTTCGGATTCGGTCCCGGTCAGACCGGTATCGCCGAAGGGGCCGGGCATGACGATACCCGCCCCCATGAGCGCGTTTTTCGGGACATGCGTTTTCGCCAGAGTCTCATCGAGTTGGGCGCAAACAGTCTCTAATATCGTGGCTTTTTGGGGATCGGCCAAGGGCGTCCGATGGGTGACTAAGGGTGTACCTACCAGATCGACCAAAGCAGTGAACACAGCGGTCGGGCGCACCTCGACCCCGAAGGCATAGCCGCCGTCCGGTTTGATCGCATATTGCTGCACAGGCAGGCCACGCCCGGCGCTGCGGACGCCCTGTTCCACCAAAAGGCCCTCGTTCAGCAGATCGGAGATGATGTTGGACACCGCCTGAGTCGACAGGCCCGAGGCGCGTGCAATCTCGGCGCGACCGGCTGTTCCGACATGACGAATGGCGCGCAGAACCAACTGTTTGTTGTGGCTGCGGACGCGTTCCGGGTTGGCCCCGAGCTGCGGTTTCAGTGACGTGACCATGCTTTCGATTAGCGCACCAAACTTGAACACTCAAGAAAGTTGAGTTAACGCTTGGAGAATGACCCGCCGCGAACAAGAACAGGCTGGCACATTCAACAGATCTCAACAGGGAGAGGTCCATGGCATTCTTCAACGTAAAGGCACTGGCCGTTGCGACAGCAACCAGCGCCGCAGCCCTTTTCAGCACCGCCGCACAGGCGGTGGAAATCGAATACTGGCAGTATTTCTTCGACGCCCGTGTGACGGCGATGGAAACGCTGATCGAGAATTTCCAGGAGGCGAATCCGGACATCACGGTCAAGATGACCCATTTCCCCTATGCCGACTACCGCACCAAGGTTGCCGCCGCGATCCCGGCGGGGGAAGGCCCGGATGTGGTGCAGTTGTTCTACGGCTGGCTCAATGACTATGTCGCCGCAGAGCTGATCCAGCCGCTTCCGGCGGATGTGTTCCCGGCCAGCCAGATCGACGCCGAATTCTTCCCGATGGTGCAGGCGATGAAAGAGGGCGACGCCTATTGGGCGCTGCCGACCGCCGTGCGGTCTCTGGCGCTGTTCTACAATGAGCGGCTGCTGGAAGAAGCCGGTGTCGAGCCGCCGACCACGCTGGACGAGATGATCGCTGCCGCCAAAGCCATGACCAAGCGCGATGGTGCGGGGAACCTGACGCAGGTGGGCATGACCGCCGGCATGACCGCGCAGGACCATCACTGGTGGCGCGAAGGACTGATCCGTCAGTTCGGCGGTGAGCCCTATGTCGATGACTACCAGACGGTGAATTACAATTCCGATGCCGGTCTTGAGGCGCTGAATTTCTATGCGTCGCTCTTCACCGGGGACGATGCCGTATCCGCCATCGGGTTCATGGACGAACCGCAGGCCGCCTTCAAGGCGGGGCGTGCCGGGCTGCATATCGACGGATCGTTCCGCATCGGATCCCTGAACGATACGCGCGGTCTGAAATGGGGTGTGACCGAGCTTCCGGCGACAGCCGATGGCACGCGGTCGAACTATTCATCGTATTGGGTGAACGCGATCACCACCAAGGCCGAGGGCGAGAAATACGACGCGGCGGTCAAATTCATGCAGTACATCACCAGCGACGAGGCGATGCAGGTCTGGCTTGATGTGGTGGGCGAGTTGCCGGCGAAGCCGTCGGTGGGTCTGACCGAGGAGAATTCGAACGATCCGGTCTTCGGCCCCTTCATCAAGGGTCTGGCCTATGCCCATACCACCAAGTTCGCCAATGAAAGCGGCCAGCGGCAATTGATGGTCGAGATGATCGAGCGCATGACCCTGCAGGGCATGAGCGCCGAAGAAAGCCTCGCCATTGCAGCCGAAGCCGAGCAGAAGATCCTCGACGAATACTACAACAGCGCGTCCAACTGAACGCGCGGCACGGACGCCCCGGTTCCCTCCCGGCCGGGGCGTCACCTTTTTCGGGCTGAGGCATGTATCGCAACCTGACCATCCGGCAGAAACAGATCGTCTGGGCGTGGGCGTTCCTTGCCATTCCGATCCTGTTCTATGGTGTCATCCGGTTCTACCCCACGGGCAACGCCATCCTGATCAGCTTTCAGGAGTGGAACCTGCTGGGGGACCGGACCTGGACGGGTCTGGAAAATTACCAGAAGCTGTTTGCCGATCCGGTGTTCTGGAAAGTGTTCAAGAACACCTTTGTGTATCTTCTTCTGGGCACGCCGATCAGCCTCGTGATCTCGTTTGTGATTGCCTATCACCTCGACAAGACGCGGTTCATGCATGGCTTTCTGCGGATGCTCTATTTCCTTCCCTTCATGACCAGCGCCGTGGCGATGGCGTGGGTCTGGCGGTGGTTCTACCAGCCGGTGCCGGTGGGATTGTTCAACAACGCGCTGGCGAGCATCGGAATACCGCAGTTTCCGTTCCTGCAATCGACGACATGGGCACTGCCGTCAGTGCTGGCACCCGCGATCTGGGCGGGGTTGGGGTTTCAGGTGATCATCTTCATGGCCGGGCTGCGGGCGATCCCGCGCAGCTATTACGAGGCGGCGCGGATTGATGGGGTCTCAAGCTGGACGGTGCTGTGGGAGATCACGCTGCCGCTTTTGAAGCCGACCATCGTGTTTATCGTCGTGTTCAGTTCCATCGGGTTTCTGCGCATCTTTGACCACGTCTTCAACATGACGACGAACAATCCCGGTGGGCCTTTGAACAGCACAAAGCCGCTGGTTCTGATGATCTACGAAACCGCGTTCAGCGCTTTCGACATGGGCTATGCGGCGGCGCAGACGGTGGTGTTGTTTCTGGTCCTGCTGGTGGTGAGCCTGATCCAGTTGCGCCTGTTGAGGGACAGCTAGATGACCGCAACCGAGATCCGCCCGACCACGGATGCCCTGCTGAAGACGCAGGCACCGAAGAAACCGATGAACACGGGCCAGTTCATCCGCTGGCTGCTGCTGTTTCTGGGCGGGATCGCGATGGTGATGCCCATCGCCTACATGATCTCGACCTCGCTGAAATGGCCGCATGAAGTGTATAACCTCAAACTGATCCCCGACGAGCCGCATCTCGAGAATTACACCTATGTGCTTGAGGATGGGCGGTTCTACTGGTGGTTCGTCAATTCGATGATCATCGCGGTGATCACGACGGTCTGTAACGTGATCTTTGACAGCCTTGTGGGCTATACCCTTTGCAAGTTCCGGTTTCCGGGCCGCTACATCGTCTTCATCGCGATCCTGTCGACGCTGATGATCCCGACGGAAATGCTGGTCATCCCGTGGTACCTGATGAGCCAGCAGTTCGGGTGGCTCGACACCTATTGGGGGATCATGTTCCCCGGCCTGATGACCGCCTTCGGCACCTTCCTGATGAAGCAGTTTTTCGAGACTGTTCCGGACGATTTCATCGAAGCGGCGCGGATCGACGGGCTGAACGAGTTGCAGATCTGGTGGACCGTGGCGATGCCTTTGGTCAAACCGGCACTGGCGGCCTTGGCGATCTTCGTCTTCCTCGGAAACTGGACCGCGTTCATCTGGCCGCTGATCGTGACCAACTCGGTCGAGATGTATACCCTGCCCGTGGGACTGTCGTCCTTTGGGGACGAGGCCGATGTGGCGTGGGAGCTGATCATGACGGGGGCGGCGATTTCGACCATTCCGACGCTGATCGTGTTCCTGATCTTCCAACGCTACATCATTCAGGGTGTGGTGATGGCAGGACTCAAGGGATGACGGATCAGAGCGTGTTTCCGGACCCGACCTATCGGGACACGGTGCTGGCGCCTTTGTTCGACGGGGTGAAGGCGCACTACGCGGGGCACATGGCGGCGATCAACCGGGCGCATCTGGTGATGCTGGCGGAGACCGGGATTTTGGGTGCCGGTGACGCGGGCGCGATTGCAGGTGCGCTGCGGGATGTTGATGCCGAGGTGGACCTTGATGCGCTGAGTTACACCGGGGAGGTCGAGGATTACTTCTTTCTGGTCGAAGCGGAGTTGAAGCGTCGCCTAGGTGATCTGGGCGGGGCCTTGCACACCGCGCGGTCGCGCAATGACATGGACCATACGCTGTTCAAACTTGCCTTGCGCGGACGTGTATCTGTGTTGCTGGCGCAGGCGTTAACCTTAACGGAGGCGCTGATCGCCAAAGCGCAGGCCGAGAAGGCAACGTTGATCGTGGCTTATACGCATGGGCAGCCCGCGCAGCCGACGACCTGGGGGCATTACCTGGGCGCGGTGATCGAGGTCTTGTTGCGCGACATCGCGCGGCTCAACGCGGCGGCGGATGGTCTTGAACACTGCCCGATGGGCGCGGCGGCGATCACCACCAGCGGGTTTCCGATTGATCGGGCGCGGGTGGCGGACCTGTTGGGCTTCGAGGGGCCTTTGGTCAATTCGTATGGCTGCATCGCGTCGGTCGATTACGTGACCGGGCTTTATTCCGCGATGAAGCTGATGTTCCTGCATCTGGGGCGGGTCATTCAGGACATGCAGTTCTGGACGGCGTTCGAGGTGGGTCAGCTTTATGTCCCGAACAGCCTTGTACAGATCAGTTCGATCATGCCGCAGAAGCGCAACCCTGTGCCTATCGAACACCTACGCCATCTCGCCAGTGCGACGGTCGGGCAATGCGATGCCATCGTTGGGGTGATGCAGAACACGCCCTTCACCGACATGAATGACAGCGAAGGTGAGGTGCAGCAGTTGGGTTATGCCGCGTTTGAGCGCGGTGCGCGGGTGTTGCAGTTGCTGACGGCGCTGATCCCTGCCTGCCGGGTCAATGCGGACAGGGTGCAGCGAACGACGCATGCGGCCTGTATCACGATTACCGAATTGGCGGACACATTGGTGCGGGACGAAGGGCTGACCTTCCGTGCGGCGCATGAGATCGCAGCGGCGACGGCAAAGGCGGTGATTGCGGACGGCGCGGCACTGGGCGACGGGTTTGCGGCGTTCTCGATTGCGTTCGAGGGGTTGACCGCGCGAGCGCCGGGGTTGGACGAGGCGGCGTTTCGGACAGCGGTTGCGCCAGAGACCTTTGTCGCGCGGCGGGACCGGATTGGTGGACCGGGAGAGGCGACATTGCGCGCGGCTTTGGCGGGGTATGCGGCGGAGGCGGAAGCGGCGCGGGCTAAGTGTGATACCCGCAAAACCAGACACGAAACCGCCGAACAGAGACTGAAATCGGCGTTTGATGCGCTGCTGGTGAAGGACTGATCATGGCCGATCTGGAGATCCGAAATCTGGTCAAACGCTATGACAAGACCGAGGTACTGCACGGCATCAGCCTTGATGTCGAAGACGGGGAGTTCGTGGTGTTTGTCGGCCCGTCGGGCTGTGGCAAGTCGACGACGCTGCGCCTGATTGCCGGGCTGGAGGACGCGACCAGCGGGGAGATCGTGATCGGGGGCCGTGTGGTCAACAACCTCGAACCCAAGGACCGGGACATCGCGATGGTGTTCCAGAACTACGCGATCTATCCGCATATGACCGTGCGCAAGAATATCGGCTTCGGGCTACGGACCTCCAAGATGTCGAAGACCGACAAGGAAGCGCGGATTGACGAGGTCGCGGGCATTCTGGGGATGACCGACCTTTTGGCGCGCAAGCCCAGCCAATTGTCCGGCGGGCAACGGCAGCGCGTGGCGATTGGCCGGGCGATGGTGCGGGACCCGGCGGTGTTTCTGTTCGATGAGCCGCTGTCGAACCTGGATGCGCAGTTGCGGACGCAGATGCGGCTGGAGATCAAGAAGCTGCACCAGAGGGTGGGCAACACGATTATCTTCGTCACGCACGATCAGGTTGAGGCGATGACGATGGCGGATCGGATCGTGATCATGAAGGACGGGCATATCCAGCAGGTGGGTACCCCGGCTGAGGTTTATCACAAACCGGCGAATACCTTCGTGGCGCGGTTCATCGGGGCACCGTCGATGAACATGCTGTCTGGCACCGTGGCTGATGGCGCATTGCGGCTTGGGTCGGGGGAAGTTCTGGAGCTGGGGCTGGACGCGGCAGACGGGCAGCCGGTGACAGTTGGCGTCCGTCCCGAAGACCTGCATCCCGGCGCAGGGCCTGCGCTGGTGCGTGGGCCGGTGACCGTGCGCGAGCCGCTTGGGCATGAAACGCTGATCTATGTCGGGGCCGAGGGGCAGGAAGTGATTGCCAAGGCGGATGGGCGGACACCGCCCGAAGTGGGCGAGGAGGTGACCTTGACGGCGGCGCTGGACACGCTTCACATCTTCGATGCGGCGACGGGCAATGCGCTGCGGTGAACCGGGAACAGAAGGCAGGACAGAATGATCGACCTATACACATGGACCACTCCGAACGGGCGCAAGGTGTCCATCCTGCTGGAAGAGCTGGGCGTGCCCTATGCCGTGCATTCCATCGACATAGGCAAGGATGACCAGTTCGCGCCGGAGTTCCTCAAGATTTCACCGAACAACAAGATCCCCGCGATTGTGGATCAGGACAATGGCCTGTCGCTGATGGAAAGCGGGGCGATCCTGCTTTACTTGGCGCAGAAGCACGGGCGCTTTCTGGCCGAAGGCGATGCCTATTGGCAGATGATGGAATGGCTGATGTGGCAGATGGGCGGCTTTGGCCCGATGCTGGGTCAGGCGCATCATTTCCTGAAGTTCAACAAGGGCACGTCGGACTATGCCGAGGCGCGGTACGGGAAAGAGGCGCAGAGGCTCTATTCCGTGCTGAACACGCAATTGGACGGGCGCGATTTCATCAGCGGCGAGTACACGATTGCAGATATGGCGATCTTCCCGTGGGCCGCGCGGTTCGAATGGCAGGAGATCGATCTGAACGAATTTCCCAATGTCAGAGACTGGTATCTGCGGATTGCAGAGCGTCCTGCGGTGCAGAAGGGCTATCAGGTGCCGAAATTCGTGACAGATATTCCGATGCCCTGAACCGGGCATCGGAGTGTTTTGACGTTACGCTGCGCGGGATAACCGCGTGGGGGCGTTTTCGATCAGTTCCGCATGCAGCGCCTTGATGACGGTGTCGGTCGAGGCGCGGTCCATCACGAATTGCACGTCGACATTGCGCGGGCCCTGGCTTGCGCCGATTGCCTCACATCCGGCAGCGGCGATGGCCTGAAGACCCCGGGTGAGCACCGACAGGCCGTTCAGATCACGGCCGATGACGGACACCATGGCCAGACGGCGGCTGGTGATCTCGGCGGCGGGGAACATCTTGGCGATGTCGCGTTCGACCCGGCGCATGGTTTTGAGCGAGGCATCCAGATAGTGCGTGATCGTGTTGGCATTCGAGGTCTTGGAGACGATGCGCACATTGTGGCGGGTCAGGATGTCGAGAATGCCGGAATCGTAGCCTTTGACACCCACCATGTCCTGTTCGAACACTTCGAGCGTCACGATGTCGAGGCCTGTGACAATCTCGGCCGCCGCTTCGTCAGCTGGTTGATCGTCGATCAACGTGCCGGGGTCTCCGGGATCGAAGGCATTGGTCACGCGCAGGGGAACGCCCGCCTGACGCAGGGTCTTTGCCGCTTTGGGGTGGATCGCCTCCATCCCCATGTTCGAAAGTTGATCGGCCACATCGTAATTCGTGCGGCCCAATTTGCGCACGGCCCCTTCGCCCACCAGCTTGGGATCGGCTGAGGAGAGGTGAAATTCCTTGTGGATGATCGCCTCGCGGGCGCCGGTCAGCGCGGCGAGGTGCGAGAACGTGACTTCGGAATAGCCTCGGTCAAACTCGTTCATCAGACCTTCGACACATTGCGCATAGCCCGTGACGATGGGCATCTCTGTCGTGGGATCGACACCCTTGAAGGCCTTGGTGATCCGCTCTTCAAGGCAAACATCCCCCTGATCGCGCCATCCCGACAGATCGACAAACCGCGCTTCGACACCCGCGCGTTGGAGCATCAGGGTCGTGACGAAGGCGGAGTGCGCCTCGCCAAGACCGGAGAGCAGTTCGCGGGTGTGGCTCATGTGTTCGGGAAGGCGGAAATGGCCGTAGGAGCACAGACGCTGCAGGTCGATCAGGCAGTTACGGGCACCGAGGATGCGTTCATCCACAAAGCTGTTGGCCTGTTCGATGTCCGCCGGCTTGTCGAGGATTTTGGCGTGGGCCTCTTTCATCGCATCGGCGACGCGATCAAGGGCGTCCTGCCATTTGTGGTTGCTGTCATCATGCGCAAAGAGCGCATAGACTCCGGGCTCGCCGGACTTCTTGTGCTCGAGCAGCAGGTTGGTGATACCGCCGAAGGCGGACACCACGAAGACCCGGTTGTAGACGTCGGCCCCTGTGCGATCGCCGATGAAGAGCGTGTCACGCAGTTCTGCGAGGCGGGACATGGATGTCCCACCGATTTTTTCGACAGTGTGTGTCATCTCAGGCGTCCTCGGTCTCCGGCGCAGCGTAGGACCCGTCTTCGCGGTGGACTTCCGTGCCCGTCACCGGTGGATTGAAGCAGCAGGCCATGACCAGCTCTTCCTCGGCCCGCAGAATGTGGCGGTCGTGCTTGTCGAGCGCGTACATCACACCGGGCTGGATGTCGTGGGTTTCGCCTGTGGCCAGATCGGTGATCGAGCCTTTGCCCTTCATACAGTACACGCTTTCAAAGTGGTTCTTGTATTCGAACGTGTGTTCAGACCCTTCCTCGAGGAAGGTGATGTGGAACGAAAAGCCCATCTTGTCGTCGGCCAGAAGCATACGGACGCTGGTCCAGTTCGCATCCGACACGACGCGGTCTTTTTCATGTTCAACGATCTTGTTGAAGTCTCGGACAATCATGTCGGTTACTCCGCTGCAATCTTGGTTGTGGTGCTCAGAACATCTTCTGCTGCAGCAAGAAGGATCTTGAACCCCTTGCGCAGAGTGTCCTTCGATGTGGTCAGCGGTGCGAGCACCTTGATCACCTGATCTTCGCTGCCCGAGGTTTCGATGATCAGACCTTTGTCATAGGCCCGCGAGCAGATCTCGCCCGCCAGATCACCAGAGCCGACATCGACCCCCTGCATTAGGCCCCGACCCTTCAGATATGCGCCCGGCACCATCGCTGCGAGATCGGCAAGCGCATCGTGGATCAGCTGCGATTTCTCGGCCAACTCTTTTTCGAAAGTGTCATCGGCCCAGAACTTTTCGACCGCGACCTTGGCGGTGACAAAGGCGTGGGTGTTGCCCCGGAACGTGCCATTGTGTTCGGCCGGGCCGAAGATGTCGTGTTCCGGGCGCACCAGCAGCATCGCCATGGGTAGGCCAAAACCCGACACGGATTTCGCCATCGTCACGATGTCGGGCATGACGCCCATTTTCTCGAACGAGAAGAACGTGCCTGTGCGGCCACAGCCCGCCTGAATGTCGTCGATGATGAGCAGCGCGCCATGGTCCCTGGCAAGCTCTGCGATCCGCTTGACCCATTCGGGGGTTGCGGCGTTCAGCCCACCTTCGCCCTGTACGGTTTCAAGAAGGATCGCGGCGGGTGCGTCGACACCGCCGGATTTGTCCTTGAGCATGGCATCAAGGAATTCCGCAGTGTCGGTTTCGCCGGGGAAGAAGCGATCGAAGGGCATTCGCGTAACACCATTGAGCGACGTGCCCGCGCCACCGCGGTGGTAGCTGTTGCCAGTCGCCGACAGCGCGCCAGACGTCACACCGTGAAAGCCATTGGTGAAGGCGATGATGTTGGTGCGGCCTGTCACCTTGCGGGCGATCTTCATCGCCGCCTCGACCGCATTTGCACCGGTCGGGCCGGTGAACATCACCCGATGATCCATGCCGCGCGGTTCGAGGATGTGTTCCTCGAACGCCTCTAGAAAGGCGGCCTTTGTGTTGGTGTGCAGGTCGAGACCGTGCGCGATCCCGTCGTTGGAGATATGCTCGATCAGCGCCGCTTTCATGTCGGGATCGTTGTGACCGTAGTTGAGCGATGAACAGCCTGCGAGGAAGTCGATATAGGTCTTGCCGGTGTCATCGGTGATTTCCGACCCGCGTGCGGTGGCAAAGGTCGCGGGCATGCCACGGCAATATGAGCGGGCTTCGCTTTCGCGGCGTTCGAAAATGGAAACAGTATTCGTGTCCTTGGGCATCATGTGTCCTTTCAAGGCATTGGAATTCAGATTGTGGAGAGAGTGCGTCTTAGGCAGCGCGCTTGAGATCGCCTGCTTTGGGCAGCGTGATCGACACCATATGTTCGGTGGCGTGCCGCCCCTCGAAGTGGTCATCGCGCGTGAAGTGGGGTTCGTCCGACAGATCGCCGCCGATGTGGCGTGCGAAGCTGCGGAACAGGGCCCAGGACGCCGCGTTGTCGCGGGTGATCGTGGTCTTGAGATGGTCAGCGTCGTCGCAGGCGTCGCGTTCGATCAACTCAAGCAGCATCTTCTTGCCAAGACCAAGGCCACGAGCCTTTTCGCTGACAGCGACCTGCCAGACAAACAGTGCATTCTGATCGGGGATCATGTGACCCGAGATCCAGCCGACGATGTCGCCATCGAGTTCGGCCACGACGCAGGTGTCGCGGAAATGGTCGGCCTGCACAAGGTTACAGTACATCGAGTTCTCGTCGAGAGGCTTGCAGGACTTCACAAGCGCCCAGATTGCGGCCCCGTCCGTCGCATCAGGTTTGCGCAGACGGGGCACACGCGTTCGGGGAATGTCACTGTTCTTTGGCATCTTTCCTGACCCTTTATTAGTTCGTCTAACTAAGTAATATAGGTGACCTTGGTTTTCAACGCTTAAGTTATCGCTAAAATTATGCCATTTTTGGCAATATTCGGGCGAAGGTTGCACTCCACAACGCCAAGTCATCCAATTTGTTCCTGATTTTATTTAGTCAGGCAAACTTTTTGATGTTGCGGCAGATTGCGGGCCGCCTCAAAGTCATGCGATGGTTTGCGCGATGACGACAGATGCCAATGCCCGCATGGATGACAGCCTGATTGCACTGCGCAGGATTCTGCGCGCGACAGAGCTATATGAGCGTGATCTTGCAGGCGCGGTCGGGCTGACCCCGGCCCAGTTGCGTGTGCTTCAGATCGTGGATGAACGCGGGAGCGCGACGCCCAAGGCGCTGGCCACCCAGATGGGGGTCAGCCAGGCCACGGTGTCCGCACTTGTGGACAAACTGGTGGCGCAGGGGCTGGTGGAGCGTGTGCCATCGCGCGAGGATCGGCGGCAAACCAATGTGACCGTCACGACCGACGGGCACGCCCGGATGGAACGCGCGCCGGACGCCTTGCAACAACGTTATGTGCGCAAGTTTCTGGAAATGGCGGATTGGGAACAGGCGCAGCTTGTCGCGACATTGGAGCGTGTCGCGGACATGCTGGACGCCCGCGGGCTGGATGCCGCACCCGTTCTGACAACGGGCGAGATCAGGGCGAGCCGGAAACCTTAAGCCTTGGACGAACCGGGGCGCGACTCGGGCGGTTCGTCATAGATCGACCAGCCGCAGGAGCTTTGGCTTTCGGGCAGGTCAGATTCCTTGAGGTGGCGCGCCAGATAGGTCTTGGCAATGAAGTTCGCGGTGATCGGCGCGGTCAGCAGCAGGAAGACCGAGATCAGAAGCTCGTGGATCGAGAGAGACCCCGTCTTTGCGAAGAAGTAGATCATCGACGCAACAAGCACACCGCCCACGCCGAGCGTCGTTGCCTTGGTGGGTGCGTGCAGGCGCTGCAGGCTGTCCTTGAGCTTGACCAGTCCATAAGACCCGACAAGCCCGAAGATACCGCTGATGACGAGCGAGATGGCGATGAGGAGTTCGACGACAAAGTTCATGACCCGCCCCTATTCGATGATGTCGCCGCGCAGCAGGAAGCGGCAATAAGCGACGGTGGAGACGAAACCGACCATGGCGACCAGCATCGCGGCCTCGAAGTAAATCGCCGTGCCGCGCCAGACTCCGTACAGCACCAGAAGCGCGATCACGTTGATGACCATTGTATCAAGCGCAAGGATGCGGTCCGCCGCGTTCGGACCCTGCGCGATGCGCCACAGGTCCAGCAGCAAGGCGATGCCGTAGCATCCGGCTGCAAACAGGATTGCCGCTTCGATCATGGGAAAATCTCCTTCAGCCGCCGTTCATACCTGTTCTTGATCTCGTCCCGCACCGCATCGGGATCATCGGTGTGCAGGCAGTGGACAAGAATGCTGCCGCCGTCTGCGGACAGCATGGCGGACACCGTACCGGGTGTCATTGTGATTGTCCCCGCGAGAACCGTAATGGCCTCGGCAGAGGTGACTTCAAGCGGAACGACGATCCATTGGGAATGGATGCTGCTTTCGCGTTTGAACAAGATGATGGCCGCGACCTGCACATTCGCCACCACGATGTCCCAAAGGACGACCAGCACGTATTCGAACATCTTGAGAGGATGGCGGATCTTGGGGCGGTCGGGCCAGTAGGGCGCTGTCAGCATCGGGATGACGATACCGAAGAGGATACCCAGGAGCAGATTGCCCAACGTGAAGGTGTTGACCAGCGCCAGCCAGACAAACACCAGTGTCAGGCTCAGGAACGGATGGGGGATCAGTCGTTTCAGCATGATCAGCTCTCCTCGACCGGGGCGAGGACCGCCGAGATATATCCGGACCGATCGAACAACTGCGCCGAGGTTTGTTCAAGATAGCTTGCGACCGGGCCGGCAAAAACGGCAAGCGCCACAAGGGCTGCCAGCGTCAACATCACCGGCGCGACCTGTGCGACCGTCGCGCTGTCGTTGGGACCGGGTGCCTCGGCTACCGGGGCGTCGATGGATGTCGATTTCCAGAACAGCGCACTGCCCGCACGCGCGAAGCCGACGATGGTCAGAAGCGATCCGACAAGGATGGCTGTCCAGGCCCAGCCGATCACACCCGGATCGCGCAGCGCATCAAGCACCAGAAGTTTACCGAGAAAGCCGCTGAGCGGTGGCATCCCGGCCATCGCGATGGCGGCCGCAAAGAAGATCGCGGCGAAAAGGCCGTTCTGGACGGTGGCGAAGGTCGGTGTCAGCGAGTCTCCGCGGCGGCGGCTGACAACCAGATCGGCGATCAGAAAGAGGCAGGCAGCGGCGAAGGTCGAGTGGACCATGTAATAAAGTGCCGCCGTGGTCGCGACCGGCGAGAACACGGCAACGGCAATCAGCAGCGTGCCCATCGAGCCGATGACCGAGAAGCTGATCAGCGACATCAGGCGTTTTGCGCCCAGCACGCCGAAAGCACCCAGCGCGATGGTGACAAGCGCCGCCGGGAAGAGCCATGCGTCGATCATGCCTTCCGTGCCTGCTACACCGGGGCCGAACACCACGGTGTGTACGCGCAGGATCGCATAAGCGCCCACCTTGGTCATGATCGCAAAAAGCGCGGCCACGGGGGCAGGTGCATTGGCATAGGTCGCGGGCAGCCAGAACTGCACGGGGAAGAGCGCCGCCTTGACCGCGAAGACGATCATCAGGAGCATCGCCGCGACACGGACCAGCCCCGCCTCATCCGCAGGGATCTCGGGGATATTGGCGGCAAGGTCAGCGATGTTGAGCGTTCCGGTGCTGGCGTAGAGCGTGCCCAGCGCAAAGAGGAACAGGGTCGAGCCTGCAAGGTTCATCACGACGTATTGCAGCCCCGCGCGCATCCGGTCGCGTCCGCCCGAATGGATCATCAGGCCGTAGGACGCGATCAGCAGGATCTCGAAGAACACGAAAAGGTTGAAGATGTCGCCGGTCAGGAACGCGCCGCAGATGCCCATCAACTGGAACTGGAACAGCGCGTGGAAATGTTTGCCGCGGTCATCCCATCCGGTCGCCATGGCGTGCAAAAGCACCATGAAGGCCAGCACCGAAGTCAGAAGCACCATCAGCGCTGACAGACGGTCGAGGACCAGCACGATGCCGAAGGGGGCGGGCCAGTCGCCCAGCCGGTAGATATGGGTTGTGCCGTCCATCGCCATCGACATCAGCACAAGCGAAATACCCAGCAACAGAACGGAACCGGCCACAGACGTGACGCGGGCCAGAACGATGTCGTGCCGCATCATGAAACCGATGATCGGTGCCAGCATGGCGGGCAGAACAACGGGAAGGATGATCCAATGGCTCATTTCGTGGCATCCTTGTCAGTCTCGGACGGGTCGATGTCGATGCTGTCGGTGTCCGCTTCGAGGAACGCGCCGAGAGAGACCATCACGAGAACCGCCGTCATCCCGAACGAGATCACGATAGCGGTCAGAACCAGCGCCTGCGGCAGCGGGTCGGTATAGCTGGCGTCGCCATATTTCGACAGGATCGGTGACATGTCGATGGCCAGACGACCGCTGGAGAAGATAAAGACGTTGACCGCATAAGACAGCAGTGCCAGCCCGAGGATTACCGGGAAGGTGCGGAGCCGCAGCAGCAGGTAAACACCGCCAGCCGTCATTGCGCCGATGGCGCTTGCAACAAGAAGTTCCATGTCAGCGCGCCTCCGGTGTGTCTTCGGCATGACTGCCGGGGTCATAATCCATTGGGTCCACGTTCACCGTAGACCCTGCAAAGCGGGCAATGCGCGACAGGCTGTAAAGCATCAGCATCACCGCGCCGAGCACCGTCAGGAACACGCCAAGGTCAAAGAGCATGGCGGTGGCCAGTTCGAATTCCTCGATCGGAGGCAGATGCACATAGGTGTACGAGCTGGTCAGGAAGGGAACGCCAAAGACCCAGGCGCCTGCCCCGGTGACACCGGCGATGATCACGCCGAACCCGATGAGCGTGTGGTATTCGATGCGTTGGCGGTCCTGTGTCCAGGCAAAGCCTGATGCCATGTACTGCATGAGCAAAGCAATTGCGACAACGAGGCCAGCCACGAAACCACCGCCCGGTTGGTTGTGACCCCGCAGGAAGATGTAGAGACCCACGACAAGAGCGATGGGCATCAGCACACGGGTCACGACCACCATCATCAGCGGGTGACGGTCTTTGGACCGGTCCTGCGAATAGTCGGCATTGCGCAGACGGCGTGCGGCCGGGCCTTCGAGCAGGGCGTGCATCAGCGCGTAGATCAGCAGGCCTGCGATGCCGAGCACGATGATTTCGCCGTAGGTGTCGTACCCCCGGAAGTCGACAAGGATCACGTTCACGACGTTGGTGCCACCGCCGCCTTCGTAACTGTTTTCGACGTGGTAGGACGAGATCGTCGAGATGTCGCGCTGCATGAAGGCAAAGGCCAGTCCGCCAACCCCGGCACCTGCGGCGAGCGCGATGATGCCGTCGCGGATCTTGAGACCGAACGGGCTTTCCTTCGGAGTTTCCTTGGGCAGGAAGTGCAGCGCCAAGAGAAGCAGCATGATCGTCACGGTTTCCACCGAGATCTGCGTGAGCGCGAGGTCAGGAGCGGACATGTAGACAAAACCCGCCGAGATGGTCAGGCCGATGATTCCGATCAGCACAAGCGCCCGGAACCGGTGGTGGTGCATGGTGACGACCGAGATGGTGGCCACGACCAGCATCACCCAGCCCACGGCAATCACCGCAGGTACAGGCAGCATCCCGCGCGTGGGTGCGGACAGGCCAGCGCCCATGAAGGCAATCGCCCCAAGAACAACAGAGGCTGTCGTGAAGATGGCGAGATAGCGGCTGATCGAGCCGTTATGCGTGGCGGAGGTGATGCGCTGCGCCACACCGACGATTGCGGCGATCAGGCGGTCGAAGATGGCCTTGGCCTCGGGCCGGGGCGCGTTGATCCAGGCGCGGTCAAGTGGCGCATACATGGCCAGCAGGGCCGCGCCACCTGCAACGGCAATGATCGACATGAAGAGCGCAGGCGTGACGCCGTGCCAGATCTTGAGGTGCGGATGCAGGTCAGCTCCCGTGACCGCGCTTGCAGCGGCGGTGACGAAACCTTCGGCAAGGAAGGGCATCACGCCGATCAGGATGACCAGAATGACCAGCAGTGCGGGCGAAGCCCAGAGGCCGAAGGGCGGATCATGCGGTTTGGACGGGTAATCGTCGCGCACCGGACCGAAGAACACGTGGCTGATGAAGCGGAAGGAATAGGCAACAGAAAGCAGCGCGCCGATGGTGGCAAGCACGGGCACGGCATAGGCACTGCCTGCCCAATAGGTATGCGACGCCTCTTCCAGCATCATTTCCTTGGACAGGAAGCCGTTGAACAGCGGGATACCCGCCATCGACAGCGCGGCAACCGTGCCGATGAAGAAGGTGATCGGCATCAGGTGACGCAACCCGCCAAGGCGTTTGATGTCGCGCGTATGGGTTTCGTGGTCGATGATCCCGGCGGTCATGAAGAGCGCCGCCTTGAAGGTCAGGTGGTTGATGATGTGGAACACCGCCGCAACGGCTGCGGCCTCGGTTCCGAAGCCCAGGAGCATGGTCAGAAGGCCCAGATGGCTGACGGTCGAGAAGGCGAGGAGCGCCTTGAGGTCATCCTTAAAGAGCGCGATGAGCGCGCCCAGCACCATCGTGATAAGGCCGATTGTGGCGACGATGTAAAACCATGCGTCCGTGCCTGACAGCACCGGCCACATGCGGGCCATCAGGAACACGCCCGCTTTGACCATGGTGGCCGAGTGCAGGTAGGCCGAGACCGGCGTCGGTGCGGCCATCGCGTGCGGAAGCCAGAAGTGGAAGGGGAACTGCGCGGATTTCGTGAACGCGCCCAGAAGGATCAGGATCAAAGCGGGCAGATACCATTCCGATGCGCGGATCGCGTCTCCGGCTTGCAGGATGTCGGTCAGGTTGTAGCTGCCCGCAATATTGCCGAGGATCAGCATTCCCCCAATCATCGCAAGCCCCCCAGCCCCGGTCACGGTCAGCGCCATGCGGGCACCCTGCCGCCCCTCGGGCAGGTGTTTCCAGTAGCCGATCAGCAGGAAGGACGAGAGCGATGTCAGTTCCCAGAACACCAGAAGAAGCAGGATGTTGTCGGACAGAACAATCCCCAGCATCGCGCCCTGAAACAGCAGAAGATAGGTGTAGAATTGCCCCACGGGGTCTTCGCCGGACAGGTAGAACCGCGCATAAAGCGTGATCAGCAGCCCTACCCCGAGGATCATGCAGCCGAACAGCAGACCCAGTCCATCAAGGAAGAACGAGGCAGACAGACCCAGTTGCGGCAGCCAGTTGACCTCGGCCTGAATGACCTGTCCGTCCATCACCGCAGGTGCAAATGTCAGCAGGAGGACCAAGGCAATCGCTGTGGGAACGGCGGTGAAGCTTGCGCAGGCGTTGCGCCCGGCACGAATCATGAGCCCGGGAACCAGCGCACCGATGAACGGCAGCAGAGCGATGAGAATGAGTACGTTGCTCGTGGTGTTCATATCAGCCGTAAGTCCATCCCGATTAGCCTCGAAGCGCAATATCGTTAAACGCAGGCGTTGTAAAAGCCTCGGTGCTGAAGTCAGGCGCTTTGCGGGTCGGGAGGTGATCAGGTCATGTGTTGAGGGTGAGTATCAGGATTTTTTCTCGTAACGACGGTTTGGGTCAAATCTTTAGTCTTTTGTCCTTCACCAAATCTGCACGGCGATCAAACCTGTCTTTGGGACTTGCCCGGATGTCCGTCCTGGCAATCCGGTCTCGTTAGATAGGAACACAGATTGCCAAGAGCGGAAAAGTGTTGCTGTTTCGCCCACGCGGTGTGCCACAATGACCGGAGCATACCGAAGGATTTATCCCAATCGGCGGCAGTGAAGAACGCCCAAACACGTCAGGCCACACATTCATTCATGACACTGACTGCAAAACCTACCGCATTGGACGAGAGCCGAAATCTCCGGATCGAGAATTCGAGGATCGCCGTAAAGTACATTTTGCCCTTCCCCTTGGCCTGGCTGTGCCTAGCCGTTTATGTCGACGCACCGCTGATGACGATTGCGGCGCTGATTTCGGTCGTCGGATTTTTGGCAGCGAATCTGTTGCACCATTTCGAGTGGCACCTGACGGCACGTATTGCGTGGTTGGGCGCGACCAATGTGGCCGTAGGATTGGGGACATTCGTCGTCCCGCCGGAGAGTTACCTGTCGTTCATCCTGGTTGCTATGCCGATTGGGGCGCTGGTCACGCTTTGCCCGAAACAGGATCGATTCTGGTTTTTTCTGATGATGTGTCTGCCCGTCGGGCTTTGGTTTCTTGGTTGGGCCACGGATTACGCCTTGCTTGGGGATTTCGAAGTTTCACCCGAAACCGCAAAGCGCATCATGGCTCCAGTGTCCGCGGTCACGCTCTTCGGGGCGTTGATGTTCGTGGTCGCGTATTCGGTCAATCTGGCTGATCTTAACGCCGGGCGTCTTCGGGAAGCACGTCTTCTGGCCGAACAGTCCAGTGAAGCCAAAAGTATCCTGATGCGCAGCGTCAGTCACGAGATGCTCACACCGCTACACGCGATTTCGGGGTTTGCAGAGTTCCTCAATGCCGACGCAAAGGCCGGACGTGACGTGAGCAAGGCGCAACTGGAAGACTATTCCCGCCAGATCATGAGCGCGTCGAATGCGCTGCGCCTGATTATCGAGAATATTTTCGACTTCGCCAATTGGAGTTCCGAAGGCGCGTCCGCCGAGACGACACAGGTTCCGGTAAGGGCATGCCTCGACCCTGTTGTCGGGCGGTTTTCAGAGACCATGGCAAACAAGGATCTGATCTTCGAGAACCGCATCGACCCGGATCTGAAGGCGATGGCAAACGGAGTCTGGCTTGGCGCGATCTGCAAACAACTGCTGGACAATGCGATCAAGTTCTCCCGCACCGGAGGACGCATTAGCGTTGATGCCTATACGCGCCACGGGGCGTGGATTGAAATCGTATTCAAAGACACGGGCCCGGGTTTCCCCGAAGGCGCATCAAAGGCGGCGTTCGACGCGTTTGAACGCTTGGGTCATGAGACAGGAGCGACATCCGGGGTCGGCGTGGGGTTGCCGCTTGCTCAGAATTTCGCAACGGCGATGGGCGGGAAAATCGTGATTGATGAGGATGTGCCACGAGGGGCGCAGGTTCGGGTGATCCTGCCGTTGGCATCAGCCGAGTGATTGGCCGAACATCGTGAACGGAAGACCCCCCGGACAATGCCTGTGTCCGGGGGGCCGTTGTCAATTACGCGATCAGATCAAAGCGATCGGCGTTCATCACCTTGGTCCACGCGGCGACGAAATCCTTGACGAATTTCGCGCCGTTGTCGTCCTGTGCATAAACCTCTGCATAGGCGCGCAGGATCGAGTTGGAGCCGAACACGAGATCCATGCTTGTGGCGGTCCACTTGACCTCACCCGTCTTGCGGTTGCGGATTTCGTATGTGCCGTCTTCGACCGGATGCCAGCTATAGGCCATGTCGGTCAGGTTGACGAAGAAGTCGTTCGTCAACTGGCCGACACGATCCGTGAAGACACCATGCTGGTTGTCTTCAAAGTTGGCGCCCAGAACCCGCATACCGCCGACCAGAACGGTCATCTCGTTGGCGGTCAGGCCAAGAAGCTGTGACTTGTCGAGCAGCAGTTCTTCCGGAGCAACCGCATACTTTTCCTTCTGGAAGTTGCGGAAGCCACAGACCAGCGGTTCAAGCACGTCGAAGCTGGCGGCGTCGGTTTGCGCATCGGTGGCATCGCCACGACCCGGAGCAAACGGCACCTCGACATCGTGGCCAGCCGCCTTGATGGACTGCTCGAGACCCACATTGCCGGCGAGGACGATCACGTCTGCGATCGACGCACCGGTTGCGGCTGCGATCGGTTCGAGAATGCCCAGCACCTTTGCAAGGCGCTCGGGTTCGTTTCCGACCCAGTCCTTCTGCGGAGCAAGACGGATGCGCGCACCATTGGCACCGCCGCGCTTGTCCGAACCACGGAATGTCCGTGCGCTGTCCCATGCGGTGGCGATCATCTCGGCAGAGGTCAGGCCGCTGTCGGCAATCTTTGCCTTGACCGCAGCCACGTCATACGAAGTGTTGCCCGCCGGGATCGGATCCTGCCAGATCAGGTCTTCGGCAGGAACGTCGGGACCATAATAGTTGACCTTCGGCCCCATGTCGCGGTGGGTCAGCTTGAACCATGCGCGGGCAAAGCAATCGTCGAAATACGCCGGGTCTGCGCGGAACTTCTGGCAGATCTCGTTGTAGATCGGATCGACCTTCATCGCCATGTCGGCATCGGTCATCATCGGATTGTGACGGATCGACGGATCGGACGCGTCCACCGGCTTGACCTCTTCGGGCATGTCGACCGGTTCCCACTGCCACGCGCCTGCGGGCGACTTGGTCAGCTTCCACTCATAGCCGAACAGGTAGTCGAAATAGCCCATGTCCCACTTGGTCGGGTGCTGGGTCCATGCGCCTTCGATGCCGGACGTAAAGGCGTTTGCCGCTTTGCCCTGATGGCCGGGGTTGTCCCAGCCGAAGCCTTGGGAATGCACCGGGCAACCTTCGGGTGCGGCACCGATCTGGTCAGCCATACCGCCGCCACCATGCGCCTTTCCGACGGTGTGACCCCCACAGGTCAGGGCGGCGGTTTCTTCGTCGTTCATCGCCATGCGGGCAAAAGTTTCGCGGACGTGCAGCGCGGTGCGGGCCGGATCGGGATTGCCGTTCACGCCTTCCGGGTTCACGTAGATCAGACCCATGTGCACAGCCGCGAGCGGGTTGTACATGGTGCCCGGCTGATCAAGATCGCCATAACGGTTTTCGCTCGGCGCAAGCCATTCGTCTTCGGCGCCCCAGTTGATGTCTTCTTCCGGGCCCCAGATGTCTTCGCGGCCAAAGCCGAAGCCAAAGGTTTTCAGCCCCATGTCCTCATAGGCCATGTTGCCGGCGAGGATGATGAGGTCGGCCCAGGATAGCGCGTTGCCGTACTTCTTTTTCACCGGCCACAGAAGGCGACGGGCCTTGTCGAGGCTGGCATTGTCCGGCCACGAGTTCAACGGGGCGAACCGGATGTTGCCGGAACCGGCACCGCCGCGCCCGTCGCCCATGCGGTAGGAGCCTGCGGAGTGCCATGCAAGACGGATCATCAGACCGCCGTAGTGACCCCAGTCTGCAGGCCACCAGTCCTGGCTGTCGGTCATCAGCGCTTTCACGTCCGCTTTCACGGCTTCGTAATCAAGCCCTTTGACCGCTTCGCGATGGTTGTAATCCGGGTCCATCGGGTTGGTGCGCGCGCCATGCTGGTGCAGGATGCCGAGGTTCAGAGCCTTGGGCCACCACTTGGTGACGCTGTTTCCGGTACCGGTGTTGCCACCATGCATGATGGGGCAGGCCCCTTTCGGATCGAGATTGTTGCCGTCCATGGTCGTTCTCCTTGGCAGTGAATCAGAAGGGCCAGAGGCCCGTTTCTGGAATCGTTCTAACGAAGGGCTTTCATAATTTCCAATTTGATATTCAAAAAAATATGATAAGTTTTGCAAATGATTGGACTGACCATCAAACAGCTCAGATATTTCGACGCGCTTGCCCGCCATCAGCATTTTGGCAGGGCGGCTGACGCCTGTTCGATCTCGCAACCCGCACTTTCCCTGCAAATCAAGGAGTTGGAAAACATCGCCGGGGCAACGCTTGTCGAAAGAGGGTCCCGGACTGTTCGTCTGACCCCGATAGGAGAGGATTTTGTCGTTAAAGCAAGGCAGGCTCTATTGGCGATCGATGAACTTGAAGACCTGATGCGCGCCTCAAAAGGTCCGTTTGCCGGGCGCTTCCGGCTTGGCGTGATCCCGACGGTTGCGCCATACCTTCTGCCTGCAACGATCACGGCGTTGACCGCCCGGTTTCCGGACATCGACCTCGAATTGCGGGAATCAGTCACCAAATCCCTGGTGGCGGATTTGCTCGAGTCGCGGCTTGATGCGGCGATTGTCGCCTTGCCGATCTCGGAACCGGCCTTGCGCGAGTTTGCCTTGTTTCAGGAGGATTTTGTCCTCGTGCGCGCGCGCAAGGATGAAAACAAGCCAGTGCCCAGCCCCGATATGCTGCGGACGATGCGGCTCTTGCTGTTGGAAGAGGGGCATTGCTTCCGCGATCAGGCGCTGTCGTTTTGCGAGATCACCAAAACCCAGCCGCGCCAGTTGATGGAGGGCAGTTCCTTGTCGACGCTTGTGCAGATGGTCGGCGCAGGCATGGGGGTGACCCTGATCCCGGAAATGGCGGTTGGTCTGGAAACACGCAATGCAAACGTGTCGGTCACCACGTTCGATCCGCCAAAACCGAACCGCACCATCGGAATGGTCTGGCGCAAATCGAACCCGCTGGCGGATCAGCTTATGCAGGTCGGCGCAATCGTACGCGGCGTGGGTCAGAACATGAGCCGTTGACAGGCCCTGCTGCAATTTTGACTCACAAGAGAAAAAAGCTCATCTGTGGGGCATGTTAACTTGCGCGATATAAAATCGTGCTACACGCTCAAAATATGGGCGTTTTGAAAACTCTTGGATGTGCCTCACTGATCACCTTCCTCGCAGTCACCGCGGCGAAGCCGGAAGAAGACCTTTTGCGCCGTGTGACCGATTGTGTGGGTCGTCTTTCAGCCCAGATCGAACACCATTGGCTTTTGTCCGACCTTCCGACCGAACAGATCGAAACGCAGCGTGCGCATCTTGAGGACTTACTGGACGCCCTCGTCACGCCTGATAGCGCAACGCGGGTACTCTCCAACCGCATCGACGCAAAGTTCGCACATGCCTCTCTTTTGACCCAAGCCGCGTTTTCAAGTGATGATCGCAGAGCGCAATGGGCTGAAAAACGGGCGGAACAGGAATTGCTGCAATGTGGTGGGCTCCTTTTGGAGCCAGCACGGGAAACGCCTGCCAGTATTGCTTTGGGACACGTACCAGCCATCGAATCCGTGAATCACGAGGCGTGGCACGCGTCCAAATAGGCCTTGTTCAGATGGCTTGATGCCCAAAAATTAGACCAGATCGAAAATACAGCCCAAAACTTGTGCGTTTACTTCGAGGATCCCGATCCGGATCAACGACACATTTCCTGTCGTTAAAATGTGCCGACTAGATACCGGCGGCTGATGCACATCATCAGTTGATCACGTGCGATGGAGCCGGCCGTTCAACTCCAGGCTCCACCGCACTCCGCAATAGACTTGCGTCTGCGATATTTGGGGCCGTGCTCTGCTCTTGGCAACCTTCGTAGCGCAAAACGTACAAAGGACGTTTGCACAATGTCGATGAAATTCCTCAGCACCACAGCGGCTGCCGCGCTTCTGGTTTCCACGCTTCCCGCCCTTGCACAGGACGTAAGCTGCCCGATCAAAGTGGGTGTTCTGCATTCGCTGTCCGGCACGATGGCCATCTCTGAAACGACCCTCAAAGACACCATGGAAATGCTGGTGGACATCCAGAACGAAAAGGGTGGTCTGCTGGGCTGTGAGCTTGAAGCCGTTGTCGTGGACCCGGCATCCGACTGGCCGCTTTTTGCGGAAAAGGCGCGCGAGCTTCTGACCGTTCAGGAAGTCGACGTGATCTTCGGCGCATGGACCTCGGTCTCGCGCAAATCCGCACTGCCCGTTCTGGAAGAGCTCAACGGCCTGATGTTCTATCCGGTGCAGTATGAGGGCGAAGAAAGCTCCAAGAACGTGTTCTACACCGGTGCCGCGCCAAACCAGCAGGCGATCCCGGCTACAGATTACTTTCTTGAAGAGCTGGGCGTCGAGAAATTCGCGCTGCTCGGCACCGACTATGTCTACCCGCGCACCACGAACAACATCCTCGAGGCCTATCTGAAGGACAAAGGCATCGCGGAAGAAGACATCTTCGTGAACTACACGCCTTTTGGTCACTCCGACTGGTCCAAGATCGTGGCTGACGTTGTGGCGCTTGGCGCGGACGGCAAGAAGGTCGGCGTGATCTCGACGATCAACGGCGACGCGAACATCGGTTTCTACAAGGAACTGGCGGCTGCAGGTATCTCTGCGGACGACATCCCCGTCGTTGCGTTCTCCGTCGGTGAAGAAGAACTGTCCGGCCTCGACACCACGAACCTGGTCGGCCACCTTGCCGCGTGGAACTACTTCCAGTCCGCAGACACGCCCGCCAACGAAGAATGGGTCACCGCCTGGAAAGCCCGCATGGGTGATGACCGCGTGACCAACGACCCGATGGAAGCGCATTACATCGGCTTCAACATGTGGGTGAACGCCGTGAACGATGCCGGCACCACCGATGTGGATGCTGTCCGTACCGCGATGTACGGTCAGGAATTCCCGAACCTGACAGGCGGAACCGCCGTGATGCTGCCAAACCATCACCTGACCAAGCCGGTTCTGATCGGTGAAATTCAGGCCGATGGCCAGTTCGACATCATCTCCCAGACCGATCCGGTTCCGGGTGACGCATGGACCGACTTCCTGCCGGAATCGGCGGTTCTCAAGTCGGATTGGAAAGACCTTGGCTGCGGTATGTACAACACCGCGACCTCGACCTGCGTGCAGATCAAGTCGAACTACTAAGCCACAAAGCGGTGCGTGGAACACCACGCACCGCACCTTTTCCCGTAGGGTGTGTGCCCTCACGCACCAACCGAAACGGATGTTCCGATGCTGCGCTTTGCCGCCACCCTTCTTGCATGTCTGACGCTGAGCCTGCCTGCCTCATCCCAACAGGCCGATGCCCCGATCCAACAACTGCTCCAGTCCCAAAGCGATCTGATCGTCGAAAGCTCGCGACGGACCATTGGGCCTGCCATTGATGCGCTCGCCAACAGCGGGTTGCCTGCGGCGCAGGTTGTTCTCGACAAGTGGCAGCTTCGCGAGATGTGGGTGAATACCGAGACAGGCCTGTTCGTCTATGCCGAAGAAGTCGATCGCGACACGCTGCGCATCTTCGACTTTGCCGATGGCAGCCTCATTGGCGAAGTTCCGGATGACGGCTTCGAACAGCTTAAGCCGAATTCGGGCATTCGGGGTCTGATCGGGACGGCGCTGGTGCAGTTCCAACTGAGTGATCCCGATCCGGCCACCCGACAGCGCGCCTTGGACGCGATTGAACGCGGGGCCGAGGAAAGCCATCTCGCCGCGCTGCGCGCCAGCCTTCCGAAGGAGACTGACCCGCAGATCCTTGCCCGCAAGCAGCGGTTGGAGCGGTTGCTGACGATTGCCTATGGCGCAACCGATGCCGAACGGATCGAGGCAATCCAGAGTTTTGACGGTGATCTGGGCGTCGATGTGCGCGCCGCGCTGAACCCGCTTTTGGCGGTGCGCGTCGAGGCCGCCGAAGCGTTGCCTGCAGATGCCGATATTGGGCGCGTGCTTGAACCCGGTTCCGCCGCGCTGAGCCGCGATGATGCTTACGCGCTACTGGTCGCAGCCAATCTCGCCAAACCTCGTATCAGCGTCGAGGACCAGCGCAACGCGCTGATCGCGAATATCGCGGATGGTCAGGTCGCAGGTATCCAAGTGGCCACGCTGGACAGCCAGGAAGCCCGTGACATGGCCTATGCGGCGCTGGCGGAACAGGGTACGGTGACAGCCGTTGCGACCGAGGCGGAGGTCGATCAGCGTCTTGCCAATCATGTGTTCTTCGAACGCTACGTAGGTGCCCCGCCCGAGGTGGTGTTTGCGGCACAGGCTGCGCTGAACGCCATCGAGAACAAGGTCGCGATCAACCAGATGTTCGATTTGTCGCTGGACGCGCTGTCGTTGGCGTCAATCTATTTCCTTGCCGCCATTGGCCTTGCCATCACCTTTGGCGTGATGGGCGTCATCAACATGGCGCATGGCGAATTCATCATGATGGGTGCCTATACGGGTTACGTGGTCCAGCTCTTCATCCCGGACTACACGCTGTCCATTCTGGTCGCGATCCCGCTGGCCTTTGCCGTGACTTTCGGCGCGGGTGTGGCGATGGAGCGGCTGGTGATCCGTTGGCTGTACCATAGGCCTTTGGAGACGCTGCTCGCCACCTTCGGCATCTCCATCGCTTTGCAGCAGATCGCCAAGAACATCTTTGGCACGCAGGCCCGGCCTTTGACGGCCCCCGGTTGGCTGGACGGGTCGCTGGTGATCAACGACATCGTGTCGATCAGCTATATCCGCATCGCGATCTTCGTTCTTGCATTGCTGTTCCTCGCGCTGTTCCTCTTCGTGATGAACCGCACCCGGCTGGGGCTCGAGGTGCGCGCCGTGACCCAGAACCCACGCATGGCGGCATCGATGGGGATCAATCCCGACAAGATCAACATGCTGACCTTCGGCTTTGGATCCGGCATCGCGGGTATCGCCGGTGTGGCCATCGGTCTTTACGCCAAAGTCACGTCCGAGATGGGCAGCGACTACATCGTCCAGAGCTTCATGACGGTCGTTGTGGGCGGTGTCGGCAACATCTGGGGCACGCTGCTGGGTGCCACGATGGTGGGCTTCCTGCAGAAGGGGATCGAGTGGTTCAACCCGTCCAATACGCTGGCGGCACAGACCTACATGATCCTGTTCATCATCCTCTTCATCCAGTTCCGGCCGAAGGGAATTATCGCCCTCAAGGGCCGCGCGGCGGAGGCGTAAGTCATGACTGATGCAGCCCTCCCCCGTCGGCAGCCTTTTGCGCTGCGCTTTCCGTCGGTGATGATCTTTCTCGCCATTCTCGCGCTGTTCACCGTTGGTGTGACAATCCTGTCCGAGGGTTTCGGGATCGGTGTGATCTCGACCAGCTTCATCAAGACCTTGGGCAAGACGCTGTGCCTGTGTCTTGTGGCTTTGGCGATGGACCTTGTCTGGGGGTATTGCGGGATCCTGTCGCTGGGACACATGGCGTTCTTTGGGCTTGGTGGATACGCGATCGGCATGTGGCTGATGTATGCCCGGACCGAGATCATCGTGCTGGAAAGCCTTGCCGCAGCCGAATTGCCGCCCACACCCGAGGAAGTGTCCAACGGCATCGCCACGCAGATTTTCGGCGTTGTCGGATCGTCCGAGTTCCCGCCCATCTGGGCCTTTGCGCATTCCCTGCCGCTGCAACTGGCCGCAGTGGTCATCGTGCCGGGCCTGCTGGCGCTGGTGTTCGGTTGGCTGGCATTCCGCAGCCGGGTCACGGGCGTTTACCTGTCGATCCTGACGCAAGCGATGACGCTGGCGCTGTCGCTGCATCTGTTCCAGAACGACAGCGGGTTGCGCGGCAACAATGGGTTGTCAGGTCTGCAGAACCTTCCGGGTCTGGACGACGTGCCCCAGGCGACCGTGTCGCTGTGGTTCTTCTGGGCTTCGGCGCTGGCGCTTGGTCTGGGGTATGTGCTGTGTGCGTGGATCGTGTCGGGCAAGTTCGGATCGGTGATCCGCGCCATCCGCGATGACGAGGCGCGCGTTCGGTTCCTTGGCTATCCGGTTGAGGCGTTCAAGCTGGTGATCTTCACGCTGACCGCCGTGATCGCGGGCATTGCGGGTGCGCTCTATTATCCGCAGGCGGGCATCATCAACCCGGCCGAGATTGCGCCCATCGCGTCGATCTACCTTGCCGTATGGGTGGCCATTGGCGGGCGTGGCCGGCTCTATGGCGCGGTGATCGGCGCTGCCTTCGTGTCGCTTGTCTCCACATGGTTCACCGGCGGGCAGGCGCCCGACATCAATCTTGGGGTCTACACGATCAGTTGGGTGGATTGGTGGACGGTGTTGCTGGGTCTGTCGTTTGTTGCGGTGACGCTCTATGCGCCCAAAGGCATCGGGGGGCTGATTGATCTGATCACGGAACGCAAGAGCCCGAACCGTCATGGTGCATCGCTTGGTCCTGATCAAGGGTCCCTTCGCGAACAGGAGGCCGAGAAATGAGCACTCTTCTCGAAGTTTCGGGCGTGTCGGTGTCGTTCGACGGGTTCAAGGCAATCAACAACCTGTCCTTCCAGATCGCCGAACGCGAGTTGCGCGCGGTGATCGGGCCGAACGGTGCGGGCAAGACCACGTTCATGGACATCATCACCGGAAAGACCAAGCCTGATGAAGGCCGGGTGATCTATGGCGACAAGAGCGTGTCGCTTCTCAAGATGTCAGAGAGCAAGATTGCGCAGGCCGGAGTGGGCCGCAAGTTCCAACGCCCCACGGTGTTCGAGGATCAGAGCGTTTTCGACAATCTGATGATGGCGCTGAAAAAGACGCGCGGGCCGCTGGCCGTGTTGTTCTTCAAACCGTCAGCCGAGGACAATGACAAGGTTGCGGACCTTGCCGAACAGATCGGGCTTTCGGGTGCGCTGCACCGCAAGTCGGGCGAGTTGAGCCACGGGCAGAAACAATGGCTCGAGATCGGGATGCTGCTGGCACAGGAGCCGCGCTTGCTGCTTGTCGATGAGCCCGCTGCGGGGATGACGCCTGCGGAACGGGAACACACCACAGATATCCTGCGCGAGGCGGCAAAGACCCGTGCGGTTGTGGTGGTGGAGCATGACATGGAATTCGTGCGTCGCCTGAACTGCAAGGTGACGGTGCTGCACGAGGGGTCGGTTCTGGCCGAAGGCTCTTTGGACCATGTGACGAAGAACGAACAGGTGATCGAGGTGTATCTTGGCCGATGAAGTCCTGAAAACCGAACGCCTGACGTTGCATTATGGTGGAAGCCAGATCCTGAACGGGATCGACATGGCCGCCCGAAAGGGCGAGATCACCTGCGTGATGGGTACAAACGGGGTCGGGAAGACAAGCCTGCTCAAGGCGATTTCCGGCACCCATGCCTATTCAGGCGGCACGCTGTCGTTGAACGGCGAAACGATAGATCACGCGTCGGCCCATGCGCTGGCTCAGAAGGGCGTCGCCTATGTGCCGCAAGGGCGGGACATCTTTCCGCTTCTGACGGTGCGCGAGAACCTCGAGACCGGGTTTGCCTGCCTGCCCAAATCCGAGCATCACATCCCCGACCATATCTTTGAGCTGTTCCCGATCCTCAAGGAGTTCCTGCACCGGCGCGGAGGCGACCTGTCGGGTGGGCAACAGCAACAGTTGGCTATCGCGCGCGCGCTGATCACCAAGCCGAAGCTCTTGCTACTGGACGAGCCGACCGAAGGCATTCAGCCCAACATCATCCATCAGATTGGCCGGGTGATCGCGCTGCTGCGCGAACAGGCTGAGATGGCGATTGTGCTGGTCGAGCAGTATTTCAGCTTTGCCTATGACCTTGGCGACAGGTTCTACGTGCTGGAGCGCGGTGCGGTGAAGATGAGCGGGCCAAAGGCGGATCTGGATCGGGATGCGCTTCTGGCAGGTGTCTCGGTCTGATGTGAGAGGCGGCGCGGTGTCCGGTCAGGAAACGGCGCTTGCCGATTGCGGAACATCCTCATCGGACCTTGCGAAATCGACCGCGGCATCGACCAACACCTGCATCGCGTCAAAAACCGGCACAGTCGCCTCGATGCTCTTTGACATGAGCGAGAATTCCGTGCAGCAGATGCAAATGACATGCGCGCCGTCCGCCACCATATCGGCCGCGACATCGGTCAGGGTATGCGCCGCGAATTCGGATGCTCCCTGAGCCTTGATCGCGCGGATCGTCGCAAGCAAACGGCCATGATCCCGCGCATAAACCGGGCTGAGACCGACATCGGACAGAGCTTTTTCAAAGACACCGACGCGTTGAAGCGCCGGGGATCCGAGAATACCCACTTTCCCACCCGGAGCGATCCGCGCGGCTTCGGCGCAGGACATTTCGACCATGTTCAGAAAAGGCCTGTCCGTCGCTGCAGCCACGCGGTCGGCATAATAATGCGCGGTATTGCACGGCATCACCAAGGCTTCAGCCCCGGCACCCACCAGGCCTTTCGCCATCTGTTCGAGAACCGGACCCGGATCTTCGCCGCCCCCTTCGAGGATGGCCTTGATGCGGGACGGCACCTGCGTGTTGTTGTCGACAAGCAGCGGAATATGGTCCGCATCGTCATGTGCCTGAACCGCATCGACGATCTGCTGCATGAAGTAGATCGTCGCCTCTGGCCCCATGCCCCCCAGCACACCGATTTTCCGCATCAGGCTGCTCCTTTCCGCAGGGCTTGTCCGACCGCATGCACGATGATGTCCGCGACATGGGCGCAATCCTCGAGGCTGAAGGTCAGCGGGATGCGCATGTCCAGAAGACCGGAAAGGATCGCGTCGGTTCGCGGCAGATCCTGAGGTGTCACGTAGCGCCAGCTTTTGTGGTTCGAGGTGAACCCGACCGGGCTTGCAGCGCCGAACCACTTGAGTTCGACGCCCAGTGCCTTGGCCCCGGCGACCACGTGCTGGACCGTTTCTGTACTGGCGTCTGGCATCAGGAACTGGAAGGACGATCCGACATAGCGTTCCTGCGAAGGACGGTTGGGGACGTAGACCCCCGCAAAGTCGCGCAGGCGATTGGCGATGAGATCGTGCCGGTCGTTCCAGCGGTCGATATTCGTCTCTAACGTGGCCAATTGCGGCAGCAGGATTGCCGCGCGCAGGTTGTCCATCCGGCCCGACATGTTCGGTGTATCCAGCCGAATGTCGTTGAACACGTCTGGGGACGGACCAGCGCCGTGCCGATCATAGAGCATATATGACCCGGACAGCATGATCGCGCGGGCCATGAATTCAGGATCATTCGAGGTCAGGAACCCGCCTTCGCCGCTGTTCATATGCTTGTAGGTCTGGGTCGAGAAACATCCAGCGATGCCGAAGCTGCCGGATTTGCGCCCGTTCCAGGACGCGCCCATGGTGTGGGCGCAGTCTTCGACCAGTGTCACACCATGACGGTTCAGAACCGCCATCAACGCGTCCATGTCGCAGAGGTGTCCGCGCATGTTCGAGAGCAGCATGGCTTTCGGCGCGCTGGCTGTGATCTTGGCGTTCAGATCATCGAGATCAATCACCAGATCGGGCGTGATCTCGACCAGCACGGCCTCGGCGCCGACGGCGGCAATCGCACCGGGAACGGGGGCAAGGGTGAAGGCATTGGTCAGAACCCTATCGCCCACACCGATGCCCAGCGCGCGCAATGCGGTGGACATCGCGTACCCACCCGAGGTGCAAGCCAGGCAATAGGTCGACCCTTGGTAGGCGGCATACGCCTTTTCAAGCTCGGCCACCGGGCCAAGTTCGTCACCGACCGTGTTGTAGCGATGCAGCCGTCCACTGCGCAGCACCTCGAGAGCCGCCGCGATTGCGTCATCGGCAATCGGCTCCTGCTGGGTGAAACTGCCTGTGAACGGCTGCATCTGTGATCACTCGGCGGCCATGGTCGGCGCGTCGTAGTCGAAGGCTGCCGTGTAGCCGAAGAGCGCCACGCCACCGCCGGTGTGGACAAAGACGATATTCTCGTCGCCCTTGAATGCGCCTTTGCGGATGAGGTCGATCATGCCTGCAGCGCCTTTGCCCGAATAGACCGGATCAAGCAGGATGCCTTCCAGACGGGCGAACATCTCGATAGCGGCCAGGCCTTCCTTGGTCGGGATGCCGTAGCCTTCACCCACGTAATCGGTGTTCGCCTCGACATCCTCGCGCTTGACCACGCCGGGGCAACCCAGCTTTTCGGCGGTCTTGACGGCGAGGTTGAACACGTTCTCTTCCTGCTTGGGCTTCGGCGCGCGCACACCGATACCCAGAAGCGGGATGTTCGCGTTGATCGCTTTCAGACCGACGATCAGCCCGGCCTGTGTGCCTGCGCTACCGGTGGCGTGAACAATGCGGTCGATCTTGAGGCCCATGTTGTTGGCCTGTGTCACCAGTTCCATCGCGGCATTGGCGTAGCCCAGCGCGCCGGTCGGGTTCGATCCGCCACCGGGGATGGTGTAGACATTGCGACCTTCGGCGCGGAATTTCTCGGCCACTGCTTCCATTTCGGCATTCATGTCGAGACCCGAGCCGGGACGCTTTTCCGCAGTCGCGCCATGCAGGAAGTCAAGGAACACGTTGCCGTTCAGGTTGTAATTTGGATCATTCGATCCGGTGCGATCCTCAAGCAAGATGTGGCAATCCATGCCCAGCTTTGCGGCGCAGGCCGCAGTCTGGCGTGCGTGGTTCGATTGCGTGGCACCTTGGGTGATGACCAGATCGGCCCCCTGCGCCTGCGCCTCGGCCATCAGGAATTCCAGCTTGCGGGTCTTGTTGCCGCCGGTGGACATGCCGGTGCAATCGTCGCGCTTGATCCAGATGCGCGGCCCGCCCAATTCGGCGGACAGCCGGTCCATCGGTTCCAAGGCGGTTGGCAGGTGAGCAAGGTGTACGCGGGGGAATCGGGAAAAGTGCATCGCAGCGTCCTTTGATTGGGTTGCCGTATCAATTCTGCATGTAACCAGCCTCGTCAAATAGAAAAACCGGAGCTATTATGCAGAGTATGCATAAAGAGGGTCGGAATGCGCATTGACTGGATCGAAGACCTCGTGGCGCTTCTGGACAGTGGCGGCGTCGCGGATGCAGCGCGCCTACGCAATGTAACACAACCTGCCTTTTCGCGCCGCATCAAAACCCTTGAGGACGTTCTCGGGATCGAATTGATCGACCGCAGCGTCAAACCCAGCGGACCGTCCACCGTGTTGCAGGACCGCGAAGCCGAGTTGCGCAAGCTTGCCGCCGAACAGCGCCTTCTGCTGTCCGACATGCGACAGGAACAAAGCACGGGGCTGCGTCAGCTTGTGATCGCCAGCCAGCACGCGATCACCACGTCCATGGGGCCGCAGATCATCACCTCTGTCGCGGAGCCAAGCCGGACGCATATCCGTCTTCGGTCGGCAAATCGCGACGAATGCGAAACACTGCTGATCCGCAGACAAGCGGCGATTTCTCTTACCTATCGGATCAAGTCGGAACCGGCCACGGAATTACCGTCGTTCCTTGTCGAAGCCGTCATCGGTGCCGAAACGCTGATTCCCGTTTACGGAAAAGCTTTCGCACCCTCCGTCATCGAGCGGATTTCAAATGGCGACTTGTGCATCATCGGCTACCCGGCTGACGTTTTCCTGGGTGCAGCGCTGAACCGGCATATCCTGCCGACCCTCGAATCCCGATGCAGTGTCAGCGTCGTGACGGAAACAGGGCTGTCGACGGCGGCCATGCAACTCGCACAATCCGGCCTTGGCGTCGCATGGGTTCCTGCGGCGTTGGCGAAACCCGATCTGCTGCGCGGAGACCTGATCAATCTGCAAGGCGAGTTGGGATGCATCGAAATGGACATCGTGGCGCAAAGGTGGGCTGGCACGTCGAACCAGGCAACACTCGACGCCTGGACGCGCCTCGTGTCTCCAGCCTGAGCCAGACAAAAGAATTTTCAAAAAAGACTTGCCAAAGTGCCTGACTGAACTACAGGGACTAAAAAGCAGGTCTCTCCCGTCGTTGATCTTGGCAGCCACGAAGGGACAAACACATGTTAGACACTGCAATCGACGTCGAGATTGATGAAGGACAAATCGCTCTGCTTGCCATGGTGGAGCGGACACAAGCCGTGATTCATTTTACGGTTGAAGGGATCATCCTTCACGCGAACCAGAATTTTCTTACCGCGCTGGAATACAGCGCAGACGCCGTTGTCGGTGAACATCATCGCATTTTTGTCGACCCGGACTATGCCCGCAGCAGCGCCTACGCAAAGTTCTGGCAGGATTTGAAATCGGGTAGGACCTTCACCGATCAATTTCCACGCCGCACGCGATCGGGCCGCACGATCTGGATTCAGGCGACCTATGCGCCGGTGTTTGATCCGAATGGCAAGGTCACACGGATCGTCAAGGTGGCAACCGACATCACCGCACGGCAAGAGGCGATCCAAGCCATTGCAGAAGGTCTGGAATGCCTGCGCAAAGGTGATCTGACCCATCGCATTCCTGTGACCGACCAGCCCGATCTCGCCATCCTGGGGGACGCCTTCAACCGCACCGTTACCGACTGGAATGATCTTTTGGGGCGCGTGTCTTCTGTGACAGGTGTTGTTCAGACCATCGAACAATCCCTGTCCGCCTCGTCTGAAGAGCTCTCCAATCGCAGCGCGTCGCAAGCCTCTGCGCTCAGCGAGACGGCTCAGGCCCTGAGCCAGTTGAACGAAACCGCGCGCAGTGCCGCGGCCGAAGCACAATCTGCAGATGTCGTGGCCAAGGACACACGCAGCAAGGCCGAAGGCAACGCCAAGCTTGTCGAAGACATGATGCAGGCGATGGTTCTCATCCAGACATCGTCCGGGCGGATTTCGAAGATCGTCAGCACGATCGACTCTATCGCAGTTCAGACCAACCTTCTGGCCCTGAACGCGGCGATCGAAGCCGCCCGCGCAGGTCATGCCGGGCGAGGCTTTGCCGTGGTTGCAACCGAGGTTCGCCAGCTTGCCCAGCGCAGTTCGGAATCAGCCCGCGAAATCAGCAACCTCATCGAGGAAAGCGAAAACCACGTGGCCAACGGCGTGTCTCTGGTCAACCGGGCCGGCGTTGATTTGAACAGCTTTTTCGAGGGATTCGAAAGCCTGAGCACAACTGTCGGACGGATTGCAGATGGCATCACAACCCAGTCAGCGGCGCTGTCTCAGATCAACGAATCCGTCGGCCATATGGAACACATGACGCAGCAGAACGCACAGATGGCGACGGAAACAACAACGGCCTGCAGCCGTCTGGCAGATGCGTCCAGCGTTCTGGCTACCGAAGTTTCGACGTTCACAACGACGCTGTGATTTCGCCATTGGCCTCATCGGATACCGTGGAGACATATCGCGCACCTGTCATGGGTGCGCGTATTGCGTTTTCGGACGCCGGAACAGGCTAAGACAGCAAAGCTGCGCGGGTCAGCGCATCGGGTGTAAAGGGCATGCGCCGCAGTCGTAATCCGGTGGCGTGACAGATTGCATTTGCGATGGCCGCAACGGTCGGTCCCGGCGATGCCTCGCCCGCGCCAACCGACGGGTGGCCCGGGTCATTCAGGAGCGTGATGTCGAACCGGGGCACATTGTCGAAGCGGATCACCGGGTAGCTGTCCCAATCTCGGGACGTGATGCCGTCGCGATCCCATGTCACCTGTTCATAAAGCGCCCAACTGGCCGCCTGCATGACCCCGCCTTCAAGCTGAGCCTTTAGGCCGTCGGGGTCGATCACGCGGCCCGCATCGGCCACAAGTGTCACGCGGGCGAGCTTGACCTCGGCGGCGTCTGTCACCGTCAGATCGACGGCAAGCCCAACACGGGTCATAGCGTTCTTGTATTGGGCATAGGCGATGCCCCGGCCCATTCCTTCGGACAAGGGGCGCAGGCGACGTTCCAACTCGTCCAGAACGGCGATTGCTCTTGGGTCAGTCAGATGGGCACGGCGGAATGTGATCGGATCGACACTCGCGCTGTGCGCGGCTTCGTCCATCGTGCTTTCCAGCGCAAAGATGTTGGCGACCGCACCAAGGCAACGCATCGCGGAGGTGCAGTGAGGCAGCCCTTGCACAAGGTTTTTCACCAGCCGCGCTTCGGGAATGTCATAGATCGGATCGAGGTTCCGATGCATCCCGGCATGGTTGCCCATGTTCGGCGGTGCAACATAAGGGGCCATCGCCTCGGACCGAAACCGATTGGCCAGCAGCTTGGCCGGTCCCGCGCGGTTGGGGCCAGGGCGGGGGCGACCACGATGGGTGTCGCTGTAGGCTTCGGCCGACAGGGCGGTGATCCGGCCATCGGTCAGTCTCGCGTCGACCTGAACCGCCATAGCCGGGGCGTATGGTTCCCACGCGTGTTCATCCTCGCGCGACCATTTGAGCAGGATCGGTGTTCCGGGATGCGCCATCGCAACCAGCGCGGACTCGAAGGCGGCATCGTCGGCGCCGTTATGTCCGTAGCAGCCGGAGCCGGGAACATGGGTGATCTCGACCTGTTCGAGCGCAAGGCCAAGACTGTCGGCAATTGCCTCGCGTAGCGGGTAGATGCCCTGGCTGTGGCTTTTGATGATCAGGCGATCGCTGGTCCATTCCGCCAGTGCGGCGGAGGGGGCCAAGGCCCCGTGCATCTGGTAGGGGCGTTCGAACCGGGAACTGATGTCGGGATTGGGGTCGGGATCAGGAACCGGGGCGTTCTGCGGGGTGCCGTTCACGACAGGGAAGCGTTTCGCGTTTTCGGGTGTAAGCTGCGCAAAGACATCGGTTTCGGGCAGTCCACCACCTGTGTCCCATGTGCAGGCAAGGCCCAGACTGGTTGCGGCCTTCACCACTTCCCATTCGCGTGGTCCCGCCACGGCCAGGAAACTGCCGCTACGAAAGACATGCAGACCTTTGGCATTGATGCGCTCAACCGCAGACGCATCGATGTCATGCAGCGTCGCCTTGACATGGGGTGGGCTGACGCGGCGGGCATGCCACATGCCGGGCAGGTCGAGATCATGCAGAAACGTATATCGCCCCTGAACCATCTCGGAGATGCCCCGCATGTCCGGGGCTGGGGCGATGCTTGGGACGTACCGATCAAGAGTGACATCGACGGTCAGATCATCCGGTAAGTCGCGCGCAAGGTCCGTCAGCGCGATGCGCAGATTGGTGTTGTCGCGTTGCACATAGCCGTCGTCCAGAGACCAGTCTGGCGGATCGCCACCATGTTCCGCCGTTGCCCGAGCGATGACATGCCTGCGCAGGGTCGCGGCCGCACAGGCCACGGCGCGACCCGATTGTTCGATGGAATTGCTGCCCGAGGTGATGCCTTCGTCAGGTGCCTCTCCGGTCCGAACTGGGGCAAGCTCGATGCAGGATGATGGAAGCGCGAGTTCCTCTTGCACGATCCGCATCAGCGCGGTCGAGATGCGTTGCCCGATGTCGACCTTGCCGGTGTGGATCACAATCCGGTCGCCCTTGACGGTCAGCCAGTCACAAACGCGCGGATATGTGTCGAGGCTCATGTCGCGCTGGCCTTTTCGATGGCCTCAAGAACCCTCGGATGCGATCCACACCGGCACAGATGAGGAGCCAGCGCGGCCTTCACTGTCTCCCGGTCCGGTGCCGGAACAGTCTCCAGCAAGGCAGTTGCGGCTACAACAAGCCCCGAGGTGCAATACCCGCACTGCGCAGCGGTCTTTTCAATGAACGCCCGCTGCACGCGTTGGCCTGTCTCGGTTTCGGCGATGCCTTCGATGGTGGTGATCGCCTTCCCGTCGAACACCTCGACCGGTGTCACGCAGGACAGCACAACCTTGCCGTCGACTATGATGGCACAAGCGCCGCATTGCTCCAACCCGCAGCCCAGTTTCGTACCTTTGAGCTTCAGCTCATCCCGCAGGACATAGACCAGCGGTGTGTCCGGGTCTGACGCGATGTCGTGCCGTGTTCCGTTGATCGTCAGGCTCAGGCTCACGGGGTGACGCGCTCCCATGTGATCTGGACATCCACATCCGCCGATTTGAAGAGGTTCATCACCGGGCAGCGGTATTCGACGTTGCGGGTCAGCCGGTCAAAGCGGTCCTGTGGTTCGTCCGTGTGGACACGAATACGCAGTTTGACCCAGTTGAAATAAGGGCGCACGCCCTGCACGCCGCGGCTGCCACGCTGGTCAACCTCGCCATCCGCTTCCATGTCGACGGCGGTGTAAGAAAACTGCATCGCCTCGGCGCAGCGGTTGATGATGACGCCCTCGCAGCCAAGCAGCGACGACAGCGTCATTTCCAAAGGGGTCGGTCCGGTGTTCGACTCTTTCTCATCCGTGATGACGACATGGTTGCGCACCATCATCACCGACCGAGTCGAGGCCTCGTTCCGGGCGCTGACGCGGCGGATGCCCAGCGCCTTGGTGTTGGGATCGACGCTGGGGGGCAGAAGGTCATTGTCGCTCATAACGTCATCTCCAGAATGTCGAGGCCCCGGTTGCGGTCGAGAACGTAGATCAGGCCATTATCGTCCACATCGACGTCGTTCGACTGCGGCGGTGCGCCGGTTGGGCCGGGTTCCATGAAATGCGCCACTTCGACGGGCAGGTGCGGGTCGGCCACGTCGAGCACGCGCAGACCGCCTGCGAACCACGTTGCATAGATCAGCGTGCTGTCCAGCTTTTCGCGGTATTGGTGCCCGCCAAAGCGCACGCCATCTTCACCCACCCAAGGGCAGACCCGTTCCGAGAGATCCCAGGCTGCAATGGGTTCCATGTTCTCCAGATCGGTCACGTCCATAACCCAGATGAACCCGTGCAAGCGGCCGGGTTTGTGGTCATGTTCCTCGTCAATTGCGATGGCATAGCGCCGACCATTGATCGTCTGTTCCAGCGGCATGACGGTGTGCGTCGGTTCCGGAATGCCCTTGGGAAAGCGGTAGCTGCCCTTGAGCGTCGGCTTTGTGATGTCGCTGGCGTCCAGCACGCGAATGCCCGCATGCCAGACCGCTGCCCAAAGCTCGCCGCCGCAGCGCATCGCGTGGTGCAGGCGGTGGCTGTAGCCGACGCCTGTGGGGGTTTCGCCGTTCGCCACGTGCTGCCCCGGCATATGCCAGCGCGACACTTCGGTGGGGTTTGTAGGATCGGACAGGTCGTAGATCACGAGGATGTTGCCGACATAGCCTTCCATCTCGGTCGAGATATAGGCGTAGTTGGCGTCCATATCGAAGCGGTGCACGCCAAAGCCGTGGGTCTTGACGTAGGACAGCAGCCTAGGCGCGGTCTTGTCCGAGATGTCCCAGACGCGGAAGCCACCGCTGTGATAGCCGCGTGCCAAAGCCTCTTCCAGCACGGGAATGTCGGACAGCTTGACCGCAAGACGTTCTGCGATCTGGTCGTCCGACAACCCTTCGGCGCGCAGACCCGCGATCTTGTCGCCTTTGCGCAGGAAATGACGGCGGTCCATTTCGACATTGGTGATCATCAGATCGCCCACCACCTTGACCTTGTGGGTGTGCGACCACTCGTCCGGCGGCGCGACATGGGACACCACTTTGGGATGGGCGGGGTCGGACACGTCGATGATCGAGGTGCCCATCGGTGGCTTCATGTGGCCGACATAGGCGTAGTTGCCCCGCACCACGACCTCACCGCCGCCTTCGATGTCCAGATGGCCCAGCCGCCGGATGTTGCGGGACAGCTCGTATTCGACTTCGCGTTTCATTCTGCAGGCACCTCGATTTTGCGTTTGCGCCGCATGCTGAACACCATGGGCAGGATGATCGACAAGGCGAAGGCCACCCACAGGATGTTGCCCAGCGTGGACGAGAACAGGACCATGATGTCGCCGTCCGATTTCTTGAGCGACCAAAGGAAGTACTTTTCCAGAAGCGGCCCAAGAATGACCCCGATCAGGATCGCAGCCACATGGTATCCTGTGCGCCGCGCGATGTAGCCCAGAACCCCGAAGGCCAGCGCGAGGTACATATCGAACATGTATTCGCGCGGGACAAACCCGCCGACCAGCGTGAAGCTGATGATCATCGGCGCGAGGTAGATCGTGGGGATCGTGGTCACGTGGCTCATGTAGCGCGACAGTGGCAGGATCGTCAGGAACATGAAGACGTAGCTGACCGCCATCGCCATGAACATGCCGTAGCCGACCTTGGGCTGGTTTTCGAACAGCGACGGGCCAAAGCTGACACCGTGGAACTGCATCACCACGAGCATGATCGCGGCCGTTGCTCCGCCGGGAATGCCCAGCACCAGCAGCGGCACCAACGTGCCCGAGGTCACGCCATTGTTGGCGGATTCCGGTGCGATCAGGCCCTCTGGGTGGCCGGTGCCGTATTTCTCGGGCGTTTTGGAGAAGCTGCGCGATTGTTGGTAGGCCACAAAGCTGGCAATGGAAGCGCCCGCACCGGGGATCACGCCGATCACCAGGCCGATGACAGAAGTCCAGACGATATGCACCCAGCGTTTGAGGGCGATGGTCACACCTTCAAATGTGTCGTGCCAGTTGGGGGCCTTGGGTTCGCCGTCATGGTTCACGATCACGCGCTTTTCGATGATGACGAAGGCTTCGGAGACCGCAAACAGGCCGACAAGGGCCGGAATCAGGGGTACGCCGTCGTAGAGTTCAAGGAACCCGAAGGTGCCACGCGGTGTGGCGTAGACGACATCGGTGCCGATGGAGCCGATCATCAGGCCCAGAAAGCCCGCGATCAGGCCTTTGACCATATCCTGTGCTGCGATGGAGGCGATGAGCGATATGCCGAAGAGCATGACCACGATCATCTCGACCGAATGCATGTAGAACCCGACCCGCGCAAGAATGGGCATGGCTGCTAAGGCGATCACCGTGGTGAGCAAACCGCCGATACAGGAGGCCACAAAGGAAATCGCCAGCGCCTGTTGCCCCTTGCCCTGCTTTGCCATTGGGTAGCCGTCAAGCGGTGTCGCTGCAGCCCCCGCCGTGCCGGGGATGTTGACGAGGATAGCCGGAATACCCGCGCCCATGCGTGCCGCGCAATAAAGCGAGATCATGAACACGAGCCCCGATTGCAGGTCGAGCGCGAGGGTCAGCGGCATCAGGATGATAATCGTGTTGGCCGCCGAGAAACCGGGGATGCCGCCGACGATCAGGCCGAGGAAAATCGTCGGGATGATGATGTACCAGTAGCCGAGTGTTTCGAAGAACACTTCGGTGAGGATCGAGGCTGTGCTGCTATCCATTGGCCAGTACCGCCTTCATCGTGGTTTCGAACCAGCCGCGCGGGAAGCGGGTGTCGAAGGCCCAGATGAACACCGCCCATCCGGTCAGAGCCATCGCCGCCGAAATCAGCGTGATAAACACGGCGTTCTTGCCACGTGCGAGGATCAGCATGCTGACCGCCAGAAAGAGGAAGGTGGTCAGGGTGAACCCCAGCGTGTCGATCAGGGCGACATAGCCGATTGTCGTGGCAAGAAGCCCGATCCGCCCTGTGCGGATGTCGTCCATCGTGACAAGGTTTCCAAACCCCAGCGTGCCTTCACCGCGACCAAGCCAGACGGCGCAGCGGATGAAAAAGATCGCGCAGACAAGCAGCAGGATTCCTCCGATCAGGAAGGTGCTGACCTGCGCGGTCCATGGCGAATTCCAGATCGTCGAGAAGAAGTAGATCGTGAAGCCCACCGCAAGGATGGGGATGACAAGCTCTCCGCCGATCTGGCGCGGCGGTTTGTGATGCTCGGATGACATGATATCTGCGTCCTGTCTGCGGAGTGAGGTCCGGGAATGGACCGGCAGGCACGGTGCGCTGCCGATCCGGTTGGCAGGTGTTACGCGCCGCTGAGCAGCGACTTGTAGCGCGCGCCCAGTTCGAGCATCGCAGCCTTTTCGGCCTCGCATTCCTCGACGCCCGCATAGACGAGGTATTCGGGCTGCCCCTTGGAGGCGATGTAGGCTTCCATCAGGGCCGGGTCTTCGTGGGTTTCCTTGAAGGTCCGGATCAGCACTTCGAAGCGGTCCGGATAATCATCCACGGCCTTCTTGTGGATGCCGAAGGCACGGGTAGACAGCATTTCCGGCAGGTCCATGTCATAGGCGTCATTGATGCTCGGCGCATTGTCGAGCGCTTCGCCGACGATGTTGTTGCCGAAGACCAGCAGCGTTTTCACCGCATCGCCAGCCGCGATCACGGAACCCGATGTGAGGACCGAGAAATCGACCTCGCCAGTCACGGCGCCCGCCACGGTACCCTTGCCGCCCTGCAGCGGGATCAGGTTGAAATCCAGCCCCAGCTTGTCGCCCAGAGCCAGAAGCCCGATCGACGCGGGGTGCGCCATGCGGCTTGTGCCGACATTGAGCTTGCGGGTCTTGGCCGCCGCAATGATGTCATCCATTGTCTGCAGCGGGCTTTCCGCACCCACGAACAGACAGCAGGGATCTTTGTCGACCTGCCCGAAATAGATGTAGTCGTTGATGTCGAAGCTTGGGGCCTGCATCGCCCAATTGAGCACTTCGGGTCCGATATTGCCGAACAGCAGGTTGTAGGCGTCGGGCTCGGCCTTGCCCATATAGATCTCGTATCCCACGCGGCCGGATGCGCCCGGATAGAAGCTGGGTTCGAATTCAACACCAAGACGGGTTTTCCACACGCTCGAGAACGCGCGGAAGTTGCGGTCTGCGCCGCCGCCTTCTGCGGTCGGAATATAGACGTTGAAGTTTCGCTCGGGGAAGGTGCTTGCCCGCAAGAGGCCCGGTGTGGGTCGTGTCGCGAAGTTGGTGGAAATTTGAAGGTGGCGTAATCTCCGGGTGATCCTGAACCACCCAACCGGCGGCTGGCACCGCCAGAGGAGATCACGCCATGAACAAGATTATAGACACCAGC
>JAUIBL010000026.1 GCA_030428355.1 Alphaproteobacteria bacterium | reverse complement strand
CAAAACACCCGGGCAGATTAGGGCCGAGCAAAAAGGCCTTGAAGCCGACGCTGCCACGGCCATCATGATGGCAGCTTAACCAGCGCAAAGCGATGTCTCATAACCGTGCCCCAGTACAGTGATCGTTGTAATTGCCGTGCTCGGATATGCGTCGATCATGTACTTCAGTTCGGGTGCCCGCACGGTCGCGCGCGATTTCCTGATGCTGAGCAGCACCGGAAACCACGAACAAGCCAGAGCGTTCCTTCACCAATCCTTACAGACCGAAGAAAACTCTCAGAAAATCCTGGCGATTTTTGACGGTGTTCAGCCTTATACCGACATCTCGTTTTCGGGCGTGAGCATGTCAGGGGGATCAACAACACTGGAAGGCACAGCGTTGACCGACAGTGGGTGTGCATCAAAAATTGAAATGGAGATGATCAAAGAACAGATCACCTTTTTCAATATTTCACCATTGTGTCGATGAAGGTCACTCGGCCGGCGCAGTGACGAGCGCCGAGAACACGGTTTCGTTCCCCGGTTCCGGATGCCTTGGGATCATCAGCGCCAGCATCAGCGACACAAGCGCCATGCCCGCCGCCAGCGAAAAGACCGCACCCGGAGAGATCAGCCATAAGTACCCCAGAAGCGCTGGCAGAAAGACCGCCGCGATGTGGTTGATGGTGAACGCCACAGCTGCAGTCGGGGCGATGTCCCCGGGATCGGCGATCTTCTGGAAATAGGTCTTCAGCGCAAGGGCGAGCGCAAAGAAGATATTGTTCACGATATAAAGCACGGTGGCCAGCATCACGCCCCAGCCAAACCAGTAGATGCCACCATAAAGAACGAACACGATCACCAGACCGACATATTCGACCACCATCGCGTTGCGTTCGCCGAACCGGTGAACGATCTGACCAAGCATCGGCGCCAGCACCATGTTCGCCACAAGTGTCACCAGCATCAGCTTGGTGATCTGATCCACATCCAGCCCGAACCGCTCCACCATCATGAAGGCGGCGAAGACGACGAAGATCTGACGCCGCGCGCCCGACATGAATTGCAGGGCATAGTATAGCCAGTACCGTTTGCGCAGGACGAACTTCTTGACCTGCGGGTTCGGCGCCTCGAAATGCGGCATCATGACCACGCAATAGGCCACGATGATCAGCGTCAGCGCGCCAGAGACCATGTAGACGAAATTGTAACTCAGATCATACGCCCGCCATGTGACCACGATCACGCCATAGGCCACCAGCGTCGCTGCCGATGCGGCGGATACCAGCAGGCCCAGCATCTGCGGCGCGCGGTCCTTGGGAAGCCACTGCAACTGCAGCGATTGGTTCACCGTTTCGTAGTAATGGAACCCAATCGAACTGATCAGCGTGACGAACAGCAATCCGCCCATGGACGGGAAATAGGCGGTCAGCGCCGTTGCGACCCCCAACATCGCCAAAGAGATCATCGCAAGCGTCTGTTCGCGAATGAAAATGATCACCGCGATCACGCCAACGGCCAGAAACCCGGGAATCTCACGAACCGTGTGCAGCCAGCCGATATCCGATCCATCGAACTGAGCCACCTCGATGACGAAGTTGTTTAGCAGCGCCGACCATGTCGCAAAGGACAGCGGCATGGCAATCGCCATCAGAAAGAGCAGCGTTATGGGTCGTCGATGGATCGGCAACTCACGCGCATCTGAAAGGGGAACAACACGCTTCATGCCCATCCCTTTACGCCTGCTTTTTCCCGTTGGCGAGGGCCAAGCTGATCCAGAACATCCACTGTGCATATCTTCACATGGCGACATGTCTCCATTCTTGCGGGGGTGGGCATCGGTACGGTCAGATCACAGTGATCGCAAAATCGATGAGATTCGGTTAAGGCCGCTGCCAATCTGATCCAAATCAAAGCCCACATATTCATCCTCGCGCATACATGGCCAACCCGGACGGAGACCGCCATGGACCTTGTCACCCTTTTGGATCAAATCGGCGAAGCGCCGACCGCTGCCCTGTTCGGCCTGATCACCGGCATCACATTCGGTGTCGCGGCGCAGCGATCGCGCTTCTGTCTTCGGGCGGCGACCGTCGAATTTGCCCGCGGCATGATGCAGGACAAGGTTGCGGTCTGGCTTCTCACATTCTCGACCGCCGTCGTCTGGGTTCAGGCGGCACAGATGTTCGGTCTGATCGACACAAGCGAAGCCCGCATGATGGCCGTTTCAGGAAGCTGGTCCGGCGCGATCATCGGCGGTCTGATGTTCGGCGCGGGCATGGTGCTTGCGCGCGGCTGTTCCGGACGCCTTCTGGTGTTGGCCGCAACCGGCAATCTGCGATCCGTGGTGTCGGGGCTGATTTTTGCCGTCGTCGCCCAGATGAGCATCACCGGCTGGCTTGCGCCGATCCGTGACGGGCTTGCCTCCATGTGGATCACATCGGGTGGGCGGAACATGGACCTGCTGACCACGCTGCACCTGCCTCAGGGGTCGGGGCTTGTCTTCGGGCTGGCCACCGCCCTGCTTGCGCTCGAGCTGTCACGGCGCAACCAGATCGGCTGGCAGAGACTTGTCTTTGCCTCGGGTGTCGGTTTCGCGGTCGCGCTCGGATGGGCGTTGACCTATGCGCTCAGCCTTGTCGCATTCGAACCCGTGCAGATCGAAAGCGCCACATTTACCGGGCCATCGGCCAATACGCTCATGTTCTTCCTCGACCGTTCGTCGATCCTCGAATTCGATGTCGGTCTGGTTCCGGGTGTGGTGATCGGGTCATTCCTCGCCGCCTTCGTTGCCGGAGAGCTGAAGTTCCAAGGCTTCGAAGGCCCAACGCCCATGCGCAACGCCATGGTCGGCGCCGCCCTGATGGGGTTTGGCGGCATGCTCGCCGGAGGCTGTGCCATAGGTGCAGGGGTCACCGGTGGATCGATCTTTGCCGGAACGGCCTGGCTCGCGCTCTTCTGCATGTGGATCGGCGGGATGAGCATGGATCTGGTCATGGGGGGCCGTGGACAGCCCGCAGCAATCTGATCTTCGATCGGATCGGTGTCGATGTGATCGTCCGGCCCGAGGTATACTCTATTGAATGATCGAAATTCCGCGCGAGGTAGGGATTTCCTGTCTGTACAGGCATCTGAACCGTGGTATTGTGGACAAAGAAGTTATTTTTCGACCTTCATTCAATTAAAACGGTACTCTCATGCTTGTCTTCGATCTATTTTCGAACAAGGCCTTTCTGGTCTTTACCGCCGGCGTTGGCTACGCCATTGCAACAATCCTGATGAAAATCGCCTCCCAAGACTCCACCACGATCATACTAGGCGCGATTGCACTGATGCTCGCAGCCGTCGTGACGGCGGAAATCCTGCTCTTGCGGCAGGTCGATCTGGGCATCGCCTATATCGCCATCATGGCAACCGAGACACTGCTGGTGCTCGGTGCCACCTATTTCGTGGGGCAGCCGCTCAGCGGCCGCGAACTTGCCGGCGGCGCGCTGGTTCTTGCGGGAGTGGTGATCGTCAGCATCTGAACTGCGGCATCCGGCCTATTGCCGGATGCGCCAGCCCGTCTTGAAGATCCACCAGATGATCGCAAGGCAGAGCAGCGTAAAGCCCGCGATGGCCAACAGACTGAGCCCGATGGGCACATCCGCCACGCCGAAGAACGACCAGCGGAACCCAGACACAAGGTACACCACCGGGTTGAAGAACGAGATCGTCTGCCAGACCGGCGGCAGCATCGAGATCGAATAGAACGACCCGCCCAGAAACACCAAGGGGGTCACCACCAGCAGCGGGATCAGTTGCAACTGTTCGAAATTCCCGGCCCAGATGCCGATAATGAAGCCGAACAGTGCAAAGCTGAGGCAGGTCAGCACAAGAAACGCCAGCATCGCGAGCGGGTGCTGGATGCTCAAATCAACGAACAGCGCCGATGTGCCAAGGATCACGAGCCCGATGAACAGCGCCTTGGTGGCCGCAGCCCCCACATAGCCCAAAACGATTTCCAGAAAGTTGATCGGGGCGGACAGAAGTTCGTAGATCGTGCCGATGAATTTCGGAAAATAGATCCCGAAGGACGCGTTGGAAATCGCCTGCGTCATCACCGACAGCATGATCAGCCCCGGCACGATGAACGCGCCGTAAGACACGCCCTCAACCTGATCGATGCGGCTGCCGATGGCGGCACCGAAGACCACGAAATACAGCGAGGTCGAAATCACCGGGGACACGAAGCTCTGCAACAGCGTCCGGAAAAAGCGCGACATCTCGAAGACATAGATCGCGCGGATGGCCTGCCAGTTCATGCCGCATCCTCCTGTTTCGAGACCAGCCCGACGAAAATATCCTCAAGCGAGTTCTGCCGCGTCTGCAGGTCCCGCAGCACCAGACCCGCCTCGCTCACCTCGCGGATCAGCGTTGCGATTCCCGTGCGGTCCTGCGCGGTGTCGTAGGAATACACCAACACCTGCCCGTCCTCTTCGATCCGCAGACCCCGATCCGCCAAAGCCTCGGGCAACGCGTCAACCGGATCGTGCAATTCGATCCGCAATTCCTTTTGCCCCAACCGGGTCATCAGCGCGCTCTTTTCCTCGACCAGCAGGATCTCGCCCTTGTTGATCACAGCGATCCGGTCAGCAATCGCCTCGGCCTCTTCGATGTAATGAGTGGTCAGGATGATCGTCACCCCGGCCTCTTTCAGCCCGGCCACGATCTCCCACATGTCGCGGCGCAACTCGACATCCACCCCGGCGGTCGGCTCATCCAGAAACAGCACGCGCGGCTCGTGCGCCAGTGCCTTGGCAATCAGCACCCGCCGCTTCATCCCGCCGGACAGTTCCATGATCCGGTTGTCGCGTTTGTCCCAAAGCGACAGTTGCCGCAGGATGCGCTCCAGCAGCGCATCATCCTTGGGTTTGCCGAACAGCCCGCGCGAAAACCGCACCGTGTTGATGACCCGTTCAAACGGTTCGAGATTGATCTCCTGCGGCACCAAGCCAACCAAAGACCGCGCGCCGCGATAATCGGTGACCACGTCATGCCCGCCCACGGTGATCGTGCCCGATGTGGGCTGCGTGATCCCGCAGATCGTCGAAATCAGCGTGGTTTTTCCCGCACCGTTGGGGCCGAGCAGCGCCAGAATTTCGCCTTCGTGAATATCAAGCGATGCGCCTTTGAGCGCCTCAAAGCCGCTCGCATAGGCCTTGCGGACATTGCTGATCTCGACCATCGGCATGGCTCGGTCCTCCTTTTCAAACGGACAAGGGGCATACCTAATGCCACCAAAAGCGGACGCAATCCCCAAAGACGTGCATCAGAACGCAAGCCGTGTGCAGGTCGTTTTTGGACCTGACCTTTCCCCGCGCTGCGCCTATGCCTGAGGCATGACCTCCCAATCCGACTCGAACGTGGCGCGTGGCATCACTCTGATCTGCATCGGCGTCTTCGCCATTTCAATCAATGACATGCTGATCAAGGCGTTGTCCGGCGGCTACCCGCTGCACCAGATCGTGTTCACGCGCACGGCCATCGGGATCGTCTTTTCGGCCGTCATGTTGCATCTCGAAGGCGGGTTGTCATTGCTGCGCACCAGCCGCCCCGGCCTGCATGCGCTGCGCGGGCTGACACTGGTTGCCGCAAACATGACCTTCTTCGCCTCGCTGGCGGTCCTGCCGCTTGGCCTGACGACGGCACTCTTCTTTGTCGGGCCGCTCTTCATCACGCTGTTCAGCTTTCTTTTCCTTGGGGAACAGGTCGGCCCGCTGCGGCTTGGCGCGATTGTCTTCGGCTTCCTTGGCGTGATCGTGATGCAGGAACCGTGGGGCGGCGGCTCTGTCTACGGGCCACCATGGCTTTTTGCACTGCCCGTGATTGCCGCGTCGCTTTATGCCGCGATGGCCGTGATGACCCGAGCACTGGGCGTCAAAAGCAGCACTGCGGCGCTGACCATCTACAACCAGTTGATGTTCTTGCTGGTCTCTAGCCTCTTCTTCCTGACCGTCGGTGACGGCAAGTCCGACCCCGGCCCCGATGCACCCAGCCTGCATTTCCTGCTGCGGGCCTGGGTCTGGCCAACAGAGCAGGACTGGCCGCTGTTTATCCTGACAGGCATCTGCAACGGCATCATCGCCTATTGCGTCACTGCCGCCTATCGCATGGCCCCGTCAGCCAGCATCGCGCCCTTCGAATACATAGGGCTGCCGCTGGCGATCTTCTGGGGCTGGTTGATCTTTGCAGAATGGCCGACGCCCGCGATATGGACAGGCTGCGCCATGATCCTTGGCGCAGGTCTGTTCGTATTTCTACGGGAACGTCAGAAAGGTCGTAGAATCGTGGCCAGCAAACACGTGGCCACGCGGCGTTAAGCGCCGCGCACCGTGTCGATCATCAGCTGCACGTTCTCGGGGTCCGCATCCGGCGTGATCCCGTGACCAAGGTTGAAGATATGCGGCCCGTTCTTGAGAGCATCCACAACCTTGCGGGTCTCGGTCACAAGCGCGTCGCCACCTGTCACCATGTGATGCGAGGCAAGGTTACCCTGCACACAGCCACCCGGCTGCACATGCTCGGCCACCCATTCCGGCGTCACGCTGTCATCGACGGCGACGCAATCCGCACCAGTTGCCGCATGGAACCCGATATACCCGTCGCCAGCCTGACGCGGGAAAGCGATCACGGGAATGCCCGGATGACGGCGCTTGATCTCTTCGGTGATGACCTTGGCGGGGTACTTGGCATACCGCTCGAAATCGTCGCCCTTGAGCGATCCGGCCCAGCTATCGAAAATCTTGACCACTTCGGCACCGGCGTCGATCTGCGCCGACAGGTAATCGATAGTGCTTTCGGTCAGCCGTTCCAAGATCGCCTCGAACAGCGCGCGGTTCTCTTCCTTGAGAGCATGTGCCGGCCCCTGATCGGGCGTGCCGCGTCCTGCGATCATGTAGGTGGCCACCGTCCACGGCGCCCCGGCAAACCCGATCAGCGTGGTTTCCTCGGGCAATTCGCGGCGCAGGATGCGCACGGTCTCGTAGACCGGGTTCAGCGTGTCATGGATCATCTCGCCGCGGCCCAGCTTGTCGAACTCGGCCTGCGTGGTGATCGTCGACAGGCGCGGGCCTTCGCCTGTCACAAACCAAAGGTCGGCGCCCAGCGCCTGCGGCAACAGCAGAATGTCGGCAAACAGGATCGCCGCATCAAAGCCATAACGGCGGATCGGCTGCAGCGTGACCTCGGCCGCCAATTCCGAATTGTAGCAAAGCGACAGGAAATCCCCGGCCTGCGCGCGTGTCGCCCGATACTCGGGCAGGTAACGGCCAGCCTGACGCATCATCCAGATCGGCGGGGTCGGAAGAGTTTCGCCCGCAAGGGCACGGAGGATGGTTTTTGTCTGGCTCATCAGGTCTTTCCTTGTCTATTGCTCTCGGATCAACCTTAGAAACACATATGTCAAGACAAGCATGGTTGTCAGGACAAGTTTACACGCATAAAGATCGATTCATGACGATTGACCTGCCCACACCCGACCAACCCCTGAACATCGGCACACGCGGTTCCCCGCTGGCATTGGCTCAGGCCCACGAAACCCGCGAACGCCTGTCCAAGGCGTTTGACCTGCCGTTCGAGGCGTTCAACATCGTGGTCATCAAGACGATCGGCGATGACCGCACGCTGATCGACGCGGACCGCCCGCTCAAGGAGATCGGCAACAAGGGTCTCTTCACCAAGGAAATCGAAGAAGCGATGCTCGAAGGTCGGATCGACATCGCCGTGCATTCGATGAAGGACATGCCCGTGGCGCAGCCCGAGGGGCTGATGCTCGACTGTTACCTGCCGCGCGAAGATGTGCGCGATGCGTTCATTTCTCACAATGTGACGCGGATTGCCGACCTGCCCTCGGGCGCGATTGTCGGCACATCCTCGCTGCGCCGTCGGGCACAACTGATGAACCGCCGCCCCGATCTCAACGTGGTCGAGTTCCGTGGCAATCTGCAGACCCGCCTGAAAAAGCTTGAGGACGGCGTCGCCTCCTGCACGTTCCTCGCCATGGCGGGTCTCAACCGGCTCAAGATGGATGAGGTCCCGAAGACGGCTATCGAAACCGACGACATGCTCCCCGCCGTAGCCCAGGGTGCCATCGGCATCGAACGGCGCGTGAACGACGACCGCGCGGCACAGATGCTGGCCGCGATCCATGACACGCCCACGGGTCAACGCCTTGCAGCCGAACGCGCGTTTCTCGCGGCCCTCGATGGTTCGTGCGAAACACCGATTGCCGGTCTCGCCGAACTGAACGGCGATATCCTGCGCCTGCGCGGCGAAGTGCTGCGCCCCGACGGGTCAGAAGCGCATGCCGACGAAATCAGCGGCCCGATTGCCGATGGTGCCGAGATGGGCAAGACACTGGCCCGCACCTTGCTGGATCGCGCGGGTCCCGGCTTTTTCGACTGGCACGGGAATTAACACCCGTGCCGGTCACTCCGGCACGGCGAATGTCAGGGACGCCCACAGGCTTTCCCAGACCGGGTCTTTCTCGGCCTGCGCCTCAAGTGGTCTGAGCACCACGGCATCGGCAAGGTAGGCATAGCCCGGCTGCACCGGCAGAGTGACGCGGCCCTCGGCATCCGTACGATGCAGCGTGACCTCGACCGCACCTTCGGGCGGGCGGGCGAACAGCTCGACCTGGGCATCGCCGCGGGCCTTCCCGTTGTAAAGCACCCGGATCGGGAACCCGCCTGCGACATCGTCGGTATACGGATTGGCTTCGGCCACGATCTCGGTCACCAGCCCCATTTCGGTGTCAGAGCCTGCACCGTCTCCGACAGCGATCAGGCTCTTGGCGTACCGGCTGTACAGTTCGACAAAGCCTGTTTCCGGCAATCCTCGGGCGGCGTGTTCGTCCAACACCCCGGCGAAATCCTTGTGCTCGACAAAATTGACGAATTTCTGCCAGTCATTATAGGTCAGAGTGTAATCGCGGGTCTGGTGGATGATGACGCACAACCCGTCCCGAGGTGCCGCGACATTCAGCGCAGGACGATCACCCGCGCGCCCCGGAACCGCGTCCAGCGTTCCGTCGCACTGCATGTCGAAGCGGACGAAGTTCCGTTCCAGGTAAGACTGTTCCGCACCGGCAAAGGTTTCCCCGACCCGCAGCGTGGCCACCAGAGCGCCCTCGGACGCCACAGTGTAATCCACAGGGTCGATCCAGAATTCATGCGCCGACGCGACACCCGAAAAGAACAGCGCCGTCGCGCCAAGACCAACAGACCGGATCATGCGATCTTGACCACCTTGTTTTCGATGTCACGCGCATATTGCGCCATGCGCGCCTTGAAGCGCTTGTTGATTCTGGATCGGGCCAGTTTGAACGATTGCACCAGAAGGCGTGCGGACAGGGTCTTGGGCATCATCTTGAACATAACCGAAACCCGTGTCCGGTTTGGCGACAACGGCACCAGTTCGACCAGCGTGCTGGTCTCAAGACCGCCGGACACCCCGCCGAATTGAACCATGTTCGGCGCGTCACAGGCCTCCAGAGTGATCCGCGCCTCTCGCATCTTCCCGCGGAACTTGAACTGCGCTTCCCATCCTTCGCCAATACCCGGAGCAGCCCCGCTGAACCGTCGCCGCACCTCGATCCCGCGCCGCATCGCCTGCCGCTCCAGAGCGTCAAAGGCGGTCAATTCCGAGAAGACATGATCAATAGAGGCTTCAACATCCTCGGTTCCTGTCACCTGCATCTATGTGCCCCCACCTCGATACTTTTGACTTAAATTTGCGTCATTCCAACGTATCGGCAAGCCAATTGCGCAATAAAAAATGCGCGATGGCGCCTTTTCGCGCCGGCAGCAACCCTTGTCTGAGCCCCGCCAGAGCGTCCATGACCTCTTCGCGGCTGACCCAGAGCGCGTCCTCGATCTCGTTGGGATCGATGCGGATGTCCTCGCTTGTCGCGATGCCGTGACAGCCGAACATCAACGATGCCGGAAACGGCCAGGGCTGGCTCGACAGATACCGAACCTCGCCCACCTGCACCCCTGCTTCCTCCCAGACTTCGCGGCGCACAGCCGCCTCGATGGTCTCGCCGGGTTCGACAAAGCCAGCAAGACAGGAATACATGCCCTCGGGCCATCCGGGCGACCGCCCCAGAAGCACCTTGTTGCCATGTGTGACAAGCATGATCACAACAGGATCGGTGCGCGGAAAATGGCTGGCTCCGCAAGATTGGCACACCCTCTGCCACCCCGCTTGCGTGACATCGCTGGGCGCTCCGCACCGGGCGCAATGACCATGGGTCTCATGCCAACCGAGGATCGCCTTGGCGGTCGCGGCCAGCTCGGCGTCGCGCGCGCTCAGAAGCGTCATGATGCCGCGCAATTCGGTAAACCCGTGGTCCTCGGGCAAGGTCGGATGCGTTTGAATGCTCTTGTCGATGAACGCGCCGACATCGCTCAGATCGGTATCCGGAACCCATGCCGAAAGATCATGTGCAAAGCGCGCCGCTCCGTCCTCACGGCCCAACAGGATCGGCGCAACCCGCGCTTCGGACAGGATGGGATGATCCAGCGGAAGGCGTGCAAGACTGCAGGTGTCACCTGATCTGATGACCAGAGGCTTGCCCTTCCAAAGCACGGTCGTTCGCGTTGCCGCATCCTGCATCACCGCCGCAAGCGCCGGAATATCCCCGCGCAGGTCCGCCGCCCGGTCCAGCCCGGACCCTCCAAATGTCACCTGTTCAGCAGTCCGCATCGGCCCCTACCTTTATCTCTATTTCCCTGCGATTGCCACGTGGCCTCGAAAAGAACAATCCAGCCAAGAGGATTCCCCGATAACCCTGGTTGCAATCTCTCCAAGCCTCGCCTAGATGAGGCATTGAGAGGTTGGCGCGGGCGAGCACCTCGCCAACCCGGTCAGGTCCGGAAGGAAGCAGCCGTAACGAGCCACGCTTGGGTCGTTGTCCAGCCTCTCACCTTACACCCCTTAGAACATATAAATTGCATGGAATCCCAGGTGCCCAAGGGTGTTTGCGACCAGTCAGCCCCTTGAGTTAGGTATGAAACACGTCCAGACGGTGCGTTGTATTTGGGTGGTCCGTGTTATGGTTCCAGAAGCGTTGCGGGAGATCTTCGGCGTACGTGGTCTTGGCGCTTCCGTGATGTGAACCGCCCCGTGTTTACCAGAGAGTATCTCATGGCAAGCTTGAGATACATTTCACGAGGCACGAGCAGTGACTATGTAGCCCGGTTCCATGGATACAACCGACGCGGGACGGCAGTAGCCAGCAGAAGTACACCGGCGACGCCCAGCAGCGCCGCACTCCCCGGTCGCTCCAGAAACACCATCGGGTCACCGCGCGACAACAGCATGGCGCGGCGGAAGAATTCTTCCATCATCGGCCCCAGAACGAAGCCGATCAGTAGCGGCGCAGGTTCGAACCGGAAGAGACGCAGCACATAGCCCAGCACGCCGAAGGCAAGGGTCATCCAGATGTCGAAGATCGAATTGTCGATGCTGTAGACCCCCACGCAGATCAGCACGACGACGGTCGGGTAGAGGAAATAGTGCGGCACCCGCAGCAAGCGGACCCAGAGACCGATCAGCGGGATGTTGAGCACGAGCAGGAACAGGTTGCCGAAGAGAAAGCTGACGATCAGGCCCCAGAAGAGCTCCGGGTGCTCTGAGATGAGGCGCGGTCCGGGCGTGATCCCGTGGATCATCAAGGCCCCCAGCATCAGCGCCATCGTCGTCGATCCGGGAATGCCCAGCGTCAGCGTCGGGATGAACGCGGTCTGCGCAGCGGCGTTGTTGGCCGATTCCGGGACGACCACACCCTCGATCTGACCCGTGCCAAACTTGTCTCCCCGGGGCGAGATGCGTTTCTCAAGGGCATAACCGACGAAGGACGCGACCGTCTGCCCGGTGCCCGGCAACGTGCCGAAGAACGACCCCACGCTTGATCCGCGCAGGGCGGGACCGATGCTGCGCAGCCATTCCGACCGCGTCGGGAAGAAATTGCTCATGGAGATGCGCTCGGTCGCGTAGGACCGGGTCGCGCCGCGTGCGGAGACCATGACCTCGGAAATCCCGAAGAGGCCCATGGCGACGACGACAAGACTGACCCCGTCGCGCAACTCCGGCATCCCGGCGACGAAGCGCGTTTCGCCGGAATTGATGTCGACACCGACGGTGCCCAGCAGGATCCCCAGACACACCATCATGACGCCGCGCATCGCGCCGGACGTGCTGACAACAGACGCGGCGACCAGTCCAAGAACCATGACGGCAAAATACTCGGCTGGTCCGAACAGCAATGCGAATTCCGCCAGAGCTGGCGACAAGAGGACCATCACGACGACGCCGAAGATAGCCCCGAAGAACGACGCGATCGCGGTCGAAAAGAGCGCGACCCCCGCCCGTCCGTCCCGGGCCATCGGGTAGCCGTCAAGGCAGGTCACCGAGGCCGACGGTGTGCCGGGAATGTTCAGAAGGATCGACGCGATCGAGCCGCCGTATTCCGCGCCATAGTAGACGCCTGCCAGCATCACGAGTGCGGTCTCGGGCGGAAGGTAGAACGACACCGGCAACAGCATCGCAACCGCGGCCAGGGGACCAACCCCCGGCAGCACGCCGATGAACGTGCCCAGAAAAACGCCGACGAAACAGTAGGTCAGGTTGTAGAGCGTCGCCGCCGTCGCAAAGCCAAGCGCAAGATTGGACAGAAGATCCATCAGAACCCCCGGATCGTGGGCAGCGGGATGCCGAGACCCTTGACGAAGACCAGCCAGACCGCGCCTGCGACACAGAACGCCAGAACGATCCGACCCGGCCAGCGGAACTGTGGCACCGCCGACGCGGTGGTCAGCACCGACACGATTACGGCGGGCAGGACACCCAGCAAAGGCGTCAGAAACGCGAAGGCCGCAACACCACCGGCCACGGCCGCGACGGAAATCGGGTCTGGCCTGTCCCAGCCCATCGGGTATCGGAAATTACGGACCAGCGTAATCAGCGCCAGCACCGACAACAGGCCACCGACCAGCGCCGGGAACGCCCCCGGCCCCATCCTCCGCGCAGAGCCAAGCTCGAGCGTCGTGACCGAGCCGATGACAAACGCGAGGCCCACCAGCAGCATGAGCGCCGGTCCGATCTGCGAGATCAGGCGGTCGCGATGCATGGTCCGGTCACCGGTTGGAACTCTGGTCCTTTATAGTCGTCCGGGATGTCGATCTGTCTATTGCGGATCAGCATCGAAATCTGATCGATCCGCGCCTTAACATCCGCCGGAACCGCTACGCCCATGGCCAAGTGACCATATTCGCCGTCTGCAAGGCCAAGCTCGACCACCTGTGGCGGGACATGTCCGGCGACCATGTCTTTGATCGCCTGTTCGACACCCAGATCGATACGCGCCATCGCAGAGGCGACGAACACCACCGGATCCCGCGCAACCCAGTCAAGCGCATTCCCGATCTGCAAGGCTCCGCCGGCCCGGCAGGCGTCGATGGCCCCCTGACGTGCGGCATTGAGCATCGTGAACATCACATCGACCCCGGCCTCGATTTCCGCCTCGGCCCATGCACGGGACACCGCGTTGTCATCCTGCGTGCCACAGAATCCGGTGAGCAGAGTGATCTCCGGGTCAATGTAGGACACGCCTGCGGCAAACGCGGCTCGTCCCTTCAAACCGGGGCGCACCCGATGGCCGGACAAATGCCCGACGACACCGGTTTTCGTGATAAGCGCTGCCAAGGCGCCGGCCAGAAAGGCGGTCTCTTCTTGCAGGACATCATAGCTCGCAAGGTTCGGGCCTGTCTGGTGCCCCTGAACGATGGCAAACCGCTTGTCCGGGTGCATCGTCGCAATTTCCGGCGTCGCGACATTGCCCTGACCGCCGATGAAAACCAGACCGTCGCAATCGGGCATCACTTCGGTCAGGCGAGCGCGGATCACGTCTTCCTTGTAGGGCACCCCGTCGACCACGCTGATCTTGGCAAGCCCGGCATCCCTCGCCCGCAAGGCCCCGTCCAGCGCGCTGGCATTGAAGCCATCGTCATGCACCTCGCCGACAAAAAAGACCGTGATCCGCATTCTGCTTTCCTCAGTTCGAAATCGCTGTGACCAGCGGCTTCCAGGCTTCGAATTGCTGTGCGACAAAGCTCTCGAACTCGGCACTTGTCTTCGGTTCGCGTACCAGTCCCCATGTGTCGAACTGCGCCAGCACATCCGCATCGGACATCGCTTTTTGCAGCGCCGCATCAAGCGTCGCCTTGATCTCGTCCGGCACCCCGGCAGGCGCACTCACACCCAGCCAGTTCTCGGCGACGATGTCATAACCAAGCTCTGTAAAGGTCGGCGTGTCCGGCAAAGTCGGCAGCAGCGTGGTCGACGAGACGGCGAGCGGAATGGCCGTACCATCCTGAACGGCCGGCAGATTCTGCGGCACCGCGTCAAAGATCACTGGAACCACACCGGCGAGGAAATCGAGCCGCATCGGACCGGAGCCCTTGTAGGGGATATGGAACAGGCCAGCCCCCGTTTCGCGGTTGAACTGCTCGGCGATGATGTGCCCCCATGACCCGACACCCGAGCTGCCGTAGTCGATGCTGCCCGGGTCTGCCTTGGCCTTTTCAAGGAAGGCGGAAAAATCGGCAGTCTCCAGGCTGGGCGCCGCGAACAGCCCAAGATGCACCGTTCCGACATAGGTGATGTGGTCGAAATCGGCGACCGGATCATAGGGCGTGTCCGGGAACTGGGTCGGAGCGACGCTGAACGGGGTCAGGTTCGACAGCATGAAGGTGTAGCCATCCGGTTCTGCCTCTTGCAGCGCGCCCGCGGCCACCGTGCCTGCCGCTCCGGGCTTGTTCTCGACCACGAATTGCTGGCCCAGATCAGCGGACAGCTTTTCAGCCAACAGGCGTGCCACAAGATCGCTCGATCCACCCGGCGGAAAGGATACGAGGATCCGAACGGGCTTTTCCGGCCATGCCGCCTGTGCTGCGGGTGCCGTGCCAAGGGTTGCTGCGGCCGATACGGAGGCCAGCAAGGCGAAAAAATGTCGTCTGGTGGTCATTATCGTCTTCCTTCCATGAGGCGTCAAAAAAGCGTTACAGCCATCCTGCATCCGACTAAGGCTAATGGAACCATGATTTCGAAAATAGGCAAAACAGAAATCTTGGTTTCGATTACAAATTCAGCAACGCGCTGAAGACCTGCACAGAAATAACACCTGAAATGTTCAGAAACCTTGGTTTCTTATGCGGGTTTTCGATTTGAAAGCGCGAATCGTAGTGGATTTTGGCTGGGATCACCCGGGCATCTGCAGTTGCCACTCCGCTGATTATCGTCAAACTGACATCATGAAATCTCAGTTACAAAAAGACGCGCCGCCGCGCTTCCTCGACCGGATCCGGACAGCCCTGGCAGACCTCCAGCCCGCCGAGCGTCGTCTCGGCACCTTCCTGCTGGACTTTCCCAGCGACATGGCAAGCTATGACGCACAGGAACTCGCGCGGCTGTCCGATGTCTCCAAGGCCACGGTATCGCGGTTCATCCGAAAGATCGGCTACGACAGCTATGACGCCGCGCGCCGCGCCGTGCGGGATGAAGCCAGCTCCGGCTCGCGGCTCTATATCGGTCACGGCGAACCCGGGGCGATGGAGGATGTCCTTGGCTTCGGAATGCGCGAAGAGATGGAGAACCTCGCATGGACATTCCAGAGGCTCTCACCCGATGAGCTCGACAGATTGGCAGACAAGATGCTGTCCGCCCGGAAGGTCTGGATCATCGGGCACCGGATCAGCCATTCATTCGCGATCTACCTGCGCTGGCAATTGGTCAAGGTCATCCCGGACGCCGCGGTCATTCCGAAGGACGGCGAGTCCATGGGTGAACACCTGGCTGCGATGACACCGGATGACCTTGTTCTTGTCGTGGCTCTGCGTCGCCGCATGAGCGGCCTGGACGCCCTGTTGCGCGAGATCGGCGCTATCGGCGCTGTGCGCGCTGTGATTTCGGACGACAGTATGGAACTTGACCCCAGTCTCGATTGGCATTTCCGCTGCCGCATCAGCACAGCGACCCCACAGTTCAATCATGCCGCCGTATTGGCGCTTTGCCACCAGATCGTCGTGCGCACGACGCTGAAGTCCGGTGCCGAGGGACGCACGCGCTTGCGTCGGGTCGACGAGTTCAACGAGCGTCTGGGCGAATATGACTGATGTCTTGAAAACGGCGGATTTGGTCCCGCGCCATTGCTGGCAACGCGACGCATCCGGATGACAACCGTCGTCGTCTTCTAGGACTTCCATGGGGTACGCCGCTTTTCATGGCTGCGCAGGTGCGGCTCTGGCCATTCTTGGGGCAACGCAAGGGTCAGACACGTAGAGCGGCAAATCTGGATTTGGTATCTCTTCTCAATATGAGCCAGCCGAAACGTGCCTTCCGGGATCTTGGTAGCTTTGAAAATTAACGATTAAGCGCCTGTGAACCAATCACATCCGAGCAGCTTACTCGCACCTGAAAGCCTCTGAAAACGCCCGCGATTGCTCCCTCCATGTGTTCATACGTGAGAACGTAAAAAACGTTCAGCTAATCACTCAGCCGTCGTCATCCCAAGACGCTTCAACACCCGTTTCTCGACCAGTACGACAACCTGATAGAACAGCACTGACAGCAGAACCGATACCGCGGCAACCGTCCAGATCATGCCGTAGTCCAGAAAACCACGGGATTGGTTCAGCAGATTGCCTAATCCTTTTCCGGTTGCCAGCCACTCCGCGATCATTACGCCCAACAGCGCTCGTGGAACCGTCAGTCTGGTCGCAGCGAACAGATACGGCAAGGAAGCGGGCAGCGTGACCATCCGCATTTCCGTCCACCGGCTGGCGCCATAGGCGCGCGGCACGTCTTCCGCGCTGCGTGGCACAAGCGCCAGTCCTTGTGCCAGAGTGACGAAGGCCGGGAAGAACGTCACCGATATTGTAACCCAGAGCGTCAGTGAGGTGCCGCGCCCGAGGATCAGAACCAGCAAAGGCGTCAGGGCCACCAAAGGCATCGTCTGTGTGACCAGCGCGACCGGGAGAAAGGCCTCGACGGCGCGCGGAAAGAGACGTGACGAGATTGCAAGCAGGAAGGCAAACAGCAAGCCTGCAGCCATGCCGACAAAGGTGATCGGCAACGTCTCTGACAAGGCTGCCAAGAGACGTGTCTGTGCGCTTTCAGCTGTTGGTCCGAGGAACAGGTATTGGACAACACCCCACGGCGTCTTGGAGATCAGCTCCGGCACTCCGGTCAGCTTGATGAAGCCCCACCACATGATGAACGGCAACGCGATGGTGCCGAGGGTCAGAGCGATACGGACAGCCAGGGACCTGTTGCCTGTGTCTGTCTCTGGCACGGCGGTGTTCAGGGTCACGGCGCGGGTTGCGCCAAGGGTTCGGGACGCAAGAATAGCAAAGACCGCGTAGCTTAATCCAGCGATCAGCGTGGCCACAAGGCCGATGCCCCAAAGGCGATCCGGCTCACCGCGCCCAAGTGAGCCCAGCAGATAGGCCCCAAGCCCCCAGCGTCCGCCGCCGCCGAATTCTGCAAGAATGGCTCCAAGAACCGCGTTGGGAGCGGCCACGCGCAGGCCCGCCAGAATGGAGGGCAAGGCACCGCGAAACCGCACAAGGCGCAACGCATCCCAGCGACTGCCGCCATAAGCGCGGATCACATCCGTCGCGCGGCTGTCAGCCTGTGACAAGCCGATCACGGTGGCGGTCATGGTGACGAAGTAGACGCCCAATGCCGCCAACGCGATCCTTGGTGCCATACCGGACAGTGTCAGAACAAGGATGGGTGCAATCGCGATCGGAGGCAGGGCGAACACCGCGATGTTCACCCCGCGAAACAGCCGCAGCATCGTGGGCGACATCGCAAAGATCACCCCTGCCCCGATGCCAAGCGCATTGCCGATCAGAAATCCCAGGGTAGAGGCATAGACAGTGGCCCAGATATGGCGCGGATAATCACCCCAATCCTCGTAGAGCCGGATCACGATTTCCGAAAACCCCGGCAGCGCGCCCCCCGCCACCAGATCAAGCCGACCGACGATCTCCCAGATCACCAGCAGAACCGCGGCGTTGCGCAGCCCGCGCCAATGCCCTTTCGGCTCAGCCGCCATGCAGCACCTCGGCGATGTGGTCACAGACGTGGTGAAACTCGGGAACCGAGAACAGCGCCGTATCGCGCGGCCGATCGAACGGCACCTCGATCACATCCACGATCCGGCCGGGAGCCGCGTGCATGACGACAACCCGATCCGCAAGAAACACCGCCTCATCAATGCCATGCGTCACCAGAAGCGCCGTTGATCCGCTTTCCGACCAGATCCGTTGCAATTCGACATTCATCTGCCGACGCAGGATCTGATCAAGCGCCCCAAAGGGTTCGTCCATGAACAGAACCTGTGGATGCGTGACCAGCGCCCGAGCGATGGCGACCCGCTGGCGCATCCCGCCGGACAATTCGCCTGGCAACGCGTTTTCGTAGCCCTTGAGCCCCACCAGTTCGATCATATCTTGCACATGCGCCGCCGCCTGCGACCGCGACCGCCTCAGCACTTCAAGCGGCACCTCCACGTTGCGCCTGACGCTGCGCCACGGCAACAGGGCGGCGTCCTGAAACGCGACCCCGGTCACCCCCGCCCGCGCTGCGTCAAGCGAGGCCTGCCCCGCGATCTGCACCGTGCCGGCATCGGCACGTTCCAGACCCAGCGCGATGCGCATGACCGTGGACTTGCCGCATCCCGACGGGCCGATGATGGCGGTGAACGATCCTTCGGGACAGGACAGGCTGACGTCGCGCAACGCTTCGACAACCTTCCCCCGCCCCGAAAAGGTCTTGCAGACCCCGGATAGGGCAATCCCGTCCGGGGCCGCCATCAGATCTCCTCGAGCAGCGTGGTATCGAACATCTCACGCGTCCCTTTGATCCCGACCTCGCTCAGCGCGCGCAGGTTGGCCTCGATCCCCTCTTCGGTCATCGCCATGAACCCCGCCGGGCTTTCCATCAGCGGCTGCTGTGCGTTGTTGAAGAAGATCTCGTTCTCGATGGTGCGGCCGGTTCCGGCAAACCACGTGTCCTTCCACTTGGGCGGCCAGAGGTTCGGGTCCTTGAAGTTCTCTTCCCACCCTTTGCGCGAGGCGCGCAGCCACGACACCAGTTCGGCCCGCTTGGTGGCAAGGGTTTCTTCTGTGACGACGACCGTGTCATTGTAGATCGTGAAGCCGAAATCATAGAGCAGGAACGAGGTCGCCTCCACGCCCTGCTGGCTGATCGTGTAGGGCACGTTGGTCGTGAAATCGAGGCTCGCGTCGATCTCGCCCTGAATGAGCGGCGTCGGATCGTAGGCATAGGGCACGATGTTCACATCCGCCGGATCAATCCCGTTCAGCGCAAGCATCGCATTCACCGAAATGACGTTCACCGGCGGCACAGCCAAAGTTTTGCCGATCAGGTCCTTCGGCTCATTGATCGGGTTCGACACCAGCGACACGATTCCGATCGGGTTTTTCTGATACTGCGCCCCGATGATCTTGAACGGCGCGCCCTGGTCGACAATCGCCTTGATCGTCGTGTCGGGCGTCGTCAGCGCAAGATCCGCCCGGCCCGCGATGATGGTGCTTTCGGGAATGACATCTGGCCCGCCGGACAGATAGGTCACGTCCAGCCCTTCAGCGGCATAGTAGCCTTCGTCGATGGCGATGAAATAGCCCGCGAATTCGGCGTCATTGATCCACGCCGCCTGCATGGTGAAGGGGGTGGCAGCGCGTCCACGCATCGGGAATGAGGCAGCGGCGGCACTTGCGGCAGCCGTGCCAAGGAAACGGCGGCGGTCCAGTATGAGGCTCATGGGAAAAGCTCCTGTTGTCAGATGAGTCGAACGGATTTGGTCAGGCAAGGCCCTGAAGGCGCTGAAGCTCCTGAAGGGGCGGTGTGTCGGAAATCTGCTTGGGATCGAGCAGCGGCCATTTCACACCGCGTGGCCGCTTGGCGCGGCGCTCGACGACATGGGTGCGATCCGGTGTGAAGATGCGGTCGACAAGGATGTCGGTCTCGGACGGCTGCAACTGCTCTTCCACAAGCTGCACGTCATGCACCAGCGCGTGCACGGGCGTGTCCTCATCGACAAGGCCCAGATCGGTGAACATCCCCCATTCGAGGTCGAAGAACCCGTGCCCCTTGCCGAATCGAACCCCGTTCACCGACACCGCCGAGGCCCCCGTGACTAGGTAATCGAACCGGCCTTTCGCGGCGATCTCTTCCAGGGTGATCGGCACCCCGAAATGCGCCATCCCGTCCAGCCACGACGCATAGAGCGCGGCCCCCTCGGGCACCGTCGCCGGATCGAGATAGAGAAACCCCCGATAGATGCCGTAAGTGGACATCACGAAAGGCTTTCCGTCTTCGATCATCCGCCGCCGAAGGTCAGCCAGACAATTGTCCGGCGTGATGAAGGCAAAGCGCGATGCCTTGTAGGCCGGGTCTTCGACGATCCTATCTGTCGCGGTTTCTGATCCGTCGAAATCCGGGATGACTTCTGCGAAATTCAGATGAAAGCGTGTATCCGGCCTCGCCACATCCAGCAGTTACGTCCATATTTTTTCGCGAATTGTTCTGGAGGTCGACATCGTGTTCATTTCGGTTGTTTCATTGTTTCAAAAGAATGAAACATCGGTTTCAAACGTCAAGAGAATTCGTCCTTAATGGCCTCCAGACTGATCTTGAGAATCCAGGAGCGATCCGCCCGATTGACGTCGAGCGAGCGAAAGATCGCGCAAGTCCTGCTGCAAAATCAGAGCCTTGTCGAAACGCACACCGCAACCGAGCTGGCGGCGCAAGCGGGTGTGTCCAAGGCCACGACTGCCCGTTTTTTCCGCAGTTTGGGATATGCCGACTTCGAAGAAGTCCGCCTCCAGGCCCGCGAGGAACGCAATCGACGGGAGCCTTACACGGCGTTCGAATCGTCGCCGGAACCGGCCAGTCTCGGGCGCACAATTTCGGATCATCTCGATCTGGAACTGCGGAACATGACCCGCACGTTCGAAGAATTGCGCTCCGACATCCTGCCTGAAACAGCCGAGTTGCTGGAGTCTGCGCCACGCGTCTGGTTCGTTGGCTTTGGCGACGAGCAAGGTCTGGCCACGCTTGGTTGCACGCTCTTTTCGCGCCTCCGTCACGATGTCCACCAACTGCAGGGTCAGGGCCAAAGCTGGGCGCGGGAACTTTCCATGACAGGACCGCGCGATGTCATGGTGCTCCTGACTTTCGAACCACGCCCCAAGATCCTAAAGTCTCTACTCGCACATGCTCGCACGACCCGGATGCGCGTGATCACCATCACCGACCACGTCTATGCGCCCCAGGCCGCCCGGTATTCGCAAGTCGTGTTGCCCTGCCACGTCGCCAGCTACGGATTGCTGCCGACGCACGCCACCATGCTATCGATCATCCGACTGCTTGCCGTGGCTTATCTGGGCCGGAACCCCGAAACCGTCGGCCAACGCATTTCGACGCTGACCGGGATCGACGAAGAACTGGACCTCTTCGAGTAGAGATAATCGACACGAGTTCATCAAAACCAACAGCCTGGGCTCATAAGCATGAAACGGAAAAGGTATTTCCGGATCAGGTTGCGACGGCCTGGACCAGGCAGGCCGTTCCATTGCTTTTCTCAGCGCCTGGACAGCCGCCAGCCTCGGCTGGCGAACAGGCCCGTCATGGAGGTCGCGCAGAAAGGTCAGCCACGCCAGTTCCGCGTCTGTAACAACCGACGATCGATCAGGAATCTCGATGCCCACAGTCATGGTCAAACACCGAAGATTACACGAAGGACGTCCGCAGCCGGTTAGTAAAACGGGGATCCGAATGATTGGACGCATCACGGACTTGATTCAGCCAGTCGACCTAATCCCCACTTGGCTTGAACAGTGCTGCCTGACATGTGGACGCTCACAACGGCGTCCCGAAACTCCGGCTCTCGCGACCTTCCGCTTTGCGGCGATCATCAGCCTCGCGGATTTCCCGGTCGATCCCCGTCCGATCCAACCAGCCATGCGGATTCTGCAGCGTCGGCAGCGCCTTGGCGACGATGGTGAACCGCTCATGGGCGACGTCGTAGAGCCTGCGCAGCTCGGCCAGCGGGTCGGGATGATCGTCGGCGCGTAGGTCGAGCCAAGGGTAGGGCTGGTCCCGGTGCACGATCAGCGCCGCCGATTGCGTGCCGCGCTTGTCGCCGCCCGCCGCTTCCCCGGCCTCCATCGCGGTCATCAACCGTTCGGCGAGCGGCAGGTCCGCGCGGTCGAGATAGCAGGCCAGAGTGTCTCCGATCACCGCCTCCCCCGCCAGCATGTTGCCCGCAACGGACACGCCCTTGGCAGCTTTGTGCCCGCACCAATCGACGCAGATCGCGCCCGTATGTGCAGCGGTGCGGCCCTGCACGTCGACCATGTGAAGCTGCCGGTTGGCCTGCCCCTTGTCCGCCGCCACCAACCCGGCCACCACGTCTTCGGGCGCATATCCGGCGGCAAGACGCTCTGCCGCGTCGATGCCCCACAAGGGGCTGACGAAGGCCTGCGTCGCCACCGCGCCGCGCCCGACGCGGATGTGCGGCACCAGCATCCCGACCGCGAAGAACCGGCTGGCGACGGCGACGCCCAGTTCGCCGGTTTTCTCGTCATGGGCGCAGATCGAATAGGTCATGTGTATCCCCTCTCAGCGACCGACCGCATAGGCCTGCATCAGGCGCGGCGTGGCTGCTGCATTGAGCATCCCGTCCGGTGTGCGGCAGGCGGCGGTCAGGCGGCCCACGGTCCATGGCTCGGCAACCTCAAGATCATGCCCGCGCGCGCGTAGATCGGCGATCACCGCCTCGCCAAAGGCGGGCTCGACCATCAGGTGACCGGGCCGGACCGGGCGCGGATCAAACGAGCCCTGGAAATGCGCGGTGTTGAAAAGCGGCGCGTCGATGGATTCCTGCAGGTTCATGCCGGAATGCACCAGCCGCAGGAACAGCATGAGCTGCCATTGGTCCTGCTGGTCACCGCCGGGTGTTCCGAACGAATGGCGCGTGCCATCGGGGGCCTGTGCCATCGATGGCGACAGCGTCGTGCGAGGGCGGCGTCCGGGCGCAAGCGAGGTGGGCAGGCCATCCTGCAGCCAGAACATCTGCGCACGCGAATTAAGCGGCATGCCAAGCCCCGGCACCACGGGCGAGCTTTGCAGCCAGCCGCCCGACGGGGTGGCCGAGACCGAGTTGCCCCATTGGTCGATCACGTCGATATGCACCGTGTCGCCACGCTTTTCCGACAGGTGCGCCATGGTCGGCTCGCCTGCACCCACACCGCCACCCGAGGCTTCCTCGCTGGCTTTGGCGCGGGCGATGGCGGCGTCCGCCTGATGGGCGAAGCCGTCGATCCGGCCCGGTCGCTGGTCAAGCGAGGCGTTCGGCCCCAGCAGCCCCCGACGCCTGTCCGCATAGTCCCGCGACAAAAGCGTATCGGTTGGGACATCGCTGTGCAAAGGATCGCCGTAAAAGGCCTCTCGGTCCGCAAAGGCGAGTTTCATGGCCTCGGTCACGGTGTGAACAAAATCCGCACCCCGGCTGTCCATCCCCGCGATGCCCGACCCGTCGAGAAGGCGCAGCGCCTGCAACAGGCTCGGTCCCTGGCTCCACATGCCCGCCTTCCAGACGGTCCAGCCTTCGTAATCGACCGACAGCGGCGTTTCCCACGTCTCTGTCCAATCCGCCATGTCCTGACCGGTCAGCACGCCTTTGTGGCGTGCGCCCGACGCATCCATCACGCAGGCGTCGCGCATCCATGTGTCGATGGCCTCGGCGATGAAACCCTCGTAAAACGCATGCCGCGCGGCGTCGATCTGCGCCTCCCGCCCCGAGACGGATTCCGCCTCGGACAGCAACCGCTCCCATGTGTCGGCCAAGTCCGGGTTGCGCATCAGCGACCACGCCTCGGGCGCGCGGCCCCCCGGCATCCAAGTGGCGGCAGAGGTCGGCCATTCGTCGCGGAAAAAATCCGACAGCCCGTCGATGGTCGCGGCCACGCGCGGCAGAACCGGGTGGCCGTGCCGCGCGTAGTAGATCGCAGGTTCCAGGATCGCCCGCAGCGGCAGCTTGCCGTGTTCGCGCAAGAGCGCCATCCAAGCCCCGAACGCGCCGGGGATCACCGTCGCCAAGAGGCCCGACCCCGGCACGGTGTCCAGCCCTTCGGCCCGGTAATGCGCGATGGTGGCCCCCGCCGGGGCCGTCCCCTGCCCGCACAGCACCTGCGGCGCGTCATCCCCGGCCCCGCGCCACAGAAGCGGCATGTCGCCCAGCGGCCCGTTCAGATGCGGCTCTACCACATGCAGGACAAAGCCCGTCGCGGCGGCCGCATCGGCAGCACTGCCCCCCGCTTCGAGGATCTTCATACCCACGGCGGACGCGATCCAATGCGTCGAGGTGACGACGCCGAAGGTGCCCTTGATCTCGGGTCTGGTGGTAAACTGCATGTCCGTCCCTTTGCCTTATGTATCACGCGGGTCAAGCGCATCGCGCAGCCCGTCACCCAGAAGGTTGAAGCCCAGCACCACGAGAAAGATCGCGATGCCCGGGTAAAGCGCCATCCACGGCGCCTGTTCGAGAAAGTTCTTGGCGATGTTCAGCATCGCGCCCCAGCTTGGCGCGGGCGGTTGCTGACCAAGGCCAAGGAAACTGAGCGACGCCTCGGCAATGATCGCGGTGGCGATGGTGAGCGTCGATTGCACGATAATCGGCGGCAGGATGTTCGGCAAAATGTAGCGCCCGATCAGGCCCATATGCCCGATCCCCACGGCACGCGCGCTTTCCACGTAATCCTCGGTCATGACGCTCAGCGTCTGCGCGCGGGACAGCCGGATGAAGATCGGCATGGCGGAAAGGCCAATCGCGATCATCGCGTTCTGCAGGGACGGGCCAAGAAAGGCCGCCAGGGCAATGGCAAGGATCAGGAACGGGGCCGCCAACAGCGCCTCGGTAAAGCGCGAGATCACGGCATCGGTCCAACCGCGCAGGTAGCCCGACAACATGCCCAGCGGCACACCCAAAAGCACCGCAATGCCCACCGAGACCACCCCAGCCAGCAATGACGCCTGCGCCCCCCAGATCATGCGGGACAGCACGTCGCGGCCGATCTCGTCCGTCCCGAACGGATGCGCGGCAGACGGCGCCTCGCGCACCGCGGCCCAATCGGTTTCCGCAGGGCCGGGCACGGGGAGAAGCGGCGCGAGCAAAGCCACGACAACGAAGACGGTGACAATCGCACCCCCCAGCAACGCCGACGGATTGCGCCGGAACTTCTCCCACGCGCGGTTACGGCGGCGGGGCGGCAGCGGGTCTGCGGCAACCTGCGGATCGACGACGGCGGTCATTGGTCGGACATCCTCGGGTTCAGGAAGCGATAGGCCGCGTCGGCCAGAATGTTCATGGCGATGAAGGCGATTCCGGTACACAGGACGATTCCCTGAACCACCGCGTAGTCCCGGTTGAACACGGCATCCACCACCAGTTTGCCGAAGCCCGGAATGGTGAAGATCTGCTCGGTCAGCACCGCACCGGCAAGAAGCTCTCCGAACAGCAGCGTGACGACGGTCACGACCGGCACCAGCGCGTTGCGCAGCGCGTGTTTCACCAGCACCACGCGTTCCCGCAGGCCCTTGGCCCGCGCGGTGCGGACATAGTCGGATTTGAGAACCGACAGCATGGCCGACCGCGTGTGGCGCATCAAAGTGGCAGCGAGGGCGGTGCCCAGCACGAAGGCGGGCATCAGCATCACCTTGATCGACTGCACCGGGTCTTCGGAGAGGGGCATGTAGCCAGACGCGGGCAGCCAGCCGAGTTTGACCGAGACCAGCAGGATCAGCATGATCCCCAGCCAGAAATTCGGCACCGACAGGCCCGACAGCGCCACGATATTGGCCAGCCAGTCGATCCACGTGCCTTTCTTGTAGGCGGACAGAACCCCGGCGGGAATCCCGATCAGGATCGCGATGATCAGCGCCATCACGGCCAACTGGATCGTCACCGGCAGTTTTTCCCCGATCAATTCAAGCACCGGCTGCTGGGTGCGCAGCGAGATCCCCAGATCGCCCTGCAGCGCCGCGCCGGCCCAGGCCAGATACTGAACCGGAATGGGATCGTTCATGCGGTACTTATCGCGCAGCGCCTCGATCACGGCCGGGTCGCGTTCCTCGCCCGCCATCACGAGGATAGGGTCACCCGGCAGCAGGTGCTGCAGCGCGAAGACGAAAATCGAGATGAGGATGATGGTCGGGATCGCGATGAGGATCCGGCGTCCGATAAAAGCGAGCATGTCGGCCCCTGCTGCGTCAAGGAATTGTGCCGCCCCGAAACCTGTCCGGAGCGGCAGGTCGGTTTACTCGGTCATCGACACGCCATGCAGGCGGATCATGCCGTCCGGATAGGGCACAAAGCCCGACACGTTGTTGTCCAGCGCCCAGATCCACACCTGGTGGTAGAGGTAGACGATGGGGCTGTCCTCCTGCAGGATCGCCAACGCAGCGTCATACTTCGCCTTGCGGTCGGCGGTGTCGTTGGACAGGCGTGCCTCGTTCAGCAGCGTGTCGACCTCGGGGTTGGAATACTTGGAGTCGTTGATCCCGCCCCCGGTGGTCATGAACTGGTGGATGTTGCCATCCGGATCGACCCGGCCCGACCAGCCGACCTGGCTTGCCGTGTAATCACCCGCCGACTGGTCCGCGAGCAATGTCGCGAATTCCTTGGCGGTCAGGGTGATGTTGATCCCAGCTTCGGCGGCCATCGCCTGAACCACCTGCATGACCTGCGTCTGCACCGGATTGTTGGCGACCTGCACCTCGACATCCACGCCACCTTCAAGCCCCGCTTCGGCCAGCAGCGCCTTTGCCGCTTCGACATCGCGCTGGGGTACCGGGAAGGCAATGTTGAACCACGGGGAATCCGGCGGATAGGGCTGGTTTCCGGCGGCAAACGCGCCTTCGAACACCACCTGGTTCAGCGCCTCACGGTCGATCGACAGCGACAGCGCCCGACGGACGCGGCTGTCGGCGCCGATGGGCGTGTTGGCCCGGTCGCCATTGCCCACGTTGATCGTGATGCCCTGATAGCCAAGCGATGTGGCTTTCTCCATCGTCAGCCCGTCATCGGACATGACGGACGGCACATCCGTCGCCGCCAGACGTTCAAGCATGTCAAGATCGCCGGCCCGCAGGTTGGCCAGACGCACGGTGGTGTCGGGGATCGGCAGGAAGGTCACACTGTCGAAGTTGATCTCGTCCGCGCGGTAATAATCGGCAAACTTCTCGAGCACGATGCGATCCTGCTGGATGCGCTCCTTGAAGGTGAAGGGCCCGGCGCAGACCGGGTTTAGGCCGAACTCCTCGCCTGCTTCCTCGGCCGCCTTGGGCGACAGCATCATGCCAGCGCGGTCGGCGAATTGCGCGATCAGCGTGGCATCGGGGGCAGCCAGCTTGATCTTGATCGTGGTGTCGTCCACAACCTCCCAGCTTTCGACCGAGGACACCTCGGATTTCCGGCGGCTCAACTCGAAATTCTTGGAGCGGTTGAGGTTGTAGGCCACCGCCTCTGCGTTGAACGGCTCTCCATCATGGAACACCACGTCGTCGCGCAGCGTCATGGTCAACTCGGTGCCGTCCGCGTTCCACTCCCAGCCGGTTGCCAGCATCGGGATGATCTCAAGCTGCGGCGTGATGTCCACGAGCTTGTCGCAGAGCGACGCATAGACGATCCGCCCCACAAAGGTGCGCGACTGATCGGGGTCAAGAACGTCGGGGTCTTCCTGAAGCCCGATGCGCAGGTCCTGCGCGTGGACCAGACCGCTTGTGGCGGCAAGCAGCGCCGCAAGGCCCAATGTTTTCAAGGTTTGCATTTGATCACTCCTCTGTCGGTTGGCTTTTGGTTATGTCGTATGTTCCGATGGTCATCCTTTGGCCGATCCATCCATGGCCGCGCGCGCCGCGCTGTAGCGGGCGAACCGCGCCTCAGCGGTGGCCGCCCTTGGTTTTTCGGTGGACTCGATGCCCTCGAGCGACAGGGTTTCGGCGAAATGGCAGGCAACACCGTGGGCAGCACCCGTCTCGCGCAAAACCGGCCTTTCGGTGCGACAGCGCTCCTGCACATGCGGACAGCGGGTGTGGAACTTGCAGCCGGGCGGCGGCGCGATGGGGTTGGGCGGATCGCCCTCCAGCGTCGTCCGCAAGCGCCGCGCGCCGGTGGAGGGGATCGGGATCGCCGATAACAGCGCCTCGGTGTAGGGGTGCTTGGGCGACGCAAACAGCTCCGCCGCCGGGGCCAGTTCGACGATTTCGCCCAGATACATAACCGCCACCCGGTCCGCGATATGACGGATCACGGCCAGATCATGCGCGATGATGATGAGCGTCAGCCCGAACTCGTCCTTGAGATCCTCGAGGATGTTGATCACCTGCGCCTGGATTGACACGTCAAGCGCCGACACAGGCTCATCCCCGATCACGATCTTCGGCCCTGTGGCCAGCGCGCGGGCAATGCCGATGCGCTGGCGCTGCCCGCCCGAAAATTCGTGCGGATAACGGTCCGCATGTTCCGGTCGCAACCCGACCTTGCGCAAGAGATCGGCCACCTTGGCGCGCTGTTCCGCGGCGGTGCCGATGCCATGAATGCGCAACGGCTCTCCGATCAGCGCCCCCACGGTCATCCGCGGGTTGAGCGAGGAAAACGGATCCTGAAAGATGAACTGCATGTGCTGGCGCAGTGCGCGCAATTCGGCCGCACTCAGCGCCGAGATGTCCCGCCCGTCATAGGTCACGCTGCCCTCGGACGGCGCGATCAGGTGCGACAGCAGCCGCGCCAGCGTGGACTTGCCACAGCCGGATTCCCCCACGATCGCAAAGGTCTCACCCTCTTCGATGTCGAGATCGACGCCGTTGACCGCCTGCACCACCGTCGGCGCACCGAACAGCGGCTTCTTCGTCACGAACCGGCGGGTCAGCCCGCGCGCTGTCAGGATCGCACTCATGCCGTCACCCGCGCGGGCACAGGGTCTGCCGCCTCGAGCGGGGCATGCCAGCAGGCCACACGATGCCCGCCGCCCAAATCCGTCAGAGGCGGGGCCTTGGCGCAGCCCTCGGTCGCAAACGGGCAGCGGGCTGCAAAGCGGCACCCAACCGGCATGTCGAGCGCGCCGGGCACCGTTCCCGGAATGGTGACCAACCGCTCGGCCCGCCCCGTCAGCGACGGCATGGAGGACATCAGCCCCAGCGTGTAGGGGTGCTGCGGGTCGTCGAAGACCTGCGCGGTGCTGCCCGCCTCGACGATGCGCCCGGCATACATCACCGCGACGGCGTCGGCCATTTCGGCCACCACACCCAGATCATGGGTGATCATGATCATCGCCGCCCCGGTCTCCTGCCCGAGATTGCGCATCAGGTCGAGGATCTGCGCCTGGATCGTCACATCAAGCGCGGTGGTCGGCTCATCCGCGACCAGCAGCGCCGGATCATTGGCAAGCGCCATGGCGATCATCACCCGTTGCCGCATCCCGCCAGAGAGCTGGTGCGGATACTCGTCCAGCCGCTTGGCCGCCGCCGGAATGCGCACCCTCTCCAGCATCTCCAGCGCCCGCGCGCGGCCTTCGTCACGCGACACGCCGCGATGCTCGCAGACTGCCTCGGCGATCTGGTCGCCGATCCGCAGCGCCGGGTTGAGCGAGGTCATTGGTTCCTGAAAGATCATCGCGATGCGGTCGCCCCGCAGGGCGCGCAGCGTCTCGCTTGGGGCCGACAACAGGTCGGCCCCCTGAAACCGTGCCGTGCCGCCCTCGATTTCCAGCGGTGTGCCCTCCAGCAGCCCCATCAGCGCCAGCGCGGTCAGGCTCTTGCCACAGCCGGATTCGCCCACGATGCAGAGGGTCTCGCCGGGGTTCAGCGCAAAACTCACGCCGTCGACCAGCGGTTGCGGCGCATTGCCGACGCGGATCGTCAGCCCGTCCACCTGCAAGAGCGGCCCCTGCCCGGTCATGCCCGCCCCTCCATCGACTTGCGCAGGTTGTCGAACAAGGTCTCGAGATGCTCGCGCATCGCCCCCGCCGCGGCTGTTCCGTCCCGCGCATCAATCGCATCGATGATCTTCTGGTGCTGGGCATCGTAGAAAGCCCGCAACTCGGGCGTGCGGGCGCGGTGGCGCTTTTTCTGCCAGTCGTCTCCCATGCGCACTTCATCGATCAGCGTGAAGGCGGTCAGCATCAGACGGTTGCCCGCGATCCGCGCGATGGCGCGATGCAGCGCACCGTCCCAAAGTTCGGCCGAATCCGAGTCATCCGCGTCATGTGTCCGTTCCGCAAGCTTGCGCAACCGCGCGACATCCTCGGCCGTGGCTCGCCGGGCACAGAGATCGGCAAGCGCCGGTTCGATACAGAGCCGCGCCTCCATCGCCGACAACGGATCAACATCCGATGCGATCTGTGCCGCCAGTTCCTCGGTCGGGTCGGGCGGTTGTCCGGCAAACGTGCCCTTTCCCTGCTTGCGCCAAATCAATCCCTCTGCCTCGAGCCGGTCAAGCGCACGACGCACCGACGCGCGCCCGGCTTCCAATTCCGCTGCCAATTGGCGTTCGGTCGGAAGCCGCCCATCTGACGGCAGACGCCCCTCGCTGATGATCTGCCGGATCGCGTCGAGAACGCGGCGCGCTTCCGGCGGGTCCTGCGACTCCTTGGGACGTTCGTGCAGCATGACGATCCTTGAGACGTTCGACAGAATGAAACCAATCGTTCATTGGTTTCACCCAATCTGTCAATCATCAAGGCACGGCGGCGCAGGAATCACCCCCGCCAAGCGCGCTGAAGCGATCCCGAAAACAACTCAAGCGGCTGTTTCAAAGACCAAAAATCTCTGCCCAAAAAATTGGCAGCCCAGCCGCCGCACCGCTGCCACAAAGCTGAATCCGGCCCGAATCAAAGAAAATCACCAAGCCGAAATGTCATCCATGAACGTGGCTCGGCCCGCACCTTCGAAGCACTTCGGTCCGATCTGCTGCCCTGTCACGTCGCCAGCTATGGAGTCTTGCACACGCATGCCACCATGCTGTCGATCATCCGACTGCTTACCGTGGCCTATCTGGGCCGGAATCCTGATACGGTCGGCCAACGCATCTCGACCCTGACGGGCATCGACGAGGAACTGGACCTGTTCGAATAGACCCTGAAAGGCCGGGTGCCTCAGTCTTCGTGCCGCAGAAACACCGCAGGTGCGCGCTTGGCCGACACCGCCCAGGCCATCTGCGCCTCGGTTTCCACCGCGCAGGACCGGACAATGCGCAGGCGCGCCAACGCGTCGTCCGCCGCTTCGCCCAATTCGATCATCAGCCGCAGCGCCACCATGCCCGAGCGCCCGCACCCGCCGCGACAATGCACAAGAATACGCCCGCCGCCCATCAGCGCCCGGCGCGCATTGGCGCTGACCTCGGGCCAGGCCTCTTCGAAGGCGTCGTCCGGAACGCCGAAATCGGTGATCGGCAGATGTTCCCAGCGGCATCCGGCATCGACCAGATCGTGCCACAGACCTGCCGCGCCTGCGGCCACCAGCTCTGCCTCGCGCACCAGCGAAATCACGATCGCGGGCTTCCATTCGATCAGGTGCTGCACATCGCCCGCGTAATCCCCTTCCGCCCCGGGTATGGGCGAAATGGCCAGGATTCCCTGTCCGACGGACAATGCGTAAACGATCATGTCACAGCCTTTGCGCCCGGAACGTGTCGCAACTGCGGATGTCGCCGCTTTGGTAACCGATGGCGAACCAGCGCGACCGCTGTTCGGACGTGCCATGGGTGAAGGTGTGCGGTTGCGGCACCCGGCCCGCACGTTCCTGAAGGTGATCGTCCCCGATCATCCGCGCCGCATTCAACGCCTCTTCCAGATCACCGGGTTCCAGCAGACCATCGACCGACCGCGCCCAAACGCCCGACAGGCAATCGGCCTGCAATTCAAGCCGCACGGTCAGCGCATTGGCCTCTGTCTCGCCGGCAACCTGCCGCCGCTCGTTCACCTGGCCGAGGATACCCAGTTCGTTCTGCACATGATGCGCAACCTAATGCGCGATCACATAGGCCGCCGCGAAATCCCCCCGTGCCCCCAACTGCCGTGACAGCGTCGCAAAGAACGCGGTATCCAGATAGGCTTTCTGATCCGCCGGGCAGTAGAACGGTCCCGTTGCCCCGCTGGCATTGCCACAGGGCGATGCCGTCACCCCGGAATAAAGCACAAGAACCGGTGGTTCATAGGGCTGTCCGACCTGTGCCGGAAAGATCTCGCCCCAGACCGTTTCCGTTGTGGCCAGCACGCGCGAGGTGAACTCTGCCGCGCGCTCTTCCTCTGCGCTCAGCGCTCTGGGGGCCGTGGCAGGCTGCGTGGCCTGCTGCAAAAGCGGGGTCACGTCGATCCCCGCAAAATAGCCGATCGCCAGCACCACCAAAAGGCCGACCCCACCGATCCCGGCCCGGCCGCCTCCACCACGGCGGCGACGGTCTTCGATGTTGCGACTGCCCCGCACTCCTCTCAGGCGCATAGGATCCCCCCGGTCAATTCCGGGCCCATGATACACATGCCGTCGGGACGGGATAGCCCTTCGTCAGTCGGTGCTGCGGATCACTTTGGCCAGGGCCGCAAAAACCTGGTTGTTCGCACAGAGGATCGCGCCATCCTCCAGCGGTTTCTGCCCCGACCGCACCCCTTCGACCAATGCGCCCGCTTCCGAAGCGATCAGCATCCCGGCCGCCAGTTCGGTGACCGCACCTTCGCGCTGCCAGAACCCGTCGAGCCGCCCGGCAGCCACATACGCCAGATCGAGCGCCGATGACCCCGACGCGCGCATCCCCGAACATTCCGGCATCACCCGCGCCAGATCCCTGAGCGTGGCCGGCAGCGTCCGCTTCACGCTGAACGGCACCGCATGGCCCAGCACCGCCTCGACCAGCCTGGTCCGGCTCGACACACGCACGCGCTTGTTGTCGTTGAGCCACGCGCCCTGCCCCTTTTCGGCATAGAACATCTCGTCCTTGGCCGGGTCGAACACCACCGCCGAGACGATCTGCCCCTTGTGCTCGAGCGCGATCGTCACCGCGAAATGCGGCTGGCCGTGCTGGAAATTCGCGGCCCCTTCCAGCGGGTTCACGATCCAGCGCCGCGTCGGGTCTTCGCCTTCGGTCTCGCCGGTCGGGTCGACATAGCCGTAGGTCCCGCGCGCACCGGTCAGATCGTCCCGCAGCGACGCCCCTGCCGCAGCAACCGTCCGGGCGACAAAGTCACCGGCATTGCTGGCCGAGGTCTGCAGATTCTCGACCTCGCGGAAATCCTTGGTAAGCGACCGTGCCGCCTTGCGGGCGGCCTTGATCATGATGTTGAGATTGGCGCTGCCCTGCATCATGGGCCTCCGGCTGTTCGGGATCAGACCGGGCGTATAAGCGGGACAGCCCGCAATGCCAAGAGCCTGCCGGGCGATGACGGCGTTTCACGTCACTGCGAGATATGTATCAGCCTCCTTCTATCCGTGGCGATCCCTGCCATGTTTGACGCAGAGTCGTTGAAAAAGGATGAACGCCCATGCACCGCCGCACATTTTCCGCCCTTGCCCTTGCCACACCTGCGCTCTGGCTCGCCCGCCCGGCGCTGGCCCGCGAACCCGAGATCTATCAGGAAGGCGGCATCGCCATCGACGGCTCTGACCCGGTGGGTTATTTCACCACGAACGGCCCCGTCAGCGGCGACGCAGCCTTCACCGTGAACCACAAAGGGGCCGAATGGCGCTTTGCTGACCAAGGTTCGGCCGACGCGTTCGCCGCCAACCCCTTGGCCTACGAGCCCGCTTTCGGGGGCTACTGCGCCTGGGCCGTCAGCCAGGGCTACATCGCGCCCACGGTTCCCGAGGCGTGGACGATCCACAATGAAAAGCTCTACCTCAACTTTTCGCTCTCGGTCCGCCGCCGGTTCGAACGCAATCTCGACGCGAACATCGCCAAGGCCGAAGCCAACTGGCCCGGTGTTTTGGGTTGAGTTGTAGGGTGCGTGATTTCACGGACCACCTCCTTTTCTCAAAACGGCGGGTGCCTTCTTTGGTCGGGAATCACCCCAACAACCCCTCAAACTCCCGCCATTCCCCCTTGGACATGCCGGAATTCTCCTGCGTCACGGTCTCGCCCTTGAGCATCCGCCGCACGCAGTCGAGCGCGGTTGACGAAAGCGTCGCACCCCCCGTGCGATAGTCCTCGAAGGCGCGGTAGGCGAAGGGGACCCAGTCGGCGACGACTTTGCAAATCTCTTCGGCGTAAACCCTTATTTCATACTGCGCATGCGAATCTGCCCTGAGTCGGAGGAAATGGAGCAGGTTGTGCAGATCGACCTTCCAGTACCATTGCGTGTAGATGTTCGCGGGCAGGTTCATCCGGGCCAGTTCGCGGGCCAGTCCCTGCTGGCCCTCCTGGCTGATCATCTCTTCGTAATGATCATAGCAGCGCATCGCGTCATCGCGCAGATAGCGCAGCACGCGGTCCGCTTCCTCCCCTTCCAAAGCCGCCCCGCGCCCCTGGTTGTTGATCACCGACTGCGCGTTCAGATGTTCGGGCGCCGGGATATAGAACTCCCGGTCAAGGATCGAATAGCGGGCCGAATATTCGTTCACGTTCGCGGTGCGGTGCCGGATCCACTGCCGCGCCACGAAGACGGGCAGTTTGACGTGCAGCTTGATCTCGCACATCTCGAACGGTGTCGAATGCCAGTGCCGCATGAGGTAGCGGATCAGCCCTTCGTCATTCTGCACCGATTTGGTGCCCTTGCCGTAGGACACGCGGGCGGCCTGACAGATGGCGGCGTCATCGCCCATGTAGTCCACCACCCGGATGAACCCGTGGTCCAGCACCGGATAGGCGGTGTAAAGATGCCGCTCCATGCCGTCGCTGACCGCGCGCAGCGTCTGTTGCGGCGCGCTGCGCTGTTCGGTGATTTCGGCCTCTTGTTCGGGCGACAGGGGCATGGCGAATCCTTTCCCACTAGGATGAGTCGGTCTCGACTATATCTCGCGGGTGGGCACGTAGGAACCACCAAGGATTGTAGCGTGCAGCAGGGCCGCAATCCGCAGCTTTTTCACCCGACGCGCCGTGCTTTGCGTTGACTTTCATCCCCACCTGCCGGATTTTCCGCCAGAGTGGCCGCGAAGAAGGCCAGAACTATCCGGGGCAGCACACATGACGCGACTTCTTATCCTCATCCTTTGCTTGGGTTTCGTGGCCGCCTGCGAAAGCGGCGGCGGTGATGTGCTGCAGAACCCGACCACCGACGGCGGCACGGATGGCAGTGGCGGTGGCACAACCGACGAAACACCGATTGACAGCGTGCGCGGCACCCCGGACCTTCCCCCGGGCACGACAAACCCTTCGCCGAATTCCCAGATCGTCCGCCGAGAAGAGCGGGACGAGGAAACCGGCGGCGGCTATGCGACCAATATCCGCTACCTGAACGATGAAGGTCAGGACGAATTCTTCGTCGATAACATCGCCTTCGACGGCAACAACGTCTACACGCGCGGTGATCCCGTGACCGGCGTTGCGCAGCTTGGGTCATTTGCCGTCTACGAAGGTGCAGAAACCACAACCGACCCGGTCACGGGCACGACGCTGCGCACCTTCACCTATCGCGCGATCTACGGACGCAGCACCAATGGGGAAACCGAATTCGCCATCGTTCGTTCGGGGTCTTATGTGGATTACGGCTTTGGCGGCTTCGTCTACCAGCGCAACGGGTTCGACGATGATGGAAATGCGGTGCGGCTGGTCCTGCCAGACGAGGGAGATGCGCGCTATACCGGGGATTATGCCGGAATTCGTGTGTTCACCGGGCGCGGTGGACTGGAATATGTCGATGGAGACGCCGAAATCATCGTCGATTTCAAGGATTTCAACGAGGGCAATCGCGGTGTCGCTCTCTTCGTCAGCAACCGGCGAATTTATGACATCAACGGCACGGACGTGACGCGCGACTATCTCACAGCGCTCGAACGGGGCGATCAGAGCGGTGACGGAACATCCAACAGAACAATCATTCCGGAAACGGATGACGAAGGAAATCCGGTGCTTCCCACGATCCGTCCGGTGATTTCGCCGGATGATGCAGATGCCAATGGTGAAGTGGCGGGTGAGGTCTTCGAGATCACCGAGTTCGACAATGGCGATGTTCTCGAGAGCGGCGAAGGCACCTATTACGCCATCATCTCGGGAGACGACGCGGGCGAGATCGTCGGCGTTCTGGTGATGACCGGAGATGATCCGCGCTTCACCGACTCGACCTACCAGGAAACCGGTGGGTTCATCGTCTACCGCCGCTGATGTGGGTCCGGTCCTGTCGTATCGGCCTCGCGGTTTGTGCCTTGGCATTTGCCGCGACGCAGTCCTCCGCCCAGGCCGTTCTTAGCCCCGATCAGATGCGGGCGCTTGCGGGGGAAGCGGTGCTGCAGGGGCAGGCCAGGCTTGCCTTTGATCTCTCGGGCGCGCTGATCGGTCGCGACGACACCGATCTGGATGCCCACCTGATCCGGTCGCGGGCAGCGCGCAATCTGGGGCGGAACGACGATGCGCTGACCCATGCGCGCCGGGCCTGGGCGCTGGCCGAAGACGAAAACGCACGTTACGCCGCGGCGCTTGCGATGGCGCAGGCCTTGTCGTCATCGGGGCGGCGGACGGCGGCGCAATTGTGGCTGCGCCGGGCAATCCAGATTGCCCCGAACGAGGCACACAAGGCCCGCGCGGCACAGGATTTCCGATATGTCCGCCGTCAGAACCCGTGGTCGACGGCGCTTCGGTTTTCGGTCACGCCAAGCTCCAACATCAACAATGGCAGCCGCAACGAAACCTCGGAGCTTTTTGGGCTGCCGCTTGAATTCGCCCTTGAAGGCGAAGCGCGTGCGCTGTCCGGTGTCGAAATATCGGCCGGGCTGGGCACCCGCTATCGCCTTGTCGAAACCGACCGCAAGAACACCGACCTGCTGTTCGGCCTGTCGCACCGGACCTATGTCTTGTCGGACGAAGCGAAATCCATCGCGCCGGATGCCGAAGGGTCGGATTTCGCCACCAGCTCTGTCTATATCGGGCTGCGCGAAGACTATGCCCTGCCTTCGGGTCGGGCGCGGCTTGGATGGGATGCGCGGCTTGGGCGCACCTGGTACGCCGGCGACCCACTGCTGTCTTATGCACGGCTTGCCGCCGAGTATCGCCGCGCAACCGGCAAGAGCGGGATTCTGAACCTGTCGATCAGCCATGAAGGCCAGACCGGGGAAGGCACGCGCGAGGATGCATCGATCTGGAGCGCGCATCTGGGCTATGGCATGGCTTTGGAGAACGGCAACACCCTATCGCTGTCGACAAGTTTCATCCGTTCCGAGAGCGATGCGGATTACCTTGACTACGACCAGCGCGCGATTTCGGCGCGTTATGGCCTTGCCAAACCCATCGGGCCGGCGCAGCTCGAATTCGGGCTGACCCTGTCCGAAAAGACACACGATCGGTCGAACGTGACGACCGACGGGCGCGAGGAGCGCAGCATCGAGGCGCATGTCACCGCGGCGCTTCCGAACATGGATTTCTACGGCTTCATCCCGACGATCACGCTGAAGGCGGAACGCACTCAGGCGAATGTCGATCTCTACGAGACCGAGAATTTCGGCATCCAACTGGGGATCCGGTCGGCCTTCTGAGGCCGCTTTCACCCTCGACATCCCCGCGAATTGGCCTAGCCTCAGGGCGAACCAACTCAAGAGGACAGGTATGCCCCTTCGCTATCTTCACACCATGGTCCGCGTGAAAGACCTTGACGCTTCGATGAAATTCTACAGCCTGCTGGGCCTGAAAGAGACCCGCCGCATGGACAACGAAAAGGGGCGTTTCACGCTGATCTTCATGGCGCCCGAAGGGCAGGAAGAATGCCCGGTCGAACTGACCTACAACTGGGACGGCGATGAGGGTCTGCCGTCGGACAGCCGTCATTTCGGCCATCTGGCCTACCGCGTCGACAACATCTACGAGACCTGCCAGCACCTGATGGACAATGGCGTCACGATCAATCGCCCGCCGCGTGACGGGCATATGGCGTTTGTGCGCTCGCCCGATAATATTTCCATCGAATTGCTGCAACTGGGCGACGCTCTGCCACCGCAGGAACCGTGGGCCAGCATGGAAAACACCGGCCACTGGTAAGCGGATGCGGCGCGCGCTGACAGCATTCGCTTTTGCGCTGCTGGCCGGGGGCATCTCTCCGGCCGGGGCGCAGGAAGCGCATTGTCGTCTGGCGCTTGTCCTTGCTCTTGATGTATCGTCCTCGGTCGATGCCGAAGAGTATATCCTCCAGCGCGACGGTCTGGCCGCCGCTTTGGGCGACCCGCTGATCCGCAGTGCCATTCTCGACGGCGACGGCCATGTGGCTATGGCCATCTTCGAATGGAGCGGTCGCCGCCAGAGCACCATGGTCAGCGGCTGGACCGTCCTGACCGACAACGCTGCCATCGACGATCTGATCCAGACCCTTGTGACATCGCCGCGCAGCCACACGCGGTTTCCAACAGCCATGGGCTATGCGTTGGGGTATGGGGCCACTCTTTTGTCACGGGGCCCTGACTGCGACCGGCAGGTGATCGACCTCTCGGGAGATGGGGAAAACAATGACGGGTTTTCGCCGCAGCTTGCCTACCGGAATTTTCCTTTCAGCGGTGTCACGGTAAACGGTCTGGCCGTTCTGGGCGGGTCGGACGATGTCGTGGACTATTTCCAACGCGAAGTGCGCCACGGCTTTGGGGCCTTTGTCGAAACCTCACTGGGCTATCAGGGCTACCGCGAGGCCATGACGCGCAAACTGTTCCGCGAATTGAACGACATGACCCTGAGCGCCCGTCCGGTCGACGCCCCCGGTCCGGGTTAGTAGATATACCTGATCTGATCGGTCCAATACCGTTCCATCCGGCGCAGCGTGTTGCTCATGTCGCCCAACGTGCCGTGGTCGATGACGTTCTTGGCGATCAACCCTTCGGCATGGCGGGCAAACAAGCCCGAGATCAGATCGCGGATTTCGCGCCCGCGCGGCGTCAGCCGCACCCGCACCGACCGGCGGTCGATTTCGCAGCGCTGGTGGTGCATGTAACCCATATCGACAAGTTTCTTGAGATTGTAGCTGACATTGCTGCCCTGGTAATACCCGCGGGTTTTCAATTCGCCCGCCGTCACCTCGTTGTCGCCGATATTGAACAGCAAGAGCGCCTGCACCGCATTGATTTCGAGGATGCCGACCCGTTCGAATTCATCCTTGATCACGTCCAGAAGCAGCCGGTGAAGACGTTCCACAAGGGCAAGCGCCTCGAGGTAGCCGTCCAACATCATGTTGGCGCCACTTTGATTGACCGATGAATGAATGCTCATTGAAGTCTCCGCCTAATCCGTCAGGCAGGAGAATCGTCCATAAACACCAATAATCGGTTAAGCCCGCACAAGTCTTTGCAGATCACCGCTGAAACGCGACCTGCGAGATGTCGGCGATCATGTCGCGCAGACCGTCCGGTGCCGGTTTCTGCCCACTGACCCACTGGTAGAGATCCTGATCGTTTTCGGACAAAAGCGCATCGTAACGGTCCAGCATGGCATCGTCGAACCCGTCGAGCCGCTGTTCGGCATAGCGCGACAGGATAATGTCCATTTCCTTGATCCCCCGCCGCATCGATCGCATCGACAGGCGTTTCAGACGGTGTTCGCGCGGTTCTGTCATGTGGGTTGCACCATCAGTTTGCGCAGGCGTTTTTCCAGCCGCGCCAGTTGTTCGGCCTTGTAGTGAAGCTCGGATTTCATTTCCCGGATCTCGAGAATGATGTCGGTCAGGTCAGACGGCACAGTTTCGACATCGGGGCCGTCGATCCCTTCGCCTTCTCCATTGATGAGCCACATCATCGAGACATTCAACAGCCCGGCCAGCATCGACAGACGATTGGCGCGGGGTTCGGCGACGTCGTTTTCCCAATTGCGCAGCGTGCTTTTCTTGACCCCAAGACGTTTTGCCAGCGCCTCTTGCGTCATACCCGCGGCCTCGCGGGCGGCGGTCATGCGGTCGCCGAAGGTTGCAATTTCAGGGGCATACCAGTTCTGGTCGCTCTCGGTCATCGGTTCTCCTTTCGCGATCCTCGCTTGATCGTGGTTCGGGCGCACCCTAAGACAGTCGCGGTGCAATCACAAACAGGGGCCCGCCATGCCATTCCTCTCGGACACTCTTGCCCGCGTCAGCCCGTCCCCCACCGTGGCCGTGTCGCAGAAGGCGATGGAGCTGAAGGCCGCCGGTCACGATGTCATTGGCCTGGGGGCCGGTGAGCCTGACTTTGACACGCCGGACAACATCAAGGCCGCCGCAATTGCGGCGATTGAGGCCGGAAAAACGAAGTACACGGCCGTTGATGGCATCCCCGAGGTCAAGCAGGCGATCTGCGCCAAGTTCAAGCGCGAGAACGGGCTGGACTACACCCCGTCGCAGGTCGCGGTATCCACGGGCGGCAAACAGGTGCTCTATAACGCGCTGCTGGCCACGCTGAACCCCGGTGACGAGGTGATCATCCCCGCCCCCTATTGGGTCAGCTATCCCGATATGGTCCGCCTTGGTGGCGGCGAGCCGGTGATCGTGGAAACGACGCTCGAGGCAGGCTTCCGCATTTCGCCCGAAGCACTGGAAGCGGCAATCACGCCCAAGACCAAGTGGTTCATCTTCAATTCGCCGTCGAACCCAACCGGCGCGGGCTATGGCCACAACCAACTCAAGGCATTGACGGACGTCCTGATGCGCCACCCGCATGTCTGGGTGATGACCGACGACATGTACGAACATCTGGCCTATGACGGGTTCCAGTTCTGCACGCCGGCGCAGGTCGAGCCGGGGCTTTATGACCGCACACTGACGGTGAACGGCGTGTCGAAATCCTATGCCATGACAGGCTGGCGGATCGGCTACGCAGCCGGACCCGAGCATCTGATCGCCGCGATGCGGAAACTGCAGTCGCAATCCACGACCAACCCCTGTTCGATCAGCCAATGGGCGACGGTCGAGGCGCTGAATGGCCCCCAGGATTTTCTGGCAGAGCGCAACGAGGCGTTCCGCAAACGGCGCGATCTGGTGGTCGCGGGACTTAATGCCTGCGAGGGCATCACCTGCGCCGTGCCGGAAGGCGCGTTCTATGTCTACCCGTCCATCGCGGGCTGCATCGGCAAGACCAGCGCGGGTGGCACCCTGATCGACACGGACGAGGCGTTTGCCACGGCACTTCTGGAAGAGCACGGCGTGGCTGTGGTGTTCGGAGCCGCGTTTGGCCTCAGCCCGTATTTCCGCGTGAGCTATGCCACCTCGGACGAGGCCTTGACGGAAGCCTGCAAGCGGATCCAGGAGTTCTGTGCGGGTCTGTCCTGAGTTTGATCAAAAACATTTCCCCGTACGCCAGCCTTGAGATAGGCTGGCTCGCATTAATGTGAGGTGTTAGCCTGTCGCGAATACAGGCAAGAGGCGATTATGGCTGGAGACCTACCCGACTATTATTTCAGGGTACGCGAAAATGGCGCGCTTGTGTTTCGTGTGGATACCGAAAACCCGCAGCGACGCATCGAAATGGACCAGATCGCCGTGGTCAACATCCGCAATGGCGAAATCAAACCCCACGGCGACCGCACCTTGAGCAATGAGGATGTCTCGGTCATTCGCGACTGGATGCAGGATCGTCAGGTCACCCTCGCCGACCGCGAGGTGGATGACATTATGCGCACCGTCGACCATCTCAACCTGACGACGCAATGGGCCCAATCCCGCGCAAGTGGCGAACAGCTCGACACGGTCACCGATGCGCTTTTGCTGGCCATGCACGACCTGCGCGGCGTGCTGGTGCGCCGCAAGGCCGAGCGGCTGATGCAGGGCGAGAAGAGCACCTGACCGATCATCGTGTCGGTTGAAAATTGGGGAGTCCAATGTATATTACGATATACATTTCGGAGCTCATTCCATGACACGTCTGCACACCAACCACATCTGCACCATCACCGAACTGCGCGAGCCGCAAAAAGTGCTGGCCCGGTCGGGCGGCAAACCCGTGGCGATCATGAAGAACTCCAAATGCGTCGGCTATCTTGTCCCCGAGGAAGCCTCTCTGCAGGAAGAGCCGCGCTATGCGTCAATGGATGAGGTGATGAGATATTTCGAGGAAACACGCGATCAAACGCAGCCTGTGCTCGACTATCTCAGGGACAAATGACGTTCTCACTCCTGTCGACCGAAGTCGTTATTGCCCTGCACGATGCGGCGCTGAATGACGGTGAGATTCCGGGTCTTGCAAAAGACAAATCGCTCGACGGGGCCTTGGGGCGCGTCGACAACCGGCTTGTCTATGGCATGATCGGCGACGTCTTCGACTTGGCCGCAGCTTATGCAACGGCCATCTCACGCGGACATTGCTTCAATGATGGCAACAAGCGCACAGCGTTCGAAAGCATGAACTTTTGCCTGTATCTGCATGGTATCAATATCACCTGGGACACCGAAGACGTCGGCGACAGGATCATCGCGCTGGCTCAGGGCGTCCTCCAAGAGGAAGACTTGGCGGACTGGCTGCGGATCAAGGCACGCTGACGCTTCCCCCCTCGCCCCGGCTCTGCCATACTGGCGCGCAAAGCAACAAAGACAGAGCAGCTGCCATGGCCGAAGACCTTCTCTCCGGACACGAACCGACCGACTATGACGCGTCCTCGATCGAGGTGCTCGAAGGGCTGGAGCCGGTCCGCAAGCGCCCCGGCATGTATATCGGCGGCACGGACGAGCGAGCGCTGCATCACCTTGTGGCCGAGGTTCTGGACAACTCCATGGACGAGGCGGTGGCAGGGCATGCCAACCGGATCGAGGTCGAGCTGCACGAGGATTACGCCGTCACCATCCGCGACAACGGGCGCGGTATCCCGATTGATCCGCACCCCAAGTTTCCGGGCAAATCCGCGCTTGAGGTGATCCTCTGCACGCTGCACGCGGGCGGAAAGTTTTCGGGCAAAGCCTACGAGACTTCGGGTGGTCTGCACGGGGTCGGTGCCTCGGTGGTAAACGCGCTAAGCGACTCAATGGTGGTGCAGGTCGCGCGCAACAAGGAATTGTTTGAACAGCGTTTCTCGCGCGGGGTGCCGCTGGGCCCGGTGGACAAGGTGGGTGCGGCCCCGAACAGGCGGGGCACCACGGTCACCTTTCACGCCGATGAACAGATCTTCGGCTCGCACCGCTTCAAGCCCGCGCGGCTGTTCAAGATGGTGCGCTCCAAGGCCTACCTGTTTTCGGGTGTCGAGATCCGCTGGAAATCCGCGATCAACGACGGTGAAACCCCGACCGAGGCCACGTTCCACTTCCCCGGCGGTCTGGCGGATTACCTGACGGAATCCCTGGGTGGCGCGTCGACCTATGCCGACAAGCCCTTTGCCGGGATGGTCGAGTTCCGCGAGAAGTTCAACGCGCCGGGCAAGGTGGAATGGGCGATCAACTGGACGCCGTCGCGCGACGGGTTCATCCAGTCCTACTGCAATACCGTCCCCACGCCAGAGGGCGGCACGCACGAGGCCGGGTTCTGGGCTGCGATCCTCAAGGGCATCCGCGCCTATGGAGAACTGATCAACAACAAGAAGGCCGCGCAGATCACCCGCGATGATCTGATCACGGGCGGTTGCGCGCTGGTGTCCTGTTTCATCCGAGAGCCGGAATTCGTGGGCCAGACCAAGGACCGGCTGGCCACCACCGAAGCGCAGCGCATGGTCGAAGGCGCGGTGCGCGACCATTTCGACAATTGGCTCGCGGCGGATACGAAATCAGCCGGCGCGATCCTCGATTTCCTTGTGCTGCGCGCCGAAGAGCGGTTGCGGCGGCGGCAGGAGAAAGAGACCCAGCGCAAGTCGGCCACAAAGAAGCTGCGGCTTCCGGGCAAGCTCGTGGATTGCTCCTCTGCCACACGCGAGGGAACAGAGCTGTTCATCGTCGAGGGCGACTCGGCCGGTGGGTCGGCCAAGATGGCGCGGGACCGCAAGACGCAGGCGCTCTTGCCGCTGCGCGGAAAGATTCTGAACGTGCTTGGGGCGGCGTCCTCCAAATTGGGCACCAATGCCGAGATAAGCGACCTCACGCAGGCGTTGGGTGTGGGCCTTGGGACGAAGTTCAATGTCGATGATCTTCGTTACGAAAAGGTGATCATCATGACGGATGCGGATGTCGACGGTGCCCATATCGCGTCGCTTTTGATGACATTTTTCTTCACCCAGATGCGCCCGATGATCGACGCCGGACATTTGTATCTGGCCTGCCCTCCACTTTATCGCCTGACCCAAGGGGCCAAGCGGCTTTACGTAGCGGATGATGCCGAGAAAGAGCTGATGATGGAAAAGGGCCTTGGCGGCAAAGGCAAGATCGACGTCCAGCGCTTCAAGGGTCTGGGTGAGATGGACGCGAAGGATTTGAAAGAGACCACGATGGACCCGGCCTCGCGCAAGCTGATCCGCGTGACCATCGACGAGGACGAACCCGGGGAGACCGGCGATCTGGTGGAACGGCTGATGGGCAAGAAGCCGGAACTGCGGTTCCAGTATATCCAGGAGAATGCCCGGTTTGTTGAGGAGTTGGATGTTTAAACTCAGCGTTAACCATTTAATGGCACGCTCTGTTTCGACATGGAAACCGTGCAGTTCAAAATCTCCGAAGACATGATGCGGGTCGGCGCGATGCTAGCTCGGGAAGACGACATCACTCTGGGTCAATTGCTCCGAAATCTCTTGGCGAAAGAAATCTCGCGACGCAAGAATGCGCGGCCGCCCAATCGGGCGGACGAGCACCTCGTCGCGCCCTTGCGCGCGCGCCTCGCCCCGGATTTCGCTTATGCCAAGACTTGGGACGACCTGCAGAAACGTCTGCAGGCGAAAGGATATGAGCTCCGTCCGGCAGGCGGAGGTTTGGCGCTGCACCGGCATCCTTCGGGACTGCGCGTTTGCAAGGCGTCAGAACTCGGGTTCGCCTACAGCAAACTGGTCGAACGCTTCAGAATGTCCTTTCCCGGTCATGCGCATACATGGATCGCCGAGCGCCTGGGTGCGTCTTCTACAACAAGCAATGAGGAGGATCTGACCGTTCTGGATGACGATGACACGCCTCGGTGTCACCCTCGGGCGGGACCCGGGGAGCTGAAATGAACGGAGGCCCTCGGGTCACGCCCGAGTATGACGGATGTTTTTGTGGCGGTTCTTGTGAGAAACCAAAAAGAGGTGACGTCACCTGAGGTGGGTTGACATCCTCTCCCCCGTGCAGAGCCGCTTGCGCCGCTCCGAACCTGTATCCCGTGCCAATCGGGACCTGCAAGACGCGTCTCTCATGGTCTGAACGCGCAATGCGTCCGCGGAGAGAGGGTAGTCGCCTGGGGTGTTCCGCCAAAAGACGGAACGGGTATCGGATCCAATGGGTGGGAGGTATCGGTGCAAAGGGTTAAGAGCGCGGAAATGGACCGTGCGGTGCTACGCCCTGCCCTTTATGTCCGCCGCCCAGATTGGGCCGCGACCCGTACCCCCGTCAGACAGTGCGGCTTTGACAGGTCCAAGAACCTGTGCCACGCTTTTTTGCATTGGTTCAAGAATAGTCCCGAGGCTGCACCAATGTTCAAAGTCAATTTGGCGGCATTCTATTCTGCCTGCGGAATTGTTCCGCCTAACGTCGAGCCCATGGCCGACGAGTCCGGCGCGGTCGAAATCAAGGACGGTACGGATTTTGCCAGTCTCTGCAGACGCAGTGGCGTTCCGTCGGACGCGGCCTTCACCCTGACCTTTCCGGATGTGTGTTTCGTACCTCCACCCCCCGAAGGCCCCGTCCCGATCCCCTACCCGACCGCGACACTGGACAACTTCAATTCCGAGGTCCGCAAGAGCGGGTTTCCGAAGATCAAGATCAAGGATGCGGGCAACCCCCTTGCCTATAGCCGGTCCACCGGCAACGAACCGGGCACCCAGAAAGGGATCGTGAGTCCGCAGATCATGGGCAAGCCTTCCTTCGTGACTTACTCCAATAAAGTCCTGTTCGAGGGAGGAGCGGGGATGGTCCCCCCGATGAGGCCTTCGTTCCGGTAGTCGACGGCATGCCACAAACAAAAAAGCCCCGCCACATGGGCGGGGCCGTGATCGTCCCTTGCGGGCGTGATCTTATTCTGCGTCGGCGGCTTCCAGCTCGGCGAGGCGGGCCTTGTCAGCCGCGCCCTTGGCGTCGACATCGCGGTCAACGAATTCGATGATCGCCATCGGCGCCATGTCGCCATAGCGGAAACCGGCTTTCAGGATGCGGATATAGCCGCCCTGACGCTCGGCATAGCGCGGGCCGAGGACCTCGAACAGCTTGGCGACGTCCTTGTCTTCCTTGAGCTGTGCAGCGGCCTGACGGCGCGCGTGCAGGTCACCGCGCTTGCCCAGCGTGATCAGCTTTTCAACGATCGGGCGCAGTTCCTTGGCTTTCGGCAGGGTGGTCTTGATCTGCTCATGTTCGATGAGCGAGCCGGCCATGTTGGCAAAGAGCGCCTTGCGGTGCTCATGGGTGCGGTTCAGGCGGCGGTAGCCTCGTGCGTGACGCATGTGTCTTCTCCTAATGTGCCCTCTACGGGCGTTTTTGCTTTGTCCGGCCGCCGATGCGTGTCAGCGGCTCTCCTTGGGGCGGATGCCCGTTTGGGTGAGGGTTTCCCCTCACCCAAAATCCTTAAAAGTTGTCTTCCAGCTTTTTCGCCAGGTCTTCGATGTTGTCCGGCGGCCAGTCCTCGACATCCATGCCAAGGTGCAGACCCATGCCAGACAGCACTTCCTTGATCTCGTTCAGCGATTTGCGGCCGAAGTTCGGAGTGCGGAGCATCTCGGCTTCGGTTTTCTGAATGAGATCACCGATATAGACGATGTTGTCGTTCTTCAGGCAGTTCGCCGAACGGACGCTGAGTTCCAGCTCGTCCACCTTCTTGAGCAGAAGCGGGTTGAACTCGAGACCATCGTCGTCGTCCTGCGGACGCGAGGATTCCGGCTCGTCGAAGTTGACGAAGATCGACAACTGGTCCTGCAGGATGCGCGCGGCATAGGCCACGGCGTCTTCCGGCGTGACGGAACCGTCGGTTTCGACCTTCATGGTCAGCTTGTCATAGTCCAGAACCTGACCTTCGCGGGTCGGCTGTACGTCATAGGCGACCTTCTTGACCGGCGAATAGATCGCGTCGATCGGCATCAGGCCGATGGGTGCGTCTTCCGGGCGGTTCTTGTCGGCGGACACGTAGCCCTTGCCGGTGTTGACCGTCAGTTCCATGTAGAGGTCCGCACCATCGTCGAGGTGGCAGATCACATGGTCGCGGTTCAGCACTTCGATGCCGTTGGTTTCCGAGATGTCACCGGCAGTGACAACGCCCGGACCCTTGGCATTGATGGACACGCGCTTGGGGCCTTCGACTTCCATACGGAGCGACACGCCCTTGAGGTTCAGAACGATGTCGGTGACGTCTTCACGCACACCGGCCACGCTCGAGAACTCGTGCAGAACGTTGTCGATCTGAACGCTGGTGATAGCCGCACCCTGAAGCGACGACAGCAGAACGCGACGCAGCGCGTTGCCCAGCGTGAGACCGAAGCCCCGCTCGAGCGGTTCGGCCACAACAGTCGCCACGCGCGACGGATCAGCGCCCGGCTTGACCTCAAGCTGTGTCGGCTTGATCAGTTCTGCCCAGTTTTTGTGGATCATGCGTCCCTCCATTCCTGTTTCTGCCCCATGTCCGAAAGGCAAAAACGCCCGAGGTTAAAATGACGAAAGCACGACCCCACCAAAGGGTGGGGCCATGCCATTGTGTTGTTCGCTTTTAGACGCGACGGCGCTTCGGCGGGCGGCAGCCATTGTGCGCGATCGGGGTCACATCACGGATCGAGGTGATGTTGAAACCGACAGCGGCCAGCGCGCGCAGAGCCGATTCACGACCCGACCCGGGGCCCTGCACTTCGACTTCGAGCGTCTTGACGCCATGTTCCTGTGCCTTGCGGCCCGCATCCTCGGCAGCAAGCTGGGCTGCATAGGGTGTGGATTTCCGCGAGCCTTTGAAGCCCATTGTGCCGGCGGACGACCAGGAAATGGCGTTGCCCTGCACGTCGGAGATCAGGATCTTGGTGTTGTTGAAGCTGGAGTTCACATGGGCGACGCCAGCTGCGATGTTCTTGGAGACCTTCTTCTTGCCTCCGCGACGGGTATCACGTGCCATTGGTGCAGACCTCCCTTATTTCTTCTTACCGGCAATGGCCTTTGCGGGGCCTTTGCGGGTACGAGCGTTGGTGTGGGTCCGCTGACCGCGCACCGGAAGGTTGCGACGATGACGCAGGCCGCGGTAGCAGCCGAGGTCCATCAGGCGCTTGATGTTCATCTGCACTTCGCGGCGCAGGTCGCCTTCGACAGTGTAGTTCGCATCGATGTGTTCGCGAATGGCGAGCACTTCGGCATCGCTCAGTTCGTTGACACGGCGGGTGACGTCGATGTTGACCGCTTCGCAAATGGCTTTTGCGGAGGTATGGCCAATACCGGTGATGTAGGTGAGGGCGATCGGAACACGCTTCCCTGTGGGAATGTTCACGCCAGCAATACGTGCCACGTATGACTTCCTTTTCGTTGCGGGTCCGTAGCGCCAGACCCTTTTTTCACAACATAAGGCCCGTCGGTTTTACCCTTGGGGCCCCCAGCTGATCAGGTGATCCGCAGACGGGCGCGACCCGCGCTGCGACGGTGATTCTCGGTTAAGAGATGGCGGTAGATAGGAGTGATTGCCGGTGGCGTCAAGGGCGGAGAACCCGCCCTTTTCGATTATCCCAGAACCTTGGCGATGTCCGCTTTCACGGCGGACATTTCGCCCAGACCGTCAACCGAGGACAGTTGTCCCTTGGCGTAGTAGTAGCCAATCAACGGCGAGGTCTTCTTGTAATACTCCATCAGACGCTGCTTGAGGCTGTCCTCGTTGTCGTCCGCGCGGCGTTTGAATTCGGTGCCGCCGCAGTTGGAGCATTTGCCATCCGCTGGGATCGGCTTGGTGTGGTCGTTATAGACCTCTCCACATCCCGCACAGGTGGAACGGGCGGTGATGCGGGCCACCAGTGCCTCGTCATCGACGCGCATCTCGATCACGGCATCAAGCGTTTCGCCTTCTTCGGCCAGCAATTCGCCCAAGGCATCGGCTTGCGCCAGCGTGCGCGGGAAGCCGTCGAAGATGAAGCCGCCCTGCTTGTCACCCTTGAGCTTTTCGCGGATCAGACCGATCACGATCTCGTCCGTCACCAGCTCGCCCCGGGCCATCACGTCGGCAACGATCTTGCCCATCTCGGTGCCGCTGTCCTTGGCTTCGCGCAGCATGTCGCCGGTCGAAAGCTGGATCATGTCACGTTCGTCACAAAGGAAGCGTGCCTGAGTGCCTTTGCCCGCACCCGGCGGGCCCAGTAGTATGATGTTCATCGGCGCGCCGGGCTCCGTCGTTTGGTCTTGGCCTTACCCTTACCGCGCAGTTGCGACTTTTGAATGAGACCTTCGTATTGATGCGCCAGAAGATGGCTTTGCACCTGCTGGATCGTGTCCATCGTCACCGACACCACGATGAGAACGGATGTGCCGCCAAAGTAGAACGGGATCGCGAACTGACCGCGCAGCACCTCAGGCAGAAGACAGACCGCCGTCAGGTAGGCCGAGCCCAGAACCAGCACGCGGTTGACCACGTATTCCAGATACTCGGCGGTTTTCTTGCCCGGACGGATGCCTGGCACAAAGCCGTTCTGGTTCTTCAGATTGTCGGCCACGTCATCGACCTTGAACGACACGTTGAAGGTGTAGAAGTAGGCGAAGAAGACGATCATCGCCCCGAAGAACAGCAGGTAAAGCGGCTGACCGGGGCCGAAATACGCTAGGATCGTCGACATGACCGGACCGGTCTGCTGACCGCTGAAGGTGCTGACCGTGGTCGGCAACAGCAGCAGAGAGCTGGCAAAGATCGCGGGGATCACGCCCGACGGGTTGACCTTGACCGGCAGGTGGCTGTTCTGCGCTTCCGCGATCTTCATGCCCATCTGGCGGCGGGGATACTGGATCGTGATCTTTCGGAGCGCCCGCTCCATGAAGACCACGAACATGATCACCGCAATGACCATGATAATCACCCCCACGATCACAGCCGGGCTGATGGCGCCCGAACGACCCGAGGCAAAGAACTGTGCCAAAGCGGCGGGAACTTCGGCAATGATGCCGACGAAGATGATCAGCGAAATCCCGTTGCCGACGCCGCGGGCCGTGATCTGCTCACCCAGCCACATCAGGAACATTGTACCACCCACAAGGGTGATCACGCAGGACGCGCGGAAGAACCAGCCCGGATCGGTTACGAGGTCGCCCGCTTCGAGGCTGACGGCCAGACCGTAGGCCTGCAATGTGGCCAGGAACACCGTTCCGTAGCGGGTGTATTGCGCGATCTTCTTGCGCCCCGCTTCGCCCTCTTTCTTCAATTGTTCGAGCGACGGCACCATCGACGCCAGAAGCTGAACGATGATCGAGGCCGAAATATAGGGCATGATGCCAAGGGCGAAGATGCCCATACGGCCCAGAGCCCCGCCGGTGAACATCGTCAGGATGCCCCCGATCCCCTGCTGCGCCTGCTCCATGAATTCGCGCAGGGCGATGCCGTCGATCCCCGGAACGGGAATGAAGGTGCCGATGCGGTAAACGATCAGAAGGCCAAGCGTGAAGAATATCCGGTTGCGCAAATCGGTCGCTTTGCCGAGCGCAGCCCAGCTTGTATTCGCGGCCATTTGTTCTGCTGCTGATACCATGCGGGTCTCTTTTATGATGAACGCCGCCATGAGCGGTCCGGCTCAGGCGGCGTTTGGAAAGCTCTGGAGGCTATGTAAGCGGCGCGAGTGCCGCTCACAACCTCTTATTCGGCGGCCTGCGCGGTTGTGACCGTCAGTGAACCGCCAGCCTTCTCAACCGCCTCGATGGCCGATTTGGAAGCGCCGGTGACATTCAGGGTCACTTTCGCGGTGATGTCGCCCTTGGCAAGCACGCGGATACCGTCGAGCTTGCGACGGACCAGACCGGAGGCGACCAGCGCGTCCTCGTCAATGGTGCCCTTCGCGTCAAGCTTGCCGGCGTCGACGAATTTCTGGATCAGGCCCAGGTTCACAACAGCGAACGCCTTGCGGTTCGGCTTGTTGAAGCCACGCTTCGGCAGACGCTGGTAGAGCGGCATCTGGCCGCCTTCGTAGCCGGCAATGGCCACACCCGAACGGGATTTCTGACCTTTGATACCCCGACCACCGGTCTTGCCCAGGCCAGAGCCCGGACCACGGCCGACGCGCTTCTTGCGCTTGGTTGCGCCGGGATTGTCGCGCAGTTCATGCAGTTTCATATCGCTTCTCCTTTGCCGGAAACGCCCCCGAAGCGATGTGGGACGAACGCGGCTTTTCTTGTTTTCAGACTCAGTGACCCAAGGGCCACCAGGGGCGTATAGAGGGTTGCCCGTGCCGGATCAAGAGGGCGCGCTGTGACATGTTCACATAAGGGGATGTGAGGCGCGTTTCCCGGTCGACACCCGACGCTTGCGCACCTGTTCTGCGGTGGCATAGTGGCCTCATGCGACTTGCGCTTGCCCTCGCCCTGCTTCCGACAATCGTGCATCCCGATTGCACGACCGACGCCATGCTGGTCTTTGACGGCTCAACCTCGATGATCGACACCTCGATGGGCATTCGCGGTCTGCCGAAGATCGCCGAAGCCCAGCGGGCCATGGCCCGCGCCCTGCCCGAAATCGAAGACATCCGGCGTGTCGGATTGATGATCTACGGCCCGCAACAGGTGGGCGACGCCTGCGAAGGCATCTCGCTGCGCTTCATGCCGATCGAGAAATCCGCCGAACCGATCCTGGACGCGACGCGCAGTTTCTCGCCCGGCGGGCTGACGCCTCTGACGGCTGCAGTCGCACGCGCGGCTGAGGTCATGCAGTACCGCACCGAACCGGGGGTGATCGTCCTGCTCACGGATGGGTCAGAGACCTGCGGCGGGCGCCCCTGTGCCCTGGGAGCCCAGCTTGCCGATCAGGCTTATGACTTGACCGTTCACGTCATCGGGTTCCAGCTCAATCCGCATGACGGCTATTTTCAGTGGAACAATCCCGAACAGGAATTCGGCGAGGCGAATGTCGCAAGCTGCCTCGCAGAAGCCACCGGCGGGATTTACGTCACGACCGAGACGATCGACGAATTGACCGACGCGCTGCGGATGACATTGGGCTGTCCGGTGATCGGCTGGCGCGAGACCGTTGATCATATCCCCGGTTGAATAGAAAAACGCCCGCTGAGTGACAACGGGCGTTCCTTGATTGTCCGTCACGCGCCATGAGGCGTCGTGTCGATCTGTCGCTTAGCCGCGCTCTTCGATGATCTCGACGAGGTGCGGGATGCTGTTCACCATGCCACGGACCGAAGGTGTGTCTTCAAGCTCGCGGGTGCGGTGCATCTTGTTGAGGCCCAAGCCGATCAGCGTCTTGCGCTGGATTTCCGGGCGACGGATCGGGGAACCGATCTGCTTTACAACGATTGTCTTGGCCATCTGGATCAAGCCTCCTCAGCAACATGGGCGCTGTCCTGCGGCGCGTCTTCACGCTTGGGCAGGATGTCAGCCACTTTCTTGCCGCGACGCTGCGCGACGGAGCGCGGGCTTGCCTCTTTGGACAGGCCGTCCAGCGTGGCGCGGATCATGTTGTAGGGGTTCTGCGAACCGATCGACTTGGCGACCACGTCCTGAACACCCAGCATTTCGAACACGGCACGCATCGGACCACCGGCGATGATCCCGGTACCCTGCGGTGCGGTGCGCATCACGACCTTGCCGGCCCCATGACGACCTTCGATGTCGTGGTGCAGCGTGCGGCCTTCGCGCAGCGGCACGCGGATCATCTTGCGCTTGGCTTGCTCGGTCGCCTTGCGGATGGCCTCGGGGACCTCCTTGGCCTTACCCTTGCCAAAGCCGACGCGGCCTTTCTGGTCGCCCACAACGACAAGCGCGGCGAAGCCGAAACGCTTACCACCCTTGACGGTCTTGGACACCCGGTTGATTGCGACAAGGCGATCCGCGAATTCCGGCGCCTGCCCTTCACGTTCGCGGCGATTGCCACGACGGTTGTTTTCACGTTCTGCCATCTAGGCATCCTTTGTGTTGTGGGCCATCGGCCCGTTTGACCAATCCAGGTGAGCCTTTCGGTGCTCCCGGATCATCGGGAAGGGGTGGGCCCTTCCGCAAAACGTGTGCCGGGCAGATGCCCGGCCTACGCAGTTTGCAAGATGCGTGCTTTCACGCACCGATCACTTAGATCTTCAGACCACCTTCGCGGGCTGCGTCGGCCAGAGCCTTGACGCGGCCGTGGAAAAGGAAACCGCCGCGGTCGAAATACGCTTCTTCGATCCCGGCTTTCTTGGCGCGCTCGGCAATCGCCGCGCCGACCTTCTGGGCCGACTCGACGTTGTTCTTGCCGCCAAGCTGTTTTTCCATGGTCGAGGCCGCTGCCAGAGTCACGCCACGAACGTCGTCGATCAGTTGAACACTGATGTTCTTGTTCGAGCGGTGAACGCTGAGGCGCACGCGCCCTGCATTGACCTTGCGAAGTTTGTTCCGAACGCGCAGACGGCGTTTCTGGAACAGATCACGTTTACTGTTAGCCATGTCCTTGCGTCCTTACTTCTTCTTGCCTTCCTTCTGGAAGATGTATTCGTCCTTGTAGCGAATGCCTTTGCCCTTGTAGGGCTCGGGGCGACGCCAGTCACGAATATTGGCGGCAACCTGACCAACCTGCTGGGCATCGTGACCTTCCACGATGATCTCAGTCTGCTTGGGCACGGTCACGACCACACCATCCGGAATTTGGAAATCAACGTCATGCGACAAACCCAGGTTCAGTTTCAGGACATTGCCCTGAAGCTGCGCACGGTAACCAACGCCCCGGATTTCAAGTTCTTTCTTGAAGGTGTTGGTCACGCCATGCACGAGGTTCGCCACCATCGTGCGGGACATGCCCCACTGCTGACGGGCGCGCTTGGACTTGCCACGCGGCGTCACGGTGATCACGTTGTCTTCAACCGCGATGGTCACATCATCGGTCGCTGTGAAGCTCTTGGCGCCTTTGGGGCCTTTCACTTCAACGGTCTGGCCGGACACGGATGCGGTGACACCCGAGGGCAGCTCGACCGGTTGTTTACCAATACGAGACATTGCCGGACCTCCTTAGAAGACGGTGCAAAGCACTTCGCCGCCAACATTGTGGCTGCGAGCGTTTGCATCGGTCATGACGCCTTTGGACGTGGACACGATCGACACGCCCAGACCCTGACGGACCTGCGGGATGTCGTTCACGCCCAGGTACACGCGACGACCCGGCTTGGATACGCGCTTGAGTTCGCGGATCACGGGGGTGCCGTCGTAGTACTTGAGGCTGATTTCATACGCGGGATGGCCGTTGGCATCCTTGGTTTCTTCGAAACCACGGATATAGCCTTCGTCCGCCATCACCGTGAGAACACGGGCACGCAGCTTGGACGCCGGCGTGAGCGTGGTGGACTTGCCGCGCATCTGTGCGTTGCGGATACGGGTGAGCATATCGCCGATAGGATCGTTCATATCTCAGCCCTCCTTACCAGCTCGACTTGACCATACCGGGGGCTTGTCCATTGCTGGCAAGTTCACGAAGCATGATCCGGCTGACCTTGAGTTTACGATAATAGGCGTGCGGACGCCCGGTGAGCTGGCAGCGGTTGTGCAGACGCGAAGGCGCGCTGTTCCGCGGCAGTTTGGCAAGCTTGAGGCGCGCCTTGAAGCGCTCTTCCATCGGCTTGCTTTCGTCGTTCGCGATTTCCTTGAGCTCAGCGCGCTTGGCAGCGTATTTTTCTACCAGCTTCTGACGCTTCTTTTCGCGTTCAATCATGGATTTCTTCGCCATGGTATCAGTCCCCTCAGGCGTTGAACGGCATGTTGAAGTGCTTCAACAGCGCCTTGGCTTCCGCGTCGGTCTTTGCGGTCGTCGTGATGATGATATCCATGCCCCAAACCTCGTCGACCTTGTCGAAGTCGATTTCGGGGAACACGATGTGCTCTTTCATGCCCATGGCAAAGTTGCCACGCCCATCAAAGGACGGCTTCACACCGCGGAAGTCGCGGATACGCGGCATTGCGATGGTGATCAGACGATCGAGGAAATCGTACATCCGGTCGCCACGCAGGGTCACCTTGGCACCAAGCGGCATTTCCTCACGAACGCGGAAGCCCGCGATGGATTTCTTTGCCTTGGTGGTCACGGCTTGCTGACCGGCGATCTTTGTCAGATCTTCCACTGCGGATTTCGCTTTCTTGCTGTCACGGACAGCTTCTGCACCGCAGCCGATGTTCAGCACGATCTTGTCGAGGCGCGGAATCATCATGTCGTTCGAGTAACCGAACTCTTCCTTCATCGCGGCCTTGATTTGCTCGCGATACGCCGTCTTCAGACGCGGGGTGTAGGTTGCAGCATCAAGCATCGATCACATCCCCTGTTGTCTTGGCATAACGGACCTTCTTGTCGCCTTCGATCTTGAAGCCAACGCGGGTCGGTTTGCCGTTTGCATCCACGATGGCCAGGTTCGACAGGTCGATCGGCATCGCCTTGGGGGTGCGGCCGCCCTGAGTTGTTTGGGACTGGCGCACGTGGCGGATAGCCATGTTGATGCCATCGACCACGGCTTTGCCGGCCTTGGGGTCAACAGAAGCGATGGTGCCCGACTTGCCCTTGTCCTTGCCAGCAAGCACAACGACTTTGTCGCCTTTACGGAGTTTCGCAGCCATTACAGCACCTCCGGAGCGAGCGAGATGATTTTCATGAAGTTTTTGGCGCGGAGTTCACGCACAACTGGCCCGAAGATACGCGTACCGACCGGCTCACCTGCGTTGTTCAGGATGACGGCCGCGTTGCGGTCAAAACGGATGGCTGTGCCGTCTTCGCGACGGACTTCTTTGGCGGTGCGCACGACGACGGCCTTGCGGACGTCCCCTTTCTTCACGCGACCGCGCGGGATGGCTTCCTTCACGGAAACGACGATGATGTCACCCACCGACGCGTATTTCCGCTTGGACCCACCCAGAACCTTGATGCACTGAACGCGGCGTGCGCCGCTGTTGTCAGCAACATCCAGATTGGTCTGCATCTGGATCATAGTGTTTCTCCCGACGTCCCGGACCGCCTTTTAGGACATTGGCCCGGGGGTTTCGTAAATGCCGAAAGGCTATCGCTTACTCAGCGATAACCTCCCAACGTTTGGTCTTCGACTTGGGGGCGCATTCCTGAATGCGGACAACGTCCCCTACGACGAATTTCTCGGCCTCATCATGGGCGCGATATTTCTTGGACTTCCGGATCGTCTTCTGAAGAACCGGGTGCTTGAAGCGACGCTCGACCGACACGGTCACGGTCTGAGTGTTCGCGGTCGAGGTGACGACACCTTGAAGAATACGCTTGGGCATCTCTGTGGCTCCCTCTTACGCGTCGCTGGCCGCAGCGGCGGCCTTCTGGTTCAGCACGGTCTTGATGCGTGCCACGTTGCGGCGCACCTGACGGATGCGTGCGGTGTTCTCAAGCTGGCTTGTGGCCTGCTGAAAGCGGAGGTTGAAGGCCTCTTTCTTCAGCGCGACAAGCTCGTCCCGGAGCTGATCCGGAGTCTTGTCATTCAGTTCCTTGGCGTTCATGCGCCGTTCCTTTCTATCAACATCACCGGAGAGCCCCATCGTTATCGTGGGTCACCCTGATTCCCGGTGGAGGTGGATGAGCGCGCCGTATAGGCCGG
>JAUIBL010000059.1 GCA_030428355.1 Alphaproteobacteria bacterium | reverse complement strand
TCATGAAAAACGGTGCGACAGTCCCCACTGCGCACCGTCCTGGTCTTCTCTGGTTCAAAAATACTTCGGGGGGTGTGGGGGGCTGGCCCCCCACGGATCGACGCGCGTCAGCGCGGCGAAATCAATATGCGCGACCGCGCGCCGAGACGGGCCAAACGGTTTCCACAACGCCATTCCGCACACCGACATACCAGTCGTGCACGTTGCAGGTCGGGTCGCAATGGCCCGGAACCAGCTTGAGCTTGTCATTGACCTTGAGCGCGCCCTTCGGATCCATCACCACGCCATGCTCGTCCGAGCATTTGACGTACTGCACATCATCCCGACCAAAGACCACCGGCAGACCCGAATCCACCGACTGTGCCTTGAGGCCGGCATCCACGATGGCCTTGTCCGCCTTCGCGTGGCTCATCACCGAGGTCAGGATGAACAGCGCGTTCTCCCATTCGCCCTGGTCGATACGCTTGCCGTCCTTGTCGAGGATGCGGCCGTAATCCGCGTCCATGAAGGCGTAGGACCCGCACTGCAGCTCGTTATACACACCCGAGTTGGACTCGAAGTAATACGAACCCGTGCCGCCGCCGCCGACGATGTCGCACTCCAGACCTTCGGCTTTCAACGCATCCACGGCGTCTTTCACCTGTGCGACCGCGATGTCGATCTTCGCCTTGCGCTCGTCATAGCTGTCCATGTGCTGCATCGCGCCCTGATAGGCCTGGATGCCGGCAAACTTCAGACCCTCTGCCGCGTTGATCGCCTTGGCAATCTCGACAACCGCAGGCGTGGTGGTCACGCCGCAACGACCCGCGCCGCAGTCGATTTCGACCAGACATTCGATCTGCGTGCCGTGCTTGACAGCCGCAGCGGAAAGGTCCGCCACGTTCGCCAGATCGTCGACACAGCAGATCGTCCGCGCGCCCAGTTTGGGCATGCGGGCCAGACGGTCGATCTTGGCGGGGTCACGCACCTGGTTTGACACCAGAACATCCTTGATGCCGCCACGGGCGAACACTTCGGCCTCGGAGACCTTCTGACAGCAGACGCCACAGGCGCCACCCAGTTCGACCTGAAGCAACGCCACGTCCACCGACTTGTGCATCTTGCCGTGCACGCGGTGACGCATGCCATGCGCCTTGGCGTAATCACCCATCTTCTTGATGTTGCGCTCCAGCGCGTCGAGGTCGAGCACGAGGCAGGGTGTCTGCACCTCCGCCTCGGACATGCCCGGCTTGGCCGGGATGTCATAGCCAACTTCGTAATCGTCGAATACGGTCATGTCTTTCATTGCATCTCTCCGAAGGTAGAGCGGTTTTCGGGTCAGCGCCGACTCGCTCCTGTGTCATATAATATCAAAAATCTCCTATCGGAAACTTTTGAGCGAGGAAAGCCTCAGCTTGTCATCCAGGGCAGTTTATCAAGGTCCACGTTGCCACCCGTGACGATCACGCCAACGCGCTTACCCGCAAACGCCTCTTTGTTCTTGAGGATCACCGCCAGCGGCACGGCGCAGGACGGCTCCATCACGATGCGCAGGTATTTCCACGTGATCTTCATCGCGTCGATGATCTCTTGCTCGGACGCGGTCATGATGTCGGACACGTGGTTCGACACGAAATGCCAGGTCAGATCCTTGAGCGGCACCTTGAGACCATCGGCAATCGTCTCGGGCGCGTCATCGGCAATGATGTGCCCCGCCTTGAAGCTGCGATAGGCGTCGTCGGCCTGTTCCGGCTCGGCGGCGATGATGTTGACCTCGGGCGCCAGTGTCGACAGCGTCAGACAGGTGCCCGAGATCATTCCCCCGCCCCCGATCGGAGCCACCATCATGTCGAGACCATCGGTCTGCTCCATGAATTCCTTGGAACAGGTCCCCTGTCCGGCAATCACGCGGGGGTCATTGTAAGGGTGCACGAATTCCCCACCGGTGCGCGCCTGCACCTCGGCAAACACCGCCTCGCGCGATGTGGTCGACGGCTCGCATTCGGTGATTGTGCCGCCATAGCGACGCACGGCGTCCTTCTTGGCCTGCGGCGCGGTGCGCGGCATGACCACGTTGCACGGGATACCACGACGGCCTGCGGCATAGCTCAGACACAGCGCGTGGTTGCCCGACGAATGGGTACAGACGCCGCGCTGTGCTTCTTCATCGCTCAGCCCGAACACCGCGTTTGACCCACCACGCACCTTGAAAGCACCCGGCTCCTGAAAGTTCTCGCATTTGAAGAACAGTTGCGCCCCGGTCAGGTCGTTGAGGTAATCCGACTGCATCACCGGCGTGCGGCGGATATGCGGTTTGATCCGCTCATGCGCCGCCAGCATGTCCTCATAGGTCGGAATGATCATGCCCATGTCTTTCATTCTGCTGCCACCTTCTGTGCGATGTTCGACCCGTGACGATAGTGCTCCTGCGCCGCAGCCACACCAGAGCCAAGCTTGATGTCGAGCCCAAGGTCCACCATGCACATCTCGGCCGTTGCGATGCCCGACAGGGCCATCACATCGGTCAAACTGCCCAGATGACCGATGCGGAACACCTTGCCCGCCACCTCACCCAGACCGGTGCCGAACGCGACGCCATAGGTGCTGGCGGCATGGGACACGATGTCGGTTGCGTTGAACCCGTCCGGCGTGCGGATGGCCGACACGGTATCGGAATAAAGATCAGGCGTTTCCGCACACAGCTTGAGACCCCACGCCTTCACCGCCGCGCGCACACCTTCCGCGATACGGGTGTGACGGGCAAACACGTTCTCCAGACCTTCCGCCTGGATCATCCGGCACGCCTCGTTCAGACCGTTCATCAGGCCAACAGCCGGCGTATAGGGATAGGCGTTGTTGGCGTAACCCTTCATCATGTCGTTCACGTCAAAGAACGTGCGGAACAGGCCAGCGGTCTTTGTCGCGTCCATCGCCTTTTTGCTGAAACCCGTGATCGCCAGACCCGCAGGCAGCATGAAGCCCTTCTGCGATCCGGTCACCGCAACATCGACGCCCCATTCGTCAAAGCGGAAATCCATCGACCCGATGGAGGACACGCCGTCCACCATGAGAAGCGCCGGATGCTTGGCCGCATCCATCGCGCGGCGGACAGCCGCGATGTCGGATTTCACGCCCGTTGCGGTTTCGTTGTGTGTGGCGAGAACCGCCTTGATCCGGTGCGCCGTGTCCTTGGTCAGGATCTCTTCGTAGCGATCCGCGGGAATACCCTTGCCCCAGGCCACGTCCACGATGATCACATCCAGACCAAAGCGCTGGCACATGTCGATCCAGCGATGCGAGAACATGCCGTTGCGCGCCACCAGAACCGTGTCCCCTGCGCTGAGCGTGTTGGTCAACGCGGTTTCCCAGCCGCCGGTGCCCGATGCCGGGAAAATGAACACTTCGGCGCTGGTGCTTTTCAGAATTTGCTGAACTGCCTTTCTTGCGGGATGCAGGATCTGACCGAATAGCGGCGACCGGTGGTCGATAGTCGGCATATCGCACGCCTTGCGCAGCGATTCAGGGATGTTGGTCGGGCCGGGAATGAAAACGGGGTTCTGGAAACTCATGGTGTCTCTCCTCCAATTGACGCCAAACTAGGCCCTGTGTCCTCCGCACGCAATTTTTTCGAAATTATTTTTCATATTCTGAAAATCTACAAAAACACGTAATACCAGTGCTTTATATTTTTCACATTATGAAATGATTTTTTGAAAATCAAAAGCGCACCCGTTTGGATGCGCTTTTCCGGGGTCTTTCAGCAGAATCGGCAGGCGGATTTACCGCCCCGCGCCCAGCCGCAACGGCATGTGCCGGTTCACATCCTTGTAAAGCAGATAACGGAACCGCCCCGGCCCACCGGCATAACAGGCTTGCGGGCAGAACGCGCGCAGCCACATGTAATCCCCCGCCTCGACCTCGACCCAATCCTGATTGAGCCGGTAGACCGCTTTCCCCTCAAGAACATAAAGCCCGTGCTCCATCACATGAGTCTCGGGAAACGGGATCACCGCGCCGGGTTCCAGCGTCACGATGGTGATGTGCATGTCGTGGCGCAGGTCGCTCGGGTCAACAAACCGCGTCGTCGCCCATTTGCCATCGGTACCGGGCATCGGGTTCGGCGTGACCTCGGCATCGCTGCTGATGATGACCTCGGGATGGTCCAGCCCCTCGACCGCCTGATAGGCCTTGCGGACCCAGTGAAAGCGCACCGGCTCTGCGCCATGGTTGCGCAGGGTCCAACCCGATTGCGGCGGCAGGAAGGCATACGCCCCTGCGGTCAGCTCATGGGTCTTGCCGCCAACACTCAGGCTCATGGACCCTTCGACCACGAACAGCACGCCCTCTGCCTCGGGATCGGTCTCGGCGCGATCCGACCCGCCACCGGGGCCAACCTCCATGATGTAATGCGAAAAGGTCTCGGCAAATCCGGTCAGGGGCCGCGCGATAACCCAAAGGCGGGTATTGTCCCAGAACGGCAGAAAGCTGGTGGTGATGTCCCGCATCGTGCCTTTGGGGATCACCGCATAGGCTTCGGTGAACATGGCGCGGTCCGTCAGAAGCTGCTCCTGCCCGGGATGCCCACCCTTGGGGGCGAAGTAAGACGTGGTCATGCGCGATACCCTGTGTTGCTGATGCACCAAGTATCGCGCCACGCAGAGCAACCGACCATGCCTATCGGCAATCAAGACTTTTCGGCTTTCCTTGATAATCGCGGCTGATTGCCTTGGAACCGCGATCAATCATCAGACTTGGTAATAGTCCCGATACCACGCCACAAACTTCGCAACCCCTTCGCGCACATTGGTCTGAGGCGCATATCCGGTCAGGTTCCGCAGCAGAGACGCATCGGCCCATGTGGCAAACACATCCCCCTTCTGCATCTCCATGTAATTCCGCTTGGCCGCAATCCCGGTCTCAGCCTCGATTGCCTCGATGAAATCGAGAAGGCGCACCTTGTCCGAGTTGCCGATATTCACGACCCGGTAAGGCGCTGCCGGGCTGAGCGTGTCGCCCTCAACCGCCGTTTCCGGCCCACCGGGCACCGCATCCATCAAAAGGCGGATACCGCGCACCAGATCCTCGACATAGGTAAAGTCGCGATACATGTCGCCGTGGTTGTAGATGTCGATGGGCGTGCCCTCGAAAATGCCCTTGGTGAACTTGAACAGCGCCATGTCCGGCCGCCCCCACGGGCCATAGACGGTGAAGAAGCGGAACATGGTGGTCGGGATGTTCCACAGATGCGCATAGGAATGCGCCATGCTTTCATTCGCTTTCTTGGTGGCCGCGTAGAAAGTCAACTGCGTGTCCGCCTTGTCGGTCTCGCGGAACGGCATCTCCTCGTTGGCACCATAGACCGACGATGTGGATGCCATCAGCAGATGTTCGACCTGCAACTGACGCGCGGCCTCGATCACGTTGAAGGTGCCCACCAGATTGCTGTCCAGATAGGCGCGCGGATTTTCCAGCGAGTACCGCACCCCCGCCTGCCCAGCGAGATGCACGATGATGTCCGGCGCGAACTCTGCCGCAACCCGCTCGAACGTGCCATCTTCTTCCAGCGTCGCATGGGTAAAACTGTAGCCCGGCGATTGCAGCAGCATCTGGTTGCGCCGTTCCTTGAGCGTCACATCGTAATAATCGGTCATCGCGTCATAGCCATGAACGACGAACCCGTCGTCCAGCAGAAGCCGTGCAAGATAGAAGCCGATGAATCCGGCGGTTCCGGTGACAAGGACACGTTTCATGAGCGCATTCGAACTGTATAAGGCGGGCTGACGACACGCGCCTAACATGAAAGTTGTACCCCGACCACCGCCTGACGACCGAAGATCCCCTTGGTCTTGAGGATCGCACCCCCATATTCCCCTTCAAACCTGCCCGAAAAAGCGGCAAGACACACCGGACCAAACAAGAAAGCCGCATGATCTTTTCCAAACTCTTCAGCAAACGCAAAGCGCCGACGCCTGCGGTCGACTTTGACCCGGTGCGCCCCGAGTCTTCCTTCTGCGTGATCGGCGACATCCACGGCCGCTTCGATCTGCTGTGCTCGATGGTCGATGCGTTGCCGCAGGATCTCGGCATCATCTGCGTCGGCGATCTTGTGGACCGCGGCGAACAAAGCAGGGAGGTGTTGGACTATGTCATGCAATCCGACCGCGTGACGTCCCTCATGGGCAATCACGAACAACTCATGCTCAACTTCCTGAGGTCGCCCGAAACAGACGGGCAAAGATGGTTGCGCAATGGCGGCCTGCAGACGTTGGCCAGTTTCGGCGTGTCAGGCGTGACCGACTCGTCAGGCGCAGAGGCCCTGACCCGTTCACGGGACACATTGTACGAGTCGATGGGCGAGGACATGGTGACGTGGCTTGCCCGACTGGACTGCATCGCGTGGTCCGGCAACGTGGCCGTCGTACATGCCGGCGCAGACCCGAACACACCTCTGGAGGACCACGCGCCCGACACCTTCATCTGGGGTCATCCCGAGTTCCGGAAAACCCCACGCAGCGACGGCTTCTGGATCGTGCATGGCCACACCATCGTCGACAGCCCGAAGATGCGCGATGGACGGATCTCGATCGACACAGGCGCTTATGCCACCGGGCAATTGACGGCAGCGGTCTTCACGCCCGACGGGGTCGAGTTCATTTCGACCTGACCCGCCGATTGCGGCAATGTATACCACTGTATGCTGTTTACGACTCAGATGGTTTGGCCTATGGCAGGGGCAAATCATGAAAGGCGTGACCCATGGCTGACACAACGACCCCCGACATCATCTATACCAAGGTAGACGAAGCCCCCGAGCTGGCCTCGGCGTCGTTCCTGCCGATCATCCAGACCTTCGCCAGCGCCGCCGGTGTGACCGTCGGCACCAAGGACATTTCGCTGGCGGGCCGCATCCTTGCCACCTTCCCCGAACATCTGACCGAAGATCAGCGCCAGTCCGACGATCTGGCAGAGCTTGGTCAGCTTGTGAAAACGCCCGAAGCCAACGTGATCAAGCTGCCGAACATCTCGGCCTCGGTCCCGCAGCTTGTCGCCGCGATCAAGGAATTGCAGAGCCAGGGCTACGCGATCCCCGACTATCCCGAAGCGCCCGCAACGGACGCCGAAAAGGCCATCCGCGCCAAGTATGACACGATCAAGGGCTCTGCCGTGAACCCGGTCCTGCGCGAAGGCAACTCCGACCGCCGCGCAGCCAAGGCTGTGAAATCCTACGCACAGAAAAACCCGCATCGCATGGGGGACTGGACAGCCGACAGCAAGACCCGCGTGTCGTCGATGTCGGGCGGCGATTTCCGGTCGAACGAAAAATCCGCAACACTTGCTGCGGAAAGCACCGCCAAGATTGTGCTGGTGGGCAAGGATGGGTCCGAAACCGTCCTGAAAGACGGCCTCAGCTACCCGGCGGGCACCGTGGTTGACGCAACCTTCATGTCCGCCAAGGCGCTGGGTGCCTTCCTTGCGGACGAGATCGCCAAGACCAAGGAAGAGGGCACGCTCTTCTCGCTGCACCTCAAGGCGACCATGATGAAGGTTTCCGACCCGATCATCTTCGGCCACGCTGTCAAGGCCTATCTTCAGCCTGTGTTCGACGCGCATGGCGACAAACTCGCCGCCGCTGGCGTCAACCCGAATTCGGGTCTGGGCGACCTGATGGCCCGCGTCGCCGACATGCCCGAAGTGAAGGCCGACATCGAGAAAACCCTCGCCGACCGCGCGCCGCTTTACATGGTCGACTCGGACAAGGGCATCACCAACCTGCACGTGCCCTCTGACGTCATCGTCGATGCGTCGATGCCAGCCCTGATCCGCGCAGGCGGCAAAGGCTGGGGTCCGGATGGCAAGGAACATGACGCCAACTGCGTGATCCCCGACAACTCCTATGCGCCCGTCTATGAAGAGACGATTGCCTACTTCAAGGAAACCGGAAAGCTTGACCCTGCGACCGCAGGCACTGTCCAGAACATCGGCCTGATGGCGCAGAAGGCCGAAGAATACGGCTCGCACCCGACCACGTTCGAGATCCCGCATGACGGCACGGTCAAGATGATCCTTGGCGATGGCACGGTCCTGCACGAACACGCCGTCGAAGCCGGTGACATCTGGCGCTCGGCCTCGACCCGCAAGGCGCCGATCGAAGACTGGGTGCAACTCGCCATCGACCGCCAGCGCGCGGAAAACTGCGAGGCGATCTTCTGGCTGGACGCAACCCGCGCTCATGACGCGGAGCTGATCAAGTATGTCGAGCCGATCCTTGCCGCCAAGGGCGTCGCCGACAAATTCAAGATCATGGCCCCGCGCGACGCGACCCGCGCGTCGCTGGAAACCATCCGGGCCGGCAAAACCTCGATTGCCGTCACCGGCAACGTGCTGCGCGACTACCTGACCGACCTCTTCCCGATCCTGGAACTCGCCACCTCGGCCAAGATGCTCTCCATCGTCAAACTGATGCAGGGCGGCGGCTTGTTCGAAACCGGCGCAGGCGGGTCGGCCCCGAAGCACGTGCAGCAGTTGATGGAACAGAACCACCTGCGCTGGGACAGCCTTGGTGAATTCTGCGCCTTGGGGGAAAGCCTGCAGTTCCTCGCGGATGCACGCGGCAACGAAAAGGCGCGGGTGCTGGGCAAGGCGGTGGATGCCGCGACGCAGGGCATTCTCGACAACAACCGCTCGCCGTCGCGCAAGGTCGGTGAGCCGGACAACCGCGACAGCCACTACTGGTTCGCCCGCTACTGGGCCGAAGCGCTGGCCGCGCAGGGCGACGATGCAGAGCTGGCGGCCCATTTCGCGCCCATCGCAGCGGCTTTGGCCGAGAAGGAAGACGCGATCCTGTCCGAGCTGTCTGCAGCACAGGGCAAAGCGGCCGATCTGGGCGGTTACTATCACACCGATGCCGCGAAAACGGCGGCGGTGATGCGCCCGTCCGCAACGCTGAACGCGATCATCGGCTGACAAGACGGATCAAAGGGCGTCCCCGTTTCGAAACGGGGGCGCATTTTCGAAAATGCGGGCCAGAGCCTTTGAAGGCTCTGAGTTCCGGTCTTTCGAAAGACCGGGCACCGTACGCTTGGTTTCCAGATCGTTAACGTGTGACAGGGCATACCCCCACCCACGATGCGCATCGAGCGGGCAGGGTCACTCCCAGGCCGCGACACTTGAACTGACACTCTCTTGATCCCAGTCAGGGGCGACCATGAGAAACCGGTTTCAGAAGGCCCTTGGCACGGGCACAGGTCCCGGGGAACACCCCGGCAGATGAGAGAGCCGTCAGGCCCAAAAGGGCGGCGCCGCTTCTTCTCCGATATTCACGTCATCCTCGGGCCCGACCCGAGGACCTCCACCCACATAGATCCTCGGGTCACGCCCGAGGATGACGGTATCGCGTGTCTGACAGATCCTAGGGTC
>JAUIBL010000025.1 GCA_030428355.1 Alphaproteobacteria bacterium | reverse complement strand
CGGAGTTTGCTTATGGGGAGCGGGCGAAGCTCGTCCCGCAGATTGCCATCCGCTACGACGACAATAAGGACCCGCTGTTGCTTTTGGAGGTCGGGCACCGCCTCGGCGACGCGATTGTGCGCTGCACCGAACTCGGTGCGGAGGTCCAGAAGTCGTTCAACACTTTCCTCGAGCACAACGACGCTGAACCACTGGCGAAGATCGGCCCGACCTCGCTGATCTTCGGCGTTTGGGACAGCCGCGATACGCAGGCGAAGCTCCCCCGTATCGTGCAAAGCGTGATTCGCGCGCAAAATGTCGACGTTCTCAAGCGGTCGGCACAGTTCAACCCGGCACTCGACTACGCGACGCTCGATGTTTTTTCTGATTCCGAACGCGAAAAGCAGGAAGGCAAGGCCGGTAGCCAGCTTGCCGTACGCGGTTATGTCCATGTTCCCGCCGTGAATACACATGGCGGCGTCATCGCGCGCGGCCCGATCGAGCGGCAGGTTACAGTCAACCTCGTGCAAGTCCGCAGGCTGGGGAAAGGGGAGGCTTTGCGCCGCTACATCCTTGGTCTAACTCTTGCCGCAGCGACCGCACCAATGGAGACGTTTCTTCGTGCCGGCTGCCTGCTGACACCAGACCCGAGCGCACCCTCACAATGGGAACTCGTCGGCCGCAACGGCGTGCGCGAGACGGTCTCATTGGACGACGAGAAGGTCATGGACTTCGCGCAGAAAGCCGCAAGCACGTTCGGAGTAGGTGCGAGCCGCGAGTTAGTCTTTGACAAAAAGCTGGCGAAGGAAGACGCGAGCAAGAAGAAGTGACCTGCGCGCTTCTCCTGACCGTCCACTTTCACGAGCCGCGCTATCACGGTGCGGGGCACTGGCCGCCGTCACCGATGCGCCTATTTCAGGCGCTGGTCGCCGGGGCAGCAGACGGCGCGCACTTGCCAGAAGACGCGCGGGCGGCGCTTGAATGGCTGGAGCGCCTGCAGCCGCCTGAAATCGTCGCACCACCAGCCGTGCTAGGTCAGCGCTACATAAACTATGTTCCGAACAACGATGCGGATGCTGGCAAGGACCCGATCGAAGCGCCCAAGTCCGGCAAGACCATTCATCCGTGGATATTCGAGACGGAAGCGCCCATACATTACCTCTGGAAACCAATCAAAGACGGCCCTAATGCGCGACGGCTCTGCGTGTTGACCGAAAGGCTGCATCATTTCGGTCGCGGTGTCGATCCGGCTTGGGCAACAGCGCAGATCCTACCGGAGAAGGAGGCGCGCACCGAAATTTCCGGGCAAGGCATCCACTACCTGCCCTCCGGCCCAGCGATCACAAAGCAGGCCGTGCCAATAGCGGGAACGCTGCGCAGCCTGGAGCGCCGCTTTGCGTTGAACCGCAAAAAGTTCAATCGACTAAACGGCAAGCTTGCCTTCAGCCAGCCACCAAAACCTCTGACGCGCGAAGTGTCCTACGATGCACCGCCGGATAGGGTACTTTATGAACTGCGTGACGAGACGCGAGGCTTCCTAAGGGTGCCGTCACGTGAAGCGCTAACACTAACGAAGACACTGCTAAACGGTGCCGCCGAGCGCTTGAAGCAGGAGTTCCCGGACCGCTCGGAAACCTTCGAGCGCCTTGTCATAGGGCTTGGAGCCGATGCCGTCGACAAGACGCTTCGTATGCGCCTTGTTCCACTCCCTTCCATCGGTACCGATTATGTGGATCGCACCATCCGCCGCCTTCTCGTAGAGATTCCTCAGGATTGCCCTATCCGCCGCGATACTCTGCTTTGGGCCTTCGACGGGTTGACCTGGCATAACTTGGACGGCGTGGTTCTTGGCAGCCTCGTGCGCGCCAACGACAGGCAGATGCTAGAGAATTACGAACGATCAAGCACACTGTGGCAGACTGAAACCCCGGTAGCACTTGGCGCTGGACGGAGACGTATCGGTCAGGGGGATACCAAGGCCGGAGTGGAGCGCCTGGCCGAGGAGGACCGGGCCATTGCGGAAGTCCGTCAAGCCTTGCGCCATGCCAATATAGCCCAGCAACCGACCGGCATCGAGGTACAACGCGAGCCTTTCAGCACCAGGGGCGCACCTTGTAACGACGTGACGTCGGGCAGGTTCGACAAACACGCACTCTGGCATGTCCGAATGAGCTTCGAGCAACCGGTCGCGGGACCGCTAGTCATTGGCAACGGGCGCTTTGCCGGCCTAGGCGTCATGTCGCCGGTCGACGCTACGCCGGATGTGCTCGCCTTCCGCATTGTTGCAGGGCTGGAACCACGGGCCAATGCGGAAACGATCGCCCTGGCGCTCCGCCGCGCCGCGATGGCCCGTGTGCAGGCGCTGCTGAGACTGCGAGAGCGGGAAAGTTTGCCTGGCTGGTTCACGGGTCACGAGACGGAGGGCGGACCGTTACGGGGTGGAAACCACACACATCTCGCCTTTCTCGCCGATCTGGCGCGCGACCGGGTTCTGATCGTGCCGCCACACTGTTTCGACCGCCGGACGAAACGCGAACCGCACTACATGAGGACGCTCGCGGATGCGATGCGGGGTTTCTCGGTGCTGCGGGCGGGCAAGGCCGGTGTTTTGGAACTGCGTGCCGACGCTGTCGATGCTGATGATCCCTTGCTAGGGCGTAGCCGCGTTTGGGAGAGCATCACACCCTATGCCGCAACCCGCCATCCGCGCCGCGAAAGCGTCGATTCCGCCCTGATCACCGACGCCCTGAGGGAACTCAACCGACGCAATCTGCCCCGTGCACAGGTGGAGGTGACTGATATATTGGAACCCTTCGGAAAACCGCTGGCACGACTGCGGCTCCGCTTTGTCACCGCACATGCAGGGCCGATCCTGCTGGGCCGTACCCTGCATAAAGGAGGTGGTCTGTTCGAAATGGCACCGTATGAAAATGAGTGACCAACCGGAACTCCCCCTTCCCCCGCCGCCTGTCATGGGAAATCAGCCGCTGGTGCCGGCTCGGATGATCAACGAGCAAGTCTATTGCCCAAGGCTCGCCTATCTGATGTGGGTCGAAGGCGAATGGGGCGACACCGGCGATACCGAGGACGGTCGCCGCGTCCATACCCGTATCGACCGCAAAGTCGACGCGCTACCTGACCCTGCCGAGGAGCCACCCCCCTTCGAGGCCCGCTCGGTCATCCTCTCGTCCGAAACACTCGGCGTGATCGCAAAATTCGATCTGGTAGAAGGCGAAGGACGTTCCGCAATTCCCGTGGACACCAAGCGCGGCAAGCGCCCCCATGTAGCGGTGGGAGCCTACGACCCCGAGCGTGTCCAGCTGTGCCTTCAGACCATCCTGCTGGAGGAGCACGGCTATATCGTCGAGGAAGCCGCAATCTGGTATGCTGCCAGCCGGGAGCGCGTGCGCATCGCGATCGACGACGACCTCCGTACTCGGACGCTGCGCGCGGTCTCAGAGCTGCGCCTCGCCGCCGCCTCTGGCCGCAGGCCGCCACCCTTGGAGGATAGCGCCAAATGCACCCGCTGTTCGTTGGCAGGCATCTGCCTACCCGACGAAACAAACTTCTTCCGCAAGGGGTACGCGCCCCGTCCGCTGAACCCTGCCGACGATCCGGCACTGCCACTGCATGTGCAGACGCCGGGCGCGAAGATCCGCAAGTCTGGCGAGTCCCTCGTGATCGAGGCTGATGGTTCGAAGACCGAAGTGCCTCTGATCCATGTTTCAGAGCTTGCCATCTATGGACCCGTCTCGGTCACGACACAGGCGCTGCATGCCCTGATGCGGGCCGACATCCCAGCCAGCTGGCATTCGACAGGCGGCTGGCTGATGGGACACACCGTCGGAACCGGGCCAAAGCATCCGATGGCCCGTGCCGCGCAGTTCCGAATCGCGGCAGACGAGCGGGCATCGCTGCGGCTCGCCGCCGGATTGGTCGAGGCGAAGATCCGCAACCAGCGCACCATCCTGCGCCGCAACTGGAAGGGCGAAACCGCGGCCCGCGACAGCATACTAGAACGGCTTTTGCACCTCGCCCGCAAGACGCCCGCGACAGGCAACGTCCATTCGCTACTGGGTATCGAGGGAGAAGCCGCCGCGCTCTATTTCGGCGCGTTCGAGCGTATGATCGTGGCGGAAAAAACCTCAATGCATGGCTTCGACTTCACCGTCCGCAACAGGCGCCCGCCAGCAGACCCTGTGAATGCGCTGCTCTCATTTGGTTATGCGCTGGCCGTCCGCGTGTTCACAGAAGCGCTCGTCACCGTCGGGATTGATCCCTATCAAGGGTTCTATCATCGTCCCAAACCTGGGCGGCCCTCCCTTAGTCTAGATATGATGGAACCATTCCGTCCGGTGTTGTGTGATTCCACAGTGCTGACTGTGATCAACAACGGCGAAGTCGAAAAAGGGGATTTTGTTTTTAGCGGCGTCTCCTGCGCCCTCAGACCGAGTGGACGTCGCAAGTTGATCGCGGCTTGGGAGAGACGACTGGCGCAAGAAACGACGCACCCGCTCTTCGGATACCGCATTGGCATGCGGCGTCTGATCGCCGTGCAATGCCGCCTTCTGGCCCGTCACCTGACCGGAGAACTCGACCAGATGCCGCATTATATTCCGAGGTAGGATATGGCATCAGAACGCCTGTACATAGTTGCCTACGACATCGCCGATCAGAAGCGCTGGCGGCGCGTCTTCAAAATCATGAAAGGCTATGGAAGCTGGCTTCAGCTTTCTGTGTTCCAGTGTCGGCTGACCGCCCGTCGCCGCGCTGAACTCGCCACGCGGCTCGAGGGCATCATCCATCACGCCGAGGATCATGTGGTCCTAATGGACCTCGGCTCCGTCGACCAAGTCGCACCACGTGTGGAATCACTAGGAAAGACCTATGCCTCACCTGAGCGGCGAGCGATCGTGATTTGACAACCGAAGCATACTGCCTGACGAGATGCGAGGGCTGTGGTTCTTCAAAAATACTGGGCAGCGCTCGCAACTAGTAACAGATTGAAAAATAGCCGCTCTTTGACATTACTGCAACTCTCGTGTGCGAACATCCGGAGAACGCCGCCGTCCATGATCCGGAGCGCTCGATCCGACGGCGATTCTGTGCTTAATATCAAACGATGTGATGGCGGGCAGTTTCCGGGGCTTCCCAGCCCCGGCCTCATTGAAGCGTGACACCGATCGGTACAGGCTTGGCAGGATATAAGAGTTTCCGGGGCTTCCCAGCCCCGGCCTCATTGAAGCTATGCCGGGGTGACAGGCAATTCGATTAAGGTGCTGGGGTTTCCGGGGCTTCCCAGCCCCGGCCTCATTGAAGCATGCGCGTTGCTTCCGTCCGAACGGTCTGCAAGATCGGGAGTTTCCGGGGCTTCCCAGCCCCGGCCTCATTGAAGCTCAGCCACCTTGCGGGAGAGCCATGCCTCCACGTCGAGGTTTCCGGGGCTTCCCAGCCCCGGCCTCATTGAAGCCCATTTGGGCCTCCTGTCGTGATGGGTTTGAAGAACGGGGTTTCCGGGGCTTCCCAGCCCCGGCCTCATTGAAGCGGGCAGGCTGGCGATCTGGTCGTCCCAAAGTGCGAGCGTTTCCGGGGCTTCCCAGCCCCGGCCTCATTGAAGCAGTACCATCTGGGTCAATATAAGCAGGTCCATCTTCACGTTTCCGGGGCTTCCCAGCCCCGGCCTCATTGAAGCATGGACGACGCGATGGCCTACGTCCGCGACCACCTCGGTTTCCGGGGCTTCCCAGCCCCGGCCTCATTGAAGCATCTGGTCAGTGATCGCCCGGAAGCGGTCAGCGTTTGTTTCCGGGGCTTCCCAGCCCCGGCCTCATTGAAGCCCGACAGGGATTCGGATGCTGCGCTCTGCCCATTCGGACGGGGTTTCCGGGGCTTCCCAGCCCCGGCCTCATTGAAGCACACCGCCTTACCCGGCGGAGCATGTTACCTTCCGGTGTTTCCGGGGCTTCCCAGCCCCGGCCTCATTGAAGCTGTGATCGCGGTTAAACTCCCTGCCGATCTGCGGCAAGTTTCCGGGGCTTCCCAGCCCCGGCCTCATTGAAGCCCCTGAATAATGGTGATGCCGCCCCGGCTATCCGAGGCGGGTTTCCGGGGCTTCCCAGCCCCGGCCTCATTGAAGCATAATATCCAATGCACAAATAATCACGTCAATGGCTTGTTTCCGGGGCTTCCCAGCCCCGGCCTCATTGAAGCTTCGCCGCAATCCCCGATGCGGTTGGTCAGGACGGTAAGTTTCCGGGGCTTCCCAGCCCCGGCCTCATTGAAGCACTGCATCACTAAAGAGCTATGTGAGTCGCTATCCCGGTTTCCGGGGCTTCCCAGCCCCGGCCTCATTGAGACTCGATGATGCGGCCCTCTCGACAAAGTGATGCCCGATTGGGCGCGTCGGAAGCAAAGGCTCGAACGGTCCATGGCCTGAGAAATTCCGAAACCGGTCGCAAAAGACGCAAACGCGACTCCAATCCAAGCAATTTTGGACGCTGGATTTTCTTTATCTCCTACAAGGACTTATAAGAATTTCACCAAATCGGTGCAGTCATCAGGTCCGGAGAATATAGGCCCTGAGAGACCTCTTCAGGCCCTTCTGACACCGGGGCAGGTGCTCAGCCCCTCCCGCATAACCCTCGAAAACAACGGAAAAATCCGGCCGCAGCCGGATCGGGAGAACGCTTTCGCGGGGGCAAGTGGCGGACAGGAAGGGATTCGAACCCTCGAGACGGTCTCCCGCCTACGCACTTTCCAGGCGCGCGCCTTCGACCACTCGGCCACCTGTCCGAGGCGGTGTTTAGAAGAAAGCGTTGGGGGGATGCAAGGGCGATTGTTGAGATAGATGGGAAGTTTTGCTCAAAGCTTGCGCAGGCGCACCCACAGGCCAAGAAAGACACCCGCGATCACAAGCTCCAGCGCGGCTGCGCCCAGAATGGCGGGGCGCGCGATGTTGGAGGTCCAGGCCGCGACACCGGTTGCAGCGACGCCAAGGAATGCCAAGGCGCAGATCAGGCAGAGCGTCGCGACAAACGGTCCGGGATCCAACCGGCGCGCCACAAGCAGCAAAGCGCCCAAGGCCAGAACAGCCGGTGCAAACCGGCGCGCGGGGAAATCCATTCCGGGCACATATGTCACCGCGTAGAGCTGAAAATAGCTGCCCGGCGCCACGAGCAACACCAGTCCGACCAGAACGACAAACCCGCCGATCACGAGGAACGCTACGCGGTGCATCACGCCTCCAGCGCGATGTTCACCCGGCGGTTCTGTTTGCCCTTGTTCTCGATCTTGCCCAACACGACGCGTCCGATCTCGCCGGTTCGGGCAACATGCGTCCCGCCGCAGGGCTGCAGGTCGACCTGTGCATCGCCCTCGCCTATGCGGACCAGCCGCACCCGGCCACTGCCACGCGGCGGTTGCACCGACATGGTTTTCACAAGCGTCGGGTTTGCATCCAGCTCGGCATCAGTGATCCAGCCGTCGCTCACAACCAGATCCCGGTCGATCAGGCGATTGAGCGCGTCTTCGATGGCATCTTTGTCCTCGGGCGGTTCGGGCATCATGAAATCAAGCCGCCCGCGCCCGGCCCCGATGGCCCCGCCGGTGACCGGAAGGGGAATGACAACGGACAGAAGATGCAACGCCGTGTGCACCCGCATGTGTTTGTGGCGGCGCTCCCAATCCAGTCTTTGCACCACATGCGCCCCAACCGGAGGCAGACGGGCCGGTTCCGCGGGGACAAGAACGCTTTCACCCGCGTTGCCTTTGACGGTGGTGGCGATGGCGAGGGTGGTGCCGTCCCAGTCGATCCAGCCACTGTCACCCGGCTGACCACCTCCTGTGGGATAGAACAGATCGGTATCGAGAATGATACCGCCTTCCTCGGTGTGGCCCAACACGCGGGCCGATGCGTCGCGGGCATAGGCGTCGCTGCGATACAGCGGAGTTTCGAACGTCGTCACGATGTCGGCTCCTCGGGTTCTTTGGGCGTTTCGGGCGCGGTCCGGGGACCATAGAGCGTTTCGGGGTTGCGCAGCCAGATGTCCCGCTGGGCAAAGGGAATTTCGATGCCTTCGCGCTTGAAAGCTTCGGTGATCTGGTGGTTGATCTCGGTGCGCACCACAAGGATCTTCGTCACATCCCGCAGGATCATGCGCACGTCGAAATCAAGCGAATCCGCGCCGAAGCCTTTGAAATGCACAAAGGGTTCGGGGTTCATCAGCACCATGTCGTGATTGCGGGCGATCTTGTAAAGGATGTCTTCGACCTTGCGCGTATCGGTGCCGTAGGCCACGCCCACATCCACAACCAGACGGCCCAGCGTATTGCCCCGGGTGTAGTTGGTGACCGAATTGGACACAAGATCGGCGTTGGGTACAATCACCTCGGTCCGGTCGAAGGTCTCGATCCGGGTGGAGCGGACAGAGATGTCGCGCACGGTGCCGTGCTGGCCGTTCACCTCGATCCAGTCGCCTTCCGAGATCGGCCGTTCGATCAGCAGGATGATCCCCGAAACGAAGTTCTGCACGATGTTCTGAAGGCCGAAACCTATCCCGACCGACAGGGCACCTGCGACAAAGGCCAGCGCCGTGAGGTCGATGCCCGCCGCCGTGATGGCGATGATGACCGACAGGAAGATGCCCAGATAACCCGTACCCGACACGATCGCCGTCTGGCCGCCTTTGTCGAGCCGCGTTTTCGGCAGGACCGACCCCCGGAGTCCCCCTTGCAACAGGCGGGTGAGGACGTAGCCGATGACGAAGACAAAGGCGAAGGTCAGGAAATCCGTGGGCGAGATCCGCGTGTCGCCAAAGGAAAACCCGGCCTGAAACCGCGACCAGAGCTCGGTGAGGTCAGCCACCCGTGCGCCCCAGATCAGGGCAAGGACCGGCACCGCGAGAAGCGTCAGAACACTGCCGGACACCACCGGCAAAAGGCTCTGGGTTTCATCAAGCGGCGCGCCGGTCACCAGATGATAGAGGTCGCGCATCAGGCGCTGGAGCATCAGCAGCAGCGCAAACAGGCCCAGTGTCACGATGGTCGGAAAGATCAGCGCCTCGGCCAGATTGAAATAGCCGATGGCCGAAAGGATGGGCCCTGCGATCCCGACCAGCATCGCACCCTGCCCTGCCAACCGGGCCAGTCGGGACGGGAAGGACAGGTGCAGGCTGTCCTCGCCCGAACTCTCCACCGGCTCCTGAGGTGCACCGGTCTTGCGCAGGATCTGACCAAGGCGGAACAGGATCACGCCGCACAGGGCATGGATGACGAAGCCAAGCACGGCGCGGGTTTCGTCGGCCCAATCGCCGATATCGACAAGATACCCAAACAGCAGATTCAGGGCCAATAGCCAGGACAGGGAATTGACGTAGTACCGGGCCTCGGTGCGCCGTTGTTGCGACAGGGCGATGGTTTTCGTGTCGTCATCGCTGGAAAAGGTCTGGGTGCTCAGCCAGCGCGCCAGCAGCACCACGAACAGCATGACAGGCAGAACAAAGAAGAACTCCGCCCCTCGGTCCCCCAGCATCTCGCTGGCCTGAAAGGCAATGACGAACAGGAACAGACCAAGGGTCGGGATCATCAGTGCCAGAAGCGACAGAAGTGTGCTCCAGACACCCGTGCCCCGCCTTGTCTTGCCGCGCAGCCACGTTCCGATGCGATCGATGAAACGTGGGGCGCGGAACACCAAGACGCCACCTATGGCCACCAGAAACAGGATCGCCGGAAGCTGGTCGTAGAATGCTTCGCGCCGGACGGGATTGTTCCAATTGGTCATGACATCCCGCGCCATGTCATGGAACGGTACGAAAATGGCGGTGACCGCAGGTCCCCAGTGGCGTGGATCAAGAGGCCCGGCATCGCGCTGGAGCAGGCGTTCGGTCTGGCGCGAGCGGACAACCTCGTCAATGGCGGCAATCAGGCCATCGGCCCGGTTATACGCCTCCTGCGCGCGCAGCACGGGCGCCTGAAGTTGCGCAATCTGGCGCTGGAGGTCCTGACGGCGCTGCGCGATCTCCTCGGGTTCGGTCCCGTCCTCGGGCGGCGTGCCCAAAGCCGCGAGTTGCGATTGCAGCGTCGGGATGCGCGGATCGCCGGCATTTTGCAGACCTAGCAACTGGTCGCGATAGACGGACACTTCCGACCGCACCGCTTCGAGCGTTTCGGTCGAGACCGCCCCCGATGCGATTGCGGTTTCCGCACGGGTTGCGACCTCTTCCCACGCCGTGTAGTCGATCTGCCCACTCTGCGCGAAAACCGCGGAAACAGACAGGATCAGCCAGAACGTCGCGGCCCGAAGCACTGCGAAAACGGATGTCATTGATCCTCGAAGACCTTGGGAATGTCCAGGGGTGCGGCATCCAGCCATGCAGGCACCGGCAGACCCTTTTCCTTGAGGAAGGACGGGTTGAACAGTTTGGACTGGTAGCGTGTGCCATAGTCACACAGGATCGTCACGATGGTATGACCTGGCCCCAAATCCTTGGCCAGACGCATCGCACCGGCGATATTGATGCCAGACGACCCACCAAGGCACAGGCCTTCTTCGGCCAGAAGATCGAACACGATGGGCAACGCGTCTTCATCAGGGATCCGATAGGCGAAATCAGGTTTGAACCCTTCAAGGTTTGCGGTCACACGCCCCTGCCCGATCCCTTCGGTGATCGACCCGCCTTCAGATTTGAACTCCCCGGTGGTGTAATAGGAATAAAGCGCCGCTCCCATCGGATCGGCCAGACCGATCTTGACCCCTTTGGGCTGCAGCACTTCGGCCACACCGGCCAGCGTGCCACCCGAGCCAACCGCGCATATGAAACCATCCACCTTGCCGTCGGTCTGCGCCCAGATCTCGGGACCGGTGGTTTCGATATGCGCCTGCCGGTTCGCCACATTGTCGAACTGGTTGGCCCAGATCACCCCTTCATTGCTGCGCCGCGCCATTTCCTCGGCCAGACGGCCCGAATAGCGCACGTAGTTGTTCGGGTTCTTGTAAGGCGCCGCAGGCACCTCGACCAATTCAGCGCCCGCAAGGCGCAGCATGTCCTTCTTTTCCTGGCTCTGCGTCTCGGGAATGACGATCACCGTCTTGAACCCCATCGACGCGCCCACGAGCGCAAGCCCGATCCCGGTATTGCCCGCCGTGCCTTCGACAATCGTGCCACCGGGCTTCAGCGTGCCCTTGGCAATCGCGTCCTTGATGATGAACAGCGCCGCACGGTCCTTGACCGACTGGCCCGGATTGAGAAACTCCGCCTTGCCCAGAATGGTGCATCCGGTCGCTTCGCTGGCCTTGCGCAGCTTGATCAAAGGAGTGTTGCCGACAGCTTCGGCCAGTTCGCCTGCAAAACGCATGGTGCCCCCGTCAGATGTGTTTCCTCAGGGTGTAGGCCCGATGGGTGCGGAACTCAAGCCGAGGCGCGCAATCGACCGCGTTCCGCCGCCAGCCAATACAGCATCATGATCAACGGCCCGGCATTGATCTCACCGGTTTGCACCAACCCCATCGCGGTGTCGAACGGCATCACATGGCTGCGAATATCCTCGTGTTCCGACGCCAGCCCGCCACTTGAAGCGGTGAATTCAGAAAGGTTCGCAATGCCAAGAAAACAATGGAAAAACTCGGTCGAATACCCCGGGGACGCATAGACCTGCACCATCGGCTCCAAAGCCCCAAGCCGCAAGCCGCTTTCCTCCATCGCCTCGCGTCGCGCGGTCTCCGCCGGGTCTTCACCCGCGTCGACCAGTCCGGCAATCGGCTCGAACACCCAAGGCTGCGGATCGTCCCGCCACAGCGGACCGAAGCGCAATTGCTCGATCAGCAGAATGTGATCCGTCGCCGGATCATAAGGCAGAACCAACGCCGCATCGAAAGCCAGAAACGCCTCGCGGGTGACAGGCGGGCTGCGGGTGGCATCGAACCGCCTGTGATCGAACTGAAACTCGGCCAATTCGAAGAACCCCAGATACCCGGCTGCCCGGTCATGCACCGTGACATCGCCCTCTGCCCGGCGATACCGCCGTGTGGTCGGAGCATCCGACCGGCGCGCCATCTGCCGTGACCAATGACGGGCCATCAGAAAGGGCCTCAGCCGGGATGCGGTTTCCGCATCATAGCGCGCACGCCGGGCCATCACGTCCCGTGCCGCCCCGACCGCCATTTCCCCCCAGCCGCGCACCCAATCCGCAAGCACCCACTCGGCACCCCGCATTTGATCCTGTGACATCGGATAAAAACACAGCGCCGTCCGTGACGCCTGATCCATCTGCACGACGATCTCGCTCAGATGATAGGAAAACGCGCCTTCATAATACTTCAGGCGGTCCTCTTCCTCGTCCGTTACATCCGACAGAACAAGACCATGGGCCTCTGCACCGGCGTCTTTTTCGATCATCGGATAGGGCTGGTCCTTGACCCAGGACACAAGATGATCCGGCAAAATGGCCGGGCTCAGCCGGTCAGAAAGCGCATCTGCCTCGACACCCAACACCGCCTCGAGCAAGGGCACGTGACACAAGGTGCCGTAAAAGAACAACGCAGACAAATCCGCCTACTTCCAGTGCCGCGCCGCGTATTCCGAAAAATAGCCTGTCAGCAATGCACCGATCAGCAGAGTGGAGATCATCATCGGGTTCCACAGCAGGGCGGCATATTCGATCCCGATCTCGAAAATCGCCGAGAATGCCTCGACCGGGCCGTCATACCGCCGCTTCATCGACAGATCGAACATCTCGAGGCTGGCATGGACGAAGATGCACCAGAACAGCAGCGCGGCCACACCCGTCAGCCCATTTGCAATGGCGTCTTTTGTGCCCCGCCCGGCCCGCGTGCCAACGACAATCCAGCCGACAAACGCGCCGATCACCGCATTGTAGATCGAGAAATTGCCGAAATACGTGCTGGCGGGCAGCAGTGTCTTGATCACTTCCGACGCAAGATACCCCAAAGCGGCGAGACAGAGAGCTGCAACGGCTTTGGCGGCAGTGGGCATTTAACTTGGTCTCGTGATCGTGATCTGGGTCACATCACAGTTTCCGCTATGAAACGTCGCCGCGCAAGAGGTGAGATAGAAATTCCACATTCTGCGGAATCGCTCATCAAATCCAAGCGCGGCCACCTGATCCCATTTTTCGTTGAAGGTCTCGTGCCAACGCCGCAGCGTCTGGCTGTAACTTTCCCCGAATTCGATGGATTGCGCCACTTTGAGACCCGCTGCCTCGATTTCCTGCCGCAGCACGCCCGGGCTGGGCAACATGCCACCGGGGAAGATATATTTCTGAATGAAATCAACGCCCCGGTTGTAAATCTCCCAGCGCGAGTCTTCGACCGTGATGATCTGCAGTGTCGCATGTTTGCCGGGTTTGAGGCAGTTCTTCACCGAATTGAAATAGGTCGGCCAGTATTTCTGCCCAACCGCCTCGAACATTTCGATCGACGCGATCCCGTCATACTGGCCCTTCTCATCGCGGTAATCCTGCAACTTGAAAGTCACACGATCCGACAAACCGGCCTTGGCGATCCGGTCCACCGCGTATTTGTACTGCTCTTCGCTGATGGTCAGTCCGGTAACTTTTAGGCCGCGTTCCTTGGCGGCGTATTCGGCAAAGCCCCCCCAGCCGCAGCCGATCTCCAGCACATGATCCCCCGGCTGCGCGCCCATCTGGTCGACCATGCTTTTGTATTTGGCGATCTGCGCCTTTTCCGTGCTCTCCTGCCCGGTCTCGAACAGGGCGGACGAATAGGTCATCGTGTCGTCCAGCCAAAGAGAATAGAAATCATTGCCCAGATCGTAATGGTAACTGATGTTCTTCTTCGCCTGCCGTTTGGAATTCGACTGCATCCAGAACCGCAATTGTTCGTACCAGCGAACGAATCTCATGCCGGGAAACCCGTCATAGACCTCGTTATTGTCGCCATGCACGAAATCCATGAAGGCCTGCAAATCCGGCGTGCTCCACCAGCCTTCGAGATAGGCATCGCTGAAGCCCAGATCGCCGTCGCGGATCAGCCGCGCGAACAGATCACTGTTGTGCACATGCACCTCGGCAACCGGTCCCGGCTCCTTTCCCTCGGCCCGGAAATGGCGGCCATCGGGCAGGATGAAATCGATCCGCCCCTTCTGAAGCTTGTCCGCCATCGCAAAGACCTGCGCAAAATAGCGCGGCAGATTGGGTTGGGTTTCGGTCGATGTCAGGATCATGCAGGTCTTCCGCTGTCAAAGTCACGAGACACTAGCCACAGCCACGCAGGGCAGGCAAGTGTTAACCCAAGGTAGTCCCGCCCGGTCAAAGACAAGATACAAAGGACGTTAAGTCACGGATTTTGTTCATCTTGCGATAAATTTGACCACAGCGCCTGCCTGCTGTCAGAAATCCCGTGTCTCGTAGGCCTTAAGCGCCCGTTTGCGGCCCTCCTCAGGTGCGACAATGGGTGCGGGATAGGCATCGGTGGGGGACATCGACCAGGACCGCGGGATCGCCCTGAAATAGGACAGCGCATCGTCGTGCGGCGCTGTATAGTCTTCGGCGATCCACCGGCTGACATAGCCACGATCCTTGTCGAACTTGTCAAGCTGCGTCACCGGGTTGAACACCCGGAAATAGGGCGTCGCATCCGGCCCCGACCCCGCCGACCATTGCCAGCCCATCGCGTTCGACGCCGGGTCCCAGTCGATCAGGCAGTCCTCGAACCACCGCAGGCCGATCTTCCAATGGCACATCAGGTGCTTGGTCAGGTAGCTGGCAACGATCATCCGGCCTCGGTTGTGCATGCGCCCCGTGACATACATCTCGCGCATCGCCGCATCGACAAAGCGGATACCGGTCCGCCCCTGTTTCCACGCCTTGACCTCGGCACGCCGTTCGTCCTCGTTCCACGGGAACGCCTGCCATTCCTCGCGCCAGTTGTCGGACAGGATGCGTGGCGTGTGCCACATCAGGTGATAGGCAAACTCGCGCCACACAAGCTCTTTCAGGAAGGTCTCCGCCCCCGCCTTGCCATCCTGCATCGCGCGCTGCCCGGCATGCCAGCACTGCGCCGGGCTGATCTCGCCAAGCGCGAGGTTCTCGGACAGGTTCGATGTCCCATCCACAGCAGGAAGATCCCGCGTCCGGTCATACTCGGCCACCTTGGACGCCATGAACGCCCCCAGCCGGGACTGCGCCGCCTGCTCGCCAAGCTGCACAAAGGGGCGCACCACATGCGCACCCCGGTTCATCGCAGCCCAAAGCGCCCAATCCTCCAGCGCTTCGCTCTCGGGCCACGCGTCTGGTGCGGGCAAAGATGATGGCGCCGACAAGGGTGCCCCGACCGACCGATCCCGCACCGATTTCCAGAACGGCGTATAGACCTTGTAATAGGTCCCCTGCCCGGTCTCGACCGTCCATGGCTCGAACATCAGATGCCCGGCAAAGCTCTTTGCCTCGATCCCCAAATCCTTGAACGCCGCCTTCACATCCGTATCCCGCTCGACCGAGGCCGGATCATAGGCGCGCTGCCAGTACACCGCGCCCGCGCCGATCTTTTTGGCCAGCGCCGGAATGACCTCGCGCGCATCGCCTGATCGCAGGATCAACCGGCTGCCCTTGTCCTGCAGCGCTTCGGCAAAATGCCCGACACCAAGGCCCAGCCGCCATTTCGGCGCAGCGCCCAGACCGTCCACCAGATCGTCGCGCAGAAACACAGGGATCACCGGCCCACCGCGCTCCACCGCCGCCACCAGGGCCGCGTGATCGCTCAGCCGCAAATCCCTGCGGATCCAAACAAGTGTCGGAGATGTCATCGCCCTGCCCTTCGCCGTTTTGCTTCCGCGCGACCTAGCCGCGCCGCGTCAAAGGTCAAACGCAGGTCCTGTCTTCTCTGGTTGCCAAATACTTCGGGGGAGTCCGCCGCAGGCGGACGGGGGCAGCGCCCCCTAAAGAACCGAGTCCAACGCCTCGATGGCCTTGGTCACCTCGGCCTCGGACGTATAGTGCACAAAACTCAGCCGCAGCACGCCCTTGTCCATGTCCACCCCCATCGCCTCGAGCGCGCGCACCGCGTAGAAATCGCCGCCGCCACACATCACCCCGTGCTGCGCCAGGTCCGCCGCCACCTCTTCGCCGGGCCGGTTCAGCGCCAGCGCCACGGTCGGCGCACGCGAGGCGGCCTCGGAGGGGCCGATGAGCCGCACGGAATTCCGGTCTTTCACCGCATCGAGCAACGGCTGCAGGAGCGCCACCTCATGCGCGCGCATGACATCATGCACCCCGCGCGCAGACACCCCGTGATGCGCCGCCAAAGCGTCCATGTAATCCGCCATCCCGGCACAGGCCGCAACCTGCGCATGATCCGGACCCGCAGGCGTGAAGCGTTTGTAAAGCGTGCCTGCATTGAAATAATGCCCCTGATTGGGAAGCAATTGGCCCAAGCCCCGCCGCATCACCATGATGCCCTGATGCGGGCCATAGGTCTTGTAGCTGGAAAACAGGTAAATATCCGGACCCAGGTTGCCTACATCGACAAACCCGTGCGGCGCATAGCTGACCCCATCGACACAGACAAAGGCTCCCGCCGCATGGCACATCGCGGTGATCTCCAGCACCGGATTGATCTCGCCCACCACGTTCGAACAATGCGGAAAACACACCAGCCGTACATTTTCGTCCAACAGGTTTTCCAGATCCTCCGTGTCCAGATGTCCCGTATCCGGCTCCACCTTCCATTCCCGAACCTCGATCCCCGCGTCCGCCAGCCGCCGCCAAGGCCCGGTATTCGCTTCGTGATCCTGATTGGTGACGATGATCGCCTCGCCCGGTTTCATGAACTGCCGAAAGGCTTGCGCCAGCACATAGGTGTTCTGCGTGGTCGAGGGCCCAAAGCTCACCTCGTCCGTCTCGACCCCCAGCAAGGCCGCCAGCCGCGACCGCGCCTCGTCCATCTCTTCCCCACCCAGACGCGACGCCGCATAGGGCGCATAGGGCTGCACCTTACGCTCGTGGTAAAACCGCGTCAGCCGGTCGATCACTTGCCGGCAGGTGTAGGATCCCCCCGCGTTCTCGAAAAACGCCTGCCCCTCAAGCGCAGGCTGGGAAAACGCCGGAAAATTCGAACGCACGAAATCAATATCGAGCATGGTCTTGGTATTCCTCAGAGAAAGCACACCGATCAGGTTCGGCAAACGGCGCCACTAGGCCATAAAAAACCCGCCCCGACCAGAGCCGGGGCGGATGATTTCTCGACCGCGATCAGATCAGAGCGCGCGGCGCTCGGCCTGCAGGCCTTTCCAGATCGCGACACACATCGCCAGCAGCACGATGGTGAAGGGCAAGCCGGTGGAAATCACCATGGATTGCAACGATTGCAACCCACCCGCCGAGAGCAGCAACACGATGGCCACGGCGCCTTCGAAGATGCACCAGAACACCCGCTGCGGCACCGGCGCGTCCACCTTGCCCCCCGCCGTGATCGTGTCGATCACCAGCGACCCCGAATCCGACGAGGTTACAAAGAACACGATTACCAGAATGATCCCGATGAAGCTGGTGATCGCCGCCAGCGGCAGCCCGTCCAGCATCTTGAACAGCTTGAGCTCAAGCGGGGCTTCCTGTGCGGCCGTATAGCCGTCCTGCACAACCTGCTGGATCGCAACACCGCCAAAGACCGACATCCAGAGCACACAGACCAGCGACGGGATCAGCAGCACGCAGATGATGAACTCGCGCACCGTCCGGCCCCGGCTCACCCGGGCGATGAACATGCCCACAAACGGCGACCAACTGATCCACCACGCCCAGTAGAACGAGGTCCAGCCCTGCATGAAATTGGTGTCGTCACGGCCCACCGGGTTCGACAGCGCCGGCAGATAGGTCAGATAGGCCGCAAGGTAATCGACAAACCCCGTCAGGATCGCAATCGTCGGCCCGGCGAAGAGCACGAAGAGCAACAGCAGCGCCGCCAGCCCCATGTTGATCTCCGACAGCACCTTCACCCCGCCATCAAGTCCGCGCACCACCGAAATCAGCGCAACAGCCGTGATGACCGAGATCAGGATCACTTCGGTGGTCGACCCGACCGGCACGCCGAAGAGTTCATTCAGACCCGCATTGGCCTGCGTCGCACCAAAGCCCAGCGAGGTCGCCAGACCAAACAGCGTGGCGAACACCGCCAGAATGTCGATCACATGCCCCGGCCAGCCCCAGACACGGTCGCCAAGGATCGGATAAAAGGCCGACCGGATCGTCAGCGGCAGACCCTTGTTGTAGGAAAACAGCGCCAGCGCCAAGGCCACCACCGCATAGATCGCCCAAGGATGCAGGCCCCAATGAAAAATCGTTGCGGCAAAAGCCAGACGGATTGCCGCCTGTTCATCCCCGGCAGCGGCCCCCAGAGGCGCCCAGTCAGTCCGTGCGCCGTCTTCCGCAGCCGTGCCCCCGATGGAAGACGCAAAATGGCTCATCGGCTCTGACACGCCGTAGAACATGAGGCCAATGCCCATGCCCGCCGCGAACAGCATCGCAAACCAGCCGATATAGGAATAGTCCGGCGTGGCCTCCGCCCCGCCCAAGCGCACTGATCCAACCGGCAGCACGATCAGAAGCAGGCAGAACAGCACGAAGATGTTGGCGGCACTCAGAAAGAACCAGTCGAAGCCTTTGGTCACGGCGCTGAACATCCAGCTGAACGCGGCCCCTGCCTGTTCCGGCAAAGCAAGCGTGTAGAACACGAAGGCAATGATGCAGGCGCCCGAGACGACAAACACCGGGTTGTGAATATCAAGCCCAAACGGCCCGATCCGGGTTTCAATATTGTCCTGACCGATCTCGTAATCGGTCTCGATGATCTGGGAAGACCCCTCTGGCTCAGGTATTCCCTGACTTGCTGAAGTATCGGTCATCAACCGTCCCCTTTTGTTGAATTATTCTTGTGGACACCCGGACAGAACGCAAAACGCGGCCACGGGTTCCGCGAAAAGCCTAACGAACCACCATCACCGACACCTTGGCGCGCTTGGCCACGGTGCCGCCATTGGACGGCCAGATATAGTCGGTGAGGTTGGGCACATGGCTCGCCATGACCACCAGATCCGCACCGGTCTCCTCGATCGCCCGAAGCAGCGTCGGATCAAGATCGGTGGTCGGATCGTGGCTTGTCAGGGCAAGCCCTTCGGCCGTCACACCGCGCGCCTGCGCCTGCCCGGCGGCAAAATCCGCCATCTTCTGCGCGAATTCCTGCGGTGTATGCGCCACCGATCCCGGTGTGGCCGCCGCCACACCGACATAGACCAGCGTCGCCCCGTAATGCTGCGCCAGATCCGCCGCGCAGCGCAGCGCCCGCTCGAGCTTGTCCACATGCGCCAGATCCACCGGCACCATGATACGATTGAACACGTCGTCCCTCCTGCTTGGTCTGCCAGCGCGTCCTGCACGCTGGTCTTGGGGCACAGGTCCGGGCAGGTGATCCCGCCACGTATCGATGCCACTGCGCCCCCACGCGCCGCCACGCATTCGGGCGACATGTCCCAAGCCTAAACGGAACCGCCGCCCCGATGCAAACCGGAACGGCGGATCATGTCGCTTTTGCGACATCTCTCTGCGTCGAAAATCTCAATGATTATTGGATCTTCTCGACGTTCATGTTTGCAAAATGTCGCTTTCAGACAACCTCTTGCGAAGCTGCGAGGTCACCCCGCTGCCACATCGACAACAACGCGTCCCTTGACCTGACCCTTCAGAATATCCGCCCCAAGCTGCGGCAGATCGGCCAGCGTTGCCGGTGTCACCATCGCGTCAAGCTTGTCCATCGGCAGGTCCTTTGCGATCCGCTGCCAGGCCCGCACGCGGTTGTCATAGGGCTGCATCACGCTGTCGATGCCCAAGAGGTTCACGCCGCGCAGCAGGAACGGGATCACGGTCGCGGGCAGGTTGGCACCACCCGCCAGACCGACGGCGGCCACCGACGCTCCATATTCCATCTGACCCAGCACACGCGCCAGCATCGCGCCACCCACGGCATCGACACAGCCTCCCCAGGTCTCGGATTCCAGCGGCCGCTTCACGGTCTCGTTCAGTTCTTCCCGCGCAACGATCTGCGTCGCACCCAGCGACTCCAGATAGGCCGCCTGCTCCGGCCGCCCGGTGACCGCCGCCACCTTGTGACCCAGATTGGCGAGGATCGCCGTCGCAACCGACCCCACACCACCCGCAGCGCCTGTCACCAGAACCGGACCCGGCTTGATGCCGTGATCCTCAAGCGCCATGACCGCCAGCATCGCGGTAAAGCCCGCCGTGCCCACAGCCATCGCCTGACGCGTGTCGAGGCCCTCAGGCAGCGGCACCAGCCAATCGGCCTTGACCCGCGCCTTCTGGGCATACCCGCCCCAATGCGCCTCACCGACACGCCAGCCGGTCAGCACAACCTTGTCACCGGGCTTGTAGCGGTCATCATCCGACGCCTCGACCGTCCCGGCAAAGTCGATCCCCGGCACATGCGGATACTTGCGGACAAGCCCGCCGCCCGGCCCGATGCACAGCCCGTCTTTGTAGTTCACCGTCGAATACTCGACCGACACCGTCACCTCGGCCTGAGGCAGATCATCAAGACCGATCTCTTCCACCGCCGCCGATGTCTTGCCGCTCTCTTCATCCTTGCGCACCATCAATGCCTTGAACATGCCGTGCTCCTTTTCATCTTGCCAATAAACTCCGGGGAGTGTGAGGGGCTGGCCCCTCACTCCCCAATTCTCAACGCGCTCAGACCCAGAAGGTCTCCCAGACCTGCGCCGCACGCACCTCGGTCGGCAGCACCACGTCCAGATCGGTGCCCTCATCCCAATGGGTCATCCGCACCATACCGATGGCCACGTTGGTGCCGAAATCCGGCGACCACGCCGCACTGGTCACCTGCCCCACCTGCACCTCCCCGGCCATCAAAGGCCAAGGCCGGTCGCACAAAGGCACCCGGTCGCCATGGATCTCGATGGCGCGGATTTGCCGGATCGGCCCCTCCTGCGCCACCCGCAGCAGCGCATCGCGCCCGACACAGCCAATCGCGGTCTGGGTGTTGCAGAACTTGCCCAAGCCACATTCATGCGGCTTGTTTTCGTCCGTCATGTCATTGCCGTAGCTCAGCAATCCACCCTCGATCCGCTCGATCAGGTTGGGACAACCCGCATGCACATCCAGATCGCGGCCAGCCTCCATCAGCGCATGCCACAGCGGCATGCCCAGATCGCTGCCCTCGACGTAGATCTCGAACCCGCCCTGCCGCGAATAGCCCGACCGCGCGACTGCCAAGGACCGCCCCTGGAAATCCAGCATGCCAAACCGGAAGAACCGGATGTCGCGCACCTGATCGCCAAACACCCGCGCCATCAGGTCGTCCGCCTTCGGCCCCTGCACGGCCAGCGGCGACACATCCGGCTCGTCCACCAGCACATCCAGCCGGAACCCGTAGGCCAGACCCTTGACCCAATAAAGCAGATCGCTGTCGGCAATGGAAATCCACCAGCGATCCTCGGCCAGTTTCACCGCCACCGGATCGTTGAGCATGCCCCCGGTCTCGTCGACGATGGGCACGTAATAACACTGCCCCGGCAGCATCGACCGCAGATCGCGCGGGGTCAGCATCTGCATCAGCCGCCCGGCATCCGGACCGCGCAGTTCCACCTGCCGCTCGCAGGCCACGTCCCAGACCTGCACCGCGTCTTTCAGATGGCGGTAGTCTTCCTCAACCGACCGGAACACCGTCGGCAGAAGCATCCGGTTATAGACCGTATAGGCCTTGACCCCGGCGGCCTCATTGCCATCCGAGAACGGGGTCCGGCGCACCCGCCGGGACGGAGAAATCAGAGCCATGCGCACACCTCATGCACAGAACTCGGGATGGTGGGCGGGGCGACGCGCACCGCGCGAGCGCCGTCCAGCAGACCGAAAATTACAACCAGGGCCCGTCTTCGGGCATGAACAGAATGTCGGTGACGGGCGCCTCGGCTCCCGCCGCCGTGAGCATCGCGTGGATCTGCCCGCGATGATGGGTCTGGTGATTGAACAGATGCATCACACACAGATCGAACGAATGTGTGAAATCCCGCCCGGCCATCACCGAGCGCCATGCCACATCCCCCTTCAACTCGACCGCATGCAGGCTGTCCGCCCAATGCAAAAGCTTCGCATCCGTCCTGTACCGCTCCCCGGCCCAGACCGCCGGGGTGGGCGTCAGCGTCAGGTGATCCCCGTCCGGAGCCTCCCCGACACCCAGCCGCGCCATCCACATCCGGTCCGCCCAGAGAATGTGGTTCGCCGTGCTGAAGATCGACCCGAAAAACGCCTTGCGTTCCTTGCGCAGCTCGGCTTCGGACAACGTGTCGAACGCTGCCCGCAACTGCTTGTTTTGCCAAGCATTATACCGCGCCATCGACACGCAATATTCCGGGAAGAGCCGCATCTTACTTGGGCCCGTGCCAATCGATCTGGCAGATCTCGGCACTGCGGCCATCGAAATCCCAGACCCGCCCATAGGCGCGCACCTTGCCCTTGGTGGCGGTGGCCACGGTGATGTCCGGCCCCATCCAGTATTGCGTGTTGGTGATCACCAGATCCTTTGACGGATCATTGCCGCCTACCGGATGCACGATCCCCTGAATCTTGCGCCCCACCGTGATGTGGCGGGTGTTGCCCTCGGTTTCATAGGTCACGGGCTGACGCTCGGCCCCAAGGAACTCTCCCACCAGAACCTGGAACAGGCCCGTCGTGCCCTTGGCGGCACCGCTGAACACCTTGACCAGCGCGTCGAAGGTCGCATCATCCGCGCGCTCGTCCACGAACAGCGCCACTTTCCAGTTGCCACGGCTCATCATGCCGGGGATCTCGATCAGGAGACCGATGTTCAGACCTGAAAAATCAATATCGCCATAATGGCCGGAATCGATCCGCACGCCGCCCCAGGTCTGGCAATGGCCCTCGGTGGGCGGGTGCTTGCCAAGGCTGACGACGCAGGGGCAGAACACCGTGCAGTTGCAGTTGAGGATCAGCTCTCCCTTGATCGCCCAGGGCTGGATTTCCGGCTCCCGCCGCCCTGCGGCCGGATGGCGGTTGTCCAGCTTTTCCGCCACGTCCAATCGGTCACTCATCGCATCTCTCCCTTACGATCCCAATAGCGCCACACCAAGACCGGCCCCGATCAGGACCACCCCCAGAGGCCGGGTGATCCAGGCCCCGGCGCGCAATTTCTCCAACGTCATCACCAGCGTCGCGAGCCCCATAAAGCCCAGCGACATCACACCGCCGACAAAGCCCAGCAGCATCAGCGCCCAGCAGCAGCCAAGGCAGACAGCCCCCAGCCGCAGCCCGTTGCGCCATGCGCCCTCGTCCCAATGCGCCATGAAAAAGGTCAGGGGCATCCGGCACTTGGCCAGACAGGCCTCTTTCAGCGCGCTGAACTGATAGGCCCCGGCCAACACCAGAAGCCCGCCGGACAGCAGCGCCGACCGGCTGTCACCAAAGGCGCTGACCCAGCCAAGGCTGAAGAGCCCGATCTGCAATCCCGCCGCCAGCGCCGAAAATCCAAGCCAGACCGCCAGATACCCCGCCAGCAATGCGCCGAGGTCCGTCTCGGTCGACCGCCCCAGATCGTCATAGGTGGCCAGCGCAGGCAGGGCGGTCGGCGCCATCATCGCGCCCGACATCAGACCCCACATGATCCAGAGCCGCAGGAACCCGGCCGCGTCCGGGGTCGTGGTGCAGAACGCCTCCCAGAAATCGCCTCCGAAGACCCGCGCCACATCGCGCAGGTCGGGCGGCACCGCCATCAGGGCCAGAACCAGCCAGCACAGCAGGACCAGACCATAAAGAGCCAGCCAATGCGGCGCGCTCATCTGTCTGATCCGGTCTGCGAGCATGTGATTTTCCTCCCGGCCCACGACTCAGGGCTTGCCAAAATAATTGTCAGACATTTAAATGCCTGACAAATGAAAAATGCCGAACCGGAAAAAAGCCTGTCCGCCACCATCGCCGATGCGATCCGCACCGCGATTGTCGACGGCCGCCTGCTTGTGGGCGACCGCCTGCCCTCCGAGGCGGAACTGGCGGACCAGCACGGCGTGTCCCGCGCCACCGTGCGCGAGGCGCTGAAACGGCTGGCCGCGCAATCGCTGATCCGCACCGAACGCGGCGCATTCGGCGGGGCGTTCATCAATCACCTGTCCTATCAGGAAGCCCGCGCCCAGCAGGTCACGACCTCGACGCTGCTTCTGGGCATGAACGCGATCAGCTTTCAGGTCGCCTGCGAAGCGCGCTACGCGCTGGAGCGCAGTTGCACCGCCCTTGCCGCCGAACGACGCACCGACGCCCTGCTCGACACCATGCGCGCCGAGATTGACACCCAATCCGCGCCCGACCTGACCGACGAGGCGTTCTGCGCATCGGACGTGGCCTTTCACCGGGCGCTGGTCGATTGCGCGGGCAACGAAGTGCTCAGCTATCATCTGGCCGGCAGCGTCGAGGCGATGCAGCCCCTGATGAACATGATCACCTTCACCGCCCGCAGCCGGGCCGAGATCATCGAGCTGCACCGCGCCATCGTGGCCGGTCTCGAGATCCGCGACGTGGTCTCGGTGGACCGGGCGCTGGCAACACTCGAAGCCTACACGATCACGCTGGGCCAATCCGTCCTCAAAGCCCGCGCCACCCGCTGAACCCTTCAAAGGGTTTTGGCCACATCCTTTCAAGGATGTGGCAGGACGGTCACCGATCCGAGGGGTGACATCCTTCAAAGGATGTCGGTCGATCCTTCGAAGGATCGACCCGCCTCACCCCAGCAGCGCCAGTCCGGGGAAGGTCTCAAGCAGCCAGAACGCGAAGGATGTGAACGCACCCGTAACAAGTGCAACGCCGACGATCACCAGCAGCCCACCCATCGCCAGTTCGATCTTGCGCATGTGCTTCTTGATCCGGTTCATCAGCCCCATGGCCCGGGTCATGAACATCGCCGCCAGTAGGAACGGAATACCCAGCCCTGCCGCATAGACCCCCAGAAGAACCGTGCCCCGCGTGACCGATGCCTCGGATGCCGCCAAAGACAGGATCGCGCCAAGCTGCGGTCCGATGCAGGGCGTCCAGCCGAATGCAAAGGCCAGCCCCAGAACATAGGCACCAAACGCCGATCCACCGTGATCCCCGGCCTCGAGCCGCTTTTCCTGATCCAGAAACGGAATCCGGAACACGCCCAGAAAATGCAGCCCGAAGAGGATCACCACCACCCCCGACGCCTGCGCCAGTTGGGTCTGGTATTCGAGGAAAAACGCCCCGAACGCCGAGGCTGTAAAGCCCAGCAGGATAAAGATCGTCGACAGGCCCAGCACAAAGAACAGCGCCGAGATCACCGCCTTGCGCCGCCCCGAGCCCCCCTGCTCCATATCCGCCACGCTCACACCCGACATATAGGCCAGATAGGGCGGCACGATGGGCAGCACGCAGGGGCTGAGGAACGACAACGCCCCCGCCAGCAGCGCGATGCTCATGGCCGGGAACAGGGCGGCGTCGATGATCTGGAATTCCAACATGATCCCGACATACGCCAAGCCCGACGCCCTGTCACGCGACGCGCGGTCACATGATTGTGCCAAGCCAGTGGACAGCACAGGCGCAGCGGAATACATCCCGCACATGAGCGATCATCTCGATGCCACCGGGCTTCTGTGCCCCCTGCCCGTTCTCAAGGCGCGCAAGCGTCTGATGGCGCTGCCATCGGGCAGCGACCTGCATGTGCTGACAGATGATCCGGCGGCCATTGTCGACATCCCGCATTTCTGCAATGAAGCCGGTCACACCCTGCTCAGCAGCGAAGCACGCGACACCGCGATGCTCTGGGTGATCCGGAAAGCCTGAGGCCGGAACGCGAAACGCCCCCGTGCGGGACACGAGGGCGTTTGCTGTCATCGACGTGGCGGCTTATCGGCCCAGAGACCACCACCCACGGCGTTTCTTCTTGGCACTGTCAGCCTCTTCGGCCTCGGCGCCGACAGGTTCCGGCTCCGCGACCGCGACGGGCGCTTCAGTCACGGGTTCCGCTGCCTCGGGCACTGCGGTCTCAGGCGATGCAACCTCGGCTCGGGCGTCCGGCTCGGGCGCGGCAGCAGCCTCTTCCATCGCCTCGGCGGGCGCCAGTTCGGGAACCGGCGCGATCTCCTCGGTCGGGATCACGGCGATGGGCTCTTCCGCCTTGGCAGGCTTCTTCGCCCGGGACCGTCGCGCCGGGGCCTTCTTCGGCGCGGCCTTCGTTTCGGCCCCGGTGTCGGACGCCGCCTCGGACGTGGTGTCGTCCTCGGGATCGGCTTTCTTGCGGGAGCGGCTGCGCGGTTTCTTCTTGGGGGCCTCGTCCGCCACTTCGGGCGCGGCCTCCTCGGTCTTTGCCTCTTCGGCAGGTGCCGCGTCGGCCGCAACGTCCTCGGTCTTCTTGCGCGACCGGCTGCGGCTGCGCTTGGGCTTTGCGGGGGCGTCCTCGGGCTCTGCGGCCTCTGCCTCAGGCTCGGCGACCGTCTCAGCCGCGACCGGCTCGGCCTCGGACGGCTCGGCCTCGGACAGCTCTTCTGCGTCACCGTCCGCTTCACCGTCCTCGTTTGCTGTATCGCCCTCGTCCTGACGGTCGCGGTTGCGATTGCGACCACGTCCCCCCCGACGCGACCGGCGACGGCGCTTCTTGGGCTTGGTGTCCTCACCATCCGCCTCGGCTGCAACGGCCTCGGCCTCGGTCTGATCCTCGTCCTCGTCCTCTTCGTCGGCCGCATCCTCATCGACCTGATCCATCAAAGACATGTCGACAGAAACAACGGGCATCGGTTCGGGCACCACGCGGGTTGCGGTCTTGAACTTCTCGATACTGAAATCCGGGCTGACCAGATGCACATCGCCTTCGATCCGCACAGACATGCCATAGCGGGCTTCGATCTGGGCCACGTGTTCGCGCTTCTGGTTCATCAGGAAGTTGGCGATGGAGACCGGGCACTTGACCAGAACCTCGCGCGAGCGGCGGCGCACGCCCTCTTCCTCGATCTGGCGCAGCACCTGCAGCGCCATGTTGTCATCCGACCGGATCAGACCGGTGCCGTGACAGCTTGGGCAGGGCTGGGTCGTCGCCTCGATCATGCCGGGGCGCAGACGCTGGCGCGACATTTCCATCAGGCCAAAGCCGGAGATCCGCCCCACCTGAATCCGCGCGCGGTCGTTCTTGAGCTTGTCCTTGATGCGCTTTTCGACGGCGGCGTTGTTCTTGCGCTCGTCCATGTCGATGAAGTCGATCACGATGAGACCCGCCAAGTCACGCAGACGCAACTGACGCGCCACTTCTTCGGCGGCCTCGAGGTTGGTCTTGAGCGCGGTTTCTTCGATCGAGCCTTCCTTGGTGGCCCGGCCCGAGTTCACGTCGATCGCCACAAGCGCCTCGGTCACACCGATCACGATATAGCCGCCGGACTTGAGCTGCACCGTCGGGTTGAACATGCCCGACAGGTACGACTCCACCTGATGGCGCGCGAAAAGCGGCATCTGGTCGACGTAATGCTTAACGTTCTTGGCGTGGGACGGCATGATCATCTTCATGAAGTCCTTGGCGATGCGGTAGCCGCGTTCGCCTTCCACCAGAACCTCGTCGATGTCGCGGTTATAGAGATCGCGGATCGACCGTTTGATCAGGTCGCCCTCTTCATAGATCTTCGCCGGCGCGATGGATTTCAGCGTCAGTTCGCGGATCTGCTCCCACAGGCGCTGAAGATACTCGTAGTCGCGCTTGATCTCGGTCTTGGTGCGCTTGGCACCCGCCGTGCGGATGATAAGACCTGCGCCCTTGGGCACGTCGATCTCGTTGGCGATCTCTTTCAGCTTCTTGCGGTCCGGCGCGTTGGTGATCTTGCGGCTGATGCCACCGCCGCGCGCGGTGTTCGGCATGAGAACACAGTACCGACCTGCCAGCGACAGATAGGTGGTCAGCGCCGCACCCTTGTTGCCGCGCTCTTCCTTGACGACCTGCACCAGAAGGATCTGGCGCACCTTGATGACTTCCTGGATCTTGTACCGCTTCGGACGCGGCTTGCGCGCCGGGCGGATGTCCTCGTGGGTGTCGTCATCGGCCACGGACTCGATGTTGTCATCGCGGTCTGCAGGCTCGGAGAGTCCCTCGTCCTCGTCCTCTTCGTCATCGAGCAGGGCAGCCGGGGCCTCGGTCATCTCGTCGGGTTCTTCGACCGGCGTTTCGGCGACGGTTTCCATCGGCGACAGGCCTTCGCCGTCGTCGTCGTCTTCCGTCAGGTCGATGGTCTCCATCCCCGAGATGTCGTCCGAGATCTCCTTGGTGGCGACGGCATCCTCTCCTTCCGCCTTGGCGGCGCGGGATCGGTTGCGGCTGCGACCACGCCGCGCCTTCGGCTTTTCGTCCTCATCCTCGCGGCGCGCAAGGCTTTCTGCATAGGCGCGCTCTTCTTCCATCAGGGCTTCGCGGTCGGCGACCGGGATCTGATAGTAGTCGGGATGAATTTCCGAAAACGCAAGGAAGCCGTGGCGATTGCCACCGTAGTCGACAAACGCCGCCTGCAGCGACGGTTCGACCCGCGTTACCTTTGCGAGATAGATGTTGCCAGCAAGCTGGCGTTTGTTTTCGGATTCAAAGTCGAATTCCTCGACCTTGTGTCCGTCGACCACCACAACGCGGGTTTCCTCCGCGTGGGTGGCATCGATAAGCATTTTCTTGGGCATAAATTCCGTGCGCACAGCCGCCGCAGCCCCCTCTTGTCAGGAAGGAACCGGGATCGGATGTGTCTTGTCATGGCGAGTGCGTGCGCAGCGGCTGGCCGGGGCGAACTGCCCCGTTGCTCTGGCCTCATGTCCTGCGCGCGTTTCATCGCGTTTCTTCTCCGACGCATGTCACACCTGTGACTGCATCCGTTACGGACCTGATGTTCGGATAAACCTCAGGTATTTGTAGAAGGCCTTGCGGGCCGTACCAGCGTGCTCTGAACTCAGGACGTTTTGCCGACGCTCAGAGCAGCGAAACTCTTGTGCCCCCTGTCCAGGCTCGGAAACCGGAAAAGGATTGGGCTATCCACCACTTTAACGGCAGAGATGTCGATTGCACAATGGGCAATCTCAGCTTTTATGCATATGCCCGGTGTCTTATGACAGTCCGGCGATCCAAAGACCCCGGAACCAAGGCTCCCGAAACCAAGGACTCCGCCCGATGAGCAAAAGCCTTGCGCGTGTGCGCACCGCCCTCGAAACGCTCGGTTTGCCTGCGGACATCCGCGATGTCGGACAGGCCCGCACCGCACAAGAGGCCGCCGACAGCGTGGGCTGTCACCTCGACCAGATCGCGAAATCCATCATCTTTCGCGCAGAAACCAGCGGCGATGCGGTGCTCTTTCTGACGGCGGGCGGCCATCGCGTCGATTCGGCAAAAGCCTCGGCCTGCGCGGGCGAACCCCTGGGCAAGGCGGATGCAGACCTGATCCGCGCCCAGACCGGCTTTGCCATCGGCGGCGTGTCCCCGGTGGGACACCTGAACCCGATCCGCGCCTGGCTTGATCCGCGCCTGCTGGAGTTCGATGTGATCTGGGCCGCAGCGGGCACACCACGGCATGTTTTCCCGCTTGATCCCGCCCTGCTTCCAGAAATTTGCGCTGCGCAAATATTTGATTTCACCTCATAAAATAAGTAAATGTAAAAAACATTCACATTTCCTCTTGCAAAGAGTCGCACAAACTCCGATCTGTTCAATGTGAAAGACATTCACATCACGCAAACAACGGAGTTGAAAATGAGTACGATCGCCGCCCCCGCATCTCTTCCGGCCCGCATGGGTTGGTTTTCCCGCGCCGAGGCGTGGCTGGACAACAAAGGCAAAGGCGCCTGGATCGCCGCGATGGTCCTTGGCCTTATCTTCTTCTGGCCGGTCGGCCTCGCCCTTCTTGCCTACATGATCTGGAGCAAACGCATGTTTAATTCATCCTGCAGCCGCCGCCGCATGTCCTCGGGCTTCACCGCGATGCGGTCCTCCGGCAACTCGGCCTTCGACGCCTACAAGGCCGAAACCCTGCGCCGCCTCGAAGAGGAGCAGGAAAACTTCGAAGCCTTCCTCAAGCGCCTGCGCGACGCCAAGGACAAGGCCGAGTTCGACCAGTTCATGGACGACCGCGCCAAAGCCGCCAAGGAAAGCCGCGAAACCGCAGAGGCCTGATCCTTGTACCCGCTCTCCGTGGCCCCATATCGGGGCCACACCCCTCTCTCAGTGAAGGACCGGTTCCCGACAATGTACGCCTCTGACACCTATCCCAACCTGCCCGACCCGATGGTTCAGCCCGAATTCTACGACAGTGTCACGATCAAGCGCGGCCTGGCCTGGCTGATCGACGCGGTTCTGATCGCGGCCCTGCTGGTGCCCGTGGTGGTGATGACGGCCTTCGTCGGACTGTTCTTCCTGCCGTTTCTGTTCTTCGTCACCGGCTTCATCTACCGCGTGGCCACGATCACCGGGCGGTCGGCCACATGGGGCATGCGCCTCATGTCCATCGAATTCCGCGACAGCCGCGGCGAGCATTTCGACTTCAGCCAGGCGTTCATGCACACGCTGGGCTACACCGTGTCGATGGCCATCTTCCCGCTGCAACTGATCTCCATCGCGATGATGTTCCTCACCGAACGCGGGCAGGGCCTGACCGACATGCTGCTGGGCACCGTCGCCATCAACCGCCGCCTCTGAACCGCAGGGTGCGTGATCTCACGCACCCGTCACCAAAACCGATTGACAGACTCGCCCCGTTTCGCCATCCAAATCCCAGATGTGCCGACGATGGCGTCGTCGGAGCAAGACCCACATCAAGCTTTCCCCAGGAAAGCGTATCGTCCTGAACGCCCGGATGTGATGCCGGGCGTTTTGCATAAGTCCCGGCAGATGCTCGGAGACTTGACTATGTTCGATACCCCCAACCGTCCCCAGACCTTCACCTGCCACAATGGCGACAAGGCCACCCTGCCCTTTGCGCAGGCCGAATATGACCAGCGCATCGCGGGCCTGCGCGCGATCATGGCCCGCCATGATCTGGATGCGGTGCTGCTCACCTCGATGCAGAACATCGCCTATTATTCCGGCTTTCTCTATTGCAGCTTCGGTCGTCCCTACGGCCTTGTCGTCACCCACGACACCTGCACCACCGTCAGCGCCAATATCGATGGCGGTCAGCCGTGGCGGCGCGCGCATTGCGACAACGTCATCTACACCGATTGGGAGCGCAACAATTATTGGCGCGCAGTCGCCGCATTGGCCGGTACAGGCCGCCGCATCGGTGTCGAAGGCGACCACCTGACCCTCGCCGCCCGCGCCACGCTGGATGCGTTTCTGAACACCCCCGAGGTGATCGACATCGCCCCCGACACGATGCGCTCGCGCATGGTCAAATCCCCCGCCGAAATCGCCCTCATCACCGAAGGCGCGCGCGTGGCCGATGTGGGCGGCTATGCCATCCGCGATGCCATCCGGGCCGGTGCCCGCGAGATCGACGTCGCCATGGCAGGCCGCGACGCGATGGAACTGGAAATCGCCCGCAGCTTCCCCGACAGTGAGATGCGCGACACATGGGTCTGGTTCCAGTCCGGCCTCAACACCGACGGCGCACACAACCCGGTGACGATGCGGCAGCTTCAATACGGCGACATCCTGAGCCTCAACACCTTCCCGATGATCTCGGCCTATTACACCGCTTTGGAACGCACGCTGTTCCTCGGTGAGCCGGATGCTGAAAGCCTCCGCATCTGGAACGCCAATGTCGCCGCCCACGAACTGGGCCTCAGCCTGATCAAGCCGGGCATCTCCTGCGCCCAGATCTGCGACGAGATCAACCGCTTGTTTACGCAGGAAAACCTTTTGCAATACCGCTCGTTCGGCTATGGCCATTCCTTTGGCATCCTCAGCCATTACTACGGCCGCGAAGCCGGTCTGGAACTGCGCGAAGACATCGATACGGTGCTGGAGCCGGGCATGGTGGTCTCCATCGAACCGATGCTCTGGATTCCCGAAGGCACGGCAGGGGCCGGTGGCTACCGCGAGCACGACATTCTGGTGGTGACCGAGGATGGGGCCACCAACATCACCGGTTTCCCCTATGGCCCGGAGCACAATGTGATGGGGTAACCCACCCACAAAACAGTCATCCTCGGGCCCGACCCGAGGATCTCACACACAGATCACCCGGCCCCGCCGGGTGATGCCGCCCCATCCCGATACCACGCCAGCACATAGACCCGGATCGCCGAGGCCAGTCCCACCTCGATGTCCCGTCCTTCGTCGATCTCTGCAGCAAGCGCATTGATCGGCATGTCCCGCGCTTCGGCAATGTCCCGGAATGCGCGCCAGAACGCATCTTCCAGCGACACGCTGGTGCGATGCCCCCGTAGCGTCAGAGACCGCTTCACGGGCCGTCTGCTCATGTGGTGGATTTACCGTCCAGATCGCGCTTGGCCTTTTCGGCCTGCGCTTTCTCCAACGCTTTCTGCGCCTTGGTCCGACCAAACTTCACCGCGTTCTCATCCGCCTTGGCGCGCTTCTCGGCGCGCGCCTTGGTCTTGCGGAACTGGTTGAGGTTGGTGACGCTGCTCATGCGCTCAGGATAAGCCCCCCGCAGAGCGACGCAAGGCCCTTGAAAGGGCCTTGCCCAAGCGATTTCGAAATCGCGTCCCAAGCCGTTTCGAAACGGCTTACCCCTTCGGACCGATCATGTCCTCGGGACGCACAACCCGATCAAAGGTCTCTTCATCGACAAAGCCCAGCGCAATCGCCTCTTCCTTGAGGGTCGTGCCGTTCTTGTGCGCGGTCTTGGCGACCTTGGTCGCGTTGTCATAGCCGATGGTCGGTGCCAGCGCCGTCACCAGCATCAGCGACTCTTTCATCAGCTTGTCGATGCGCGGCTCATTGGCCTCGATGCCCAAGAGCATCCGCTCGGTAAAGCTGTCCGCCGCATCGCCCAAAAGCTGCATGGATTGCAAGAGGTTATAGGCCATCATCGGGTTGTAGACGTTCAGCTCGAAATGCCCCTGGCTGCCTGCGAACTTGATCGCCGCGTCATTGCCCATGACATGCGCCGCCACCTGCGTGAGCGCCTCGGCCTGTGTCGGGTTCACCTTGCCCGGCATGATCGACGATCCCGGCTCGTTCTCCGGCAGGATCAACTCGCCCAGACCAGACCGAGGGCCAGAGCCAAGGAAGCGGATGTCATTGGCGATCTTGTAGCAAGAGCCTGCCACGGTCGCCAAAGCGCCCGACATGAAGACCATCGCGTCATGCGCGGCCAGCGCTTCGAACTTGTTGGGAGCGGTTACAAACGGCAGACCGGTGATCTCGGCCATATTCGCCGCCACGGTCTCGCCCCAGCCTTTCTTGGTGTTGAGGCCCGTGCCCACAGCCGTGCCGCCCTGCGCCAGCTCGTAGACGCCCGGCAGGCAGGCCTTCACCCGCGCGATGCCCTGACGGATCTGATGCGCGTAGCCCGAGAACTCCTGCCCCAGTGTCAGCGGCGTGGCGTCCTGAGTGTGTGTTCGGCCAATCTTGATAATGTCCTTGAATTCTTCGGATTTCTGCTCAAGTCCCGCCGCCAGCTTCTCCAGCCCCGGCAGCAGCGTGTCGCGCACCATCATCGCGGCAGCAATGTGCATCGCCGTCGGGAAGGTGTCGTTCGACGACTGACCCATGTTGCAGTGGTCGTTCGGATGCACCGGGTCTTTCGAGCCGATCACACCGCCCAGAATTTCGATCGCGCGGTTCGCGATGACCTCGTTGGCGTTCATGTTCGACTGGGTGCCCGACCCCGTCTGCCAGACCACCAGCGGGAAGTTGTCATCGAACTTGCCGTCGATCACCTCACCCGCAGCCTGAATGATCGCATCCGCCAGACGCGCATCCAGGTCGCCGGACGCCTTGTTCGCCTGCGCACAGGCCTTTTTGATCACACCCAGGGCGCGGACAATCGCGATGGGCTGCTTTTCCCAGCCAATGGGAAAGTTCATGATCGACCGCTGCGTCTGCGCGCCCCAGTACTTTTCGGACGGCACCTCAAGCGGGCCAAAACTGTCGGATTCGGTGCGGGTCTGAGCCATCTGGGCCTCCTCGGTATGCAGTTGCATGCCGTTTAGCCGCAACCGACAACCAGAGCAATTGTCAAACTGGCGCAGGCGTTATTTGCGGAAGGTGTCCAGACTGACCACTTCGGCATTCTTGCGCCCGGCTTCCGCGCTGTCCGCCTCTTTCAGCTTGGGGCGTTCCTTGGGTTCGCGCACCGGGCGTGCCGCCGGCACAAGCGCCCCGTCTTCCGGCCCCTCACCTTCCATGCTTTCAAAGCGCAGCCCGAATTCCACCGACGGGTCGACAAAGGTCAGGATGGCGTCGAACGGAATATAAAGACGCTCGGGCGCATCGCCGAAATTCAGCGTCACCGCAAAGCCGTCTTCCCCGACATCCAGATTGTCGAACCAATGCTGCATCACCACGGTCATTTCACCGGGATACCGGTCCGACAGCCAATCGGCGATTTCCACATCGGGATGGCCGGTGTCGAACGTGATGAAGAAGTGATGATCGCCGGGCAAACCGTCGCGTTGCACGTCCTCGAGAACGGTGCGGATCAGGCCGCGCATGGCCTGATGCATCAGGCTGCCATAATTGATGCCAGTCGTCATCGCCGTTCTCTCCCGAGTCTGTCCCGATCATATTGCATAAAATTCAAAACGAAAGGCCACGCTTGACGCAAAGTCACCAATGCGCCGGAAATCGTCAGCCGAAGACCGAACTGATTTCGCGCAGGATCTTGCGGCGGATCGCACGGGCATAATCCCTGTGCCCGCGGGCCGTTTCGACGAATCCATCGGCGGTTATGACGTTGCGCAGGTAGAAATTGGTGATCGCCCGTCCCAGCCCTTCGATGGCCAGCCCGTTGACCGTGACCCCCGACCGCTCGGCGGCACGGCGCATCTGTCGCACCTCTCCACCCGCATTTGGGGTGCCATCGCCCGACATGTCGATGATCCGCCGCGTGCAGTCCGGACCCCGGTCGAAGTGGCGCAGGGCGTGGCGCATCGCCTCGGCAGGGGCTGTGTTCGACATGAGAAACGCGCGCGGCAGCCGTTCGACGGCAGAGGCAAACAGCTCCACATGGCTGGGACTAATCATCTGCGTCCAGTCAAGGCTCACCTCCTGCGCATCGACGCCCGACCACTGGATCACGCTCAGCGCCACCTGATCGCGTACGAGGATCTCCGAAATCTCGGGATCGCGCAGCGCGGCGGCCAGCCCGTCGATCTGCAGCCGGTATTCCCCCGGATCGACGGATTGCGATACATCCATCGCCAGAATCAACGCGGTCCGACACGCATGGGCCGGTTGCGCCAGACACAGACAGACAAGAAGACTTCGCCACATCATTGGCCCAAGTGACCCCGCCCACCCCGGCAAGGTCAAGGAAAAGACGCGTGATCCCGGATCCCGCCACGATGATTTTCTCTTTGATCTTCGCTCAGCGCCGGATTCATATGCGTCCCAAAGAGGGAGGAGACCAAAATGCGCGCAGCCGTGATCCGGGCGTTCAACGAAGATTTGTCCATCGAAACCGTGGCCGACCCGGCCTGCCCCGAAATCGGCGTCATCCTCAAGGTCGAGGCCTGTGGTGTCTGCCGGTCGGATTTCCACGGCTGGACCGGCGAACACCCCAAGGTCAAACCGGGCGACATCCTGGGCCACGAATATTGCGGCACGGTCGTCGAGGCCGGGGCGCAAGCCAAGCACAAGGTGGGCGACCGCCTGATCGCGCCCTTCATCCTGGCCTGCGGCTCTTGCCCCGCCTGCCAGACCGGCGTCTCCAACACCTGCCCGAGCCAGATCGTGCCGGGCTTCGGCACGCCGGGCGCCTATGCCGAACTGGTGGCGGTGCCGTTCGATCACAACCTCGTTCCGCTGCCAGCGTCGATGACCCCCGCTCTCGCCGCCGGTCTGGGCTGCCGCGTGACAACCGCCTGGCACGCGCTGACCGACCGCGCCAATGTGCGCGCGGGCGAATGGGTGGCCATCCACGGCACCGGGGGGATTGGCCTCTCCGCCATGCTTCTGGCCAAGATGCTGGGCGCTCAGGTCGTTGTGGTCGACGTGGTGGATGAAAAGCTGGACCACGCCAAAAGCCTTGGTGCCGATGCGGCAGTGAATGCGACGACCGAAAACGTCGCCAGCGCGATTCACGACATCACTGGCGGCGGTGCCCATGTCTCGATCGAGGCGCTGGGAATCGAGGCCACGACCAATGCCTCCATCGACTGCCTGCGCATCCTCGGCCGTCACGTTCAGGTCGGCATGCCTGCGGGCGAAACCGGCATGATGAGCGTCAACATGCGGGGCATCTACGGCAAGCAGCTCTCGTTCTTCGGCACACGTGGGATGCCCGCCTGGAAATACCCGACCCTGCTCGACATGATCGAACGTGGTCAGGTGGACATCCGCCCGATGGTGTCGCGCAAGGTCACGCTGTCGGGGGCCAGCGCCGAACTTGCGGCCATGCGCGGGCCGACTCCACCGGGAACCGCCGTTATCACAGACTTCACGCGATAGGTGAAGATCGATCCATACTGAATTGAAAATGCAGGCTTCTGTTGCCAGGTGCCTGCGAACCCCGCCTTACGCTGCTAGGCGCAAGGGCTTAAAGATCGGTAGGTCCGACTGCTTACGCAGCCATTGCCACCGGAGCATGGTTGTCATTTGCAACTATACTGTTTGAACCGATAACGGTGGTATCTCACCGGGACAAAGCTAACGTGTTTAGACGTTCGTCGATCCTGTTTCGGCCCCATGGTCCTGCAAATGACAGGGTGTTGGTGGAGCCGCCGGGTACCGCCCCCGGGTCCGAGCCGCTTATTGAACGCGCGTTTATGTCCATAGTCCCCGAAGGGACATCCGGAATATCGGGGTTTTGCGGCGCAAATTCAAGGGGCATCTGGCGTAACCGCACAAGCTGGCGCATGATGCGCCAAGCACAAGGGATCATGCCGATGACCGAAACTCAGACCGTGTCCTTCACCCAGATGAAGGACGGCACCAAGGAAGATTACGAGCTTCTGGAAAAGCTGGAAAAACCGTATCTTGCCCTCACCCCGGACCGCGTTCTTGACGAGTTGCGCCGTCAGGGCGAAACCACCCTCGAAGGCTATCGCATCACCCGTCTGCAGCACGGGCTGCAATCGGCGACCCGCGCGGAAAACGATGGTGCCGACCTCGACTGGATCGTGGCTGCCCTGCTGCATGATGTGGGCGACGGGCTGGCCCCGCAGAACCACGACCGCTTTTCCGCCGAGGTGATCCGCCCCTTCGTCCGCTGGGAGGTCGCGTGGGTTGTCGAACATCATGGCATCTTCCAGATGCTGTATTACGGCCACCATTACGGCTGGGACCGCAACGCGCGCGACCGGTTCAAGGATCACCCCTGCTTCCAGTCCTGCGCCGATTTCTGCGAACGCTGGGACCAGTCGTCGTTTGACCCCGACTACCCCATGCACCCTCTCGACCATTTCGAACCGATGGTCCGCGAGGTCTTTGCCCGCAAGGCCTATGACCCGGAGGTGATCCGCGACGGCGTTGTGGTTGGCTTGCCGTGACGGGGACCCGGCTATTTACCGCCCAACAGGGACAGACCCTGTTCCAGCCCGGTCAGGAGTGCCCCGGATTTCTCGACCTGACGAAAGGGTCGATCAAGGTGATGCTGACCGGCGCGTCGGGGCGGGAAGTGGTGCTTTACCGCGTGCGTCCCGGCGAGGTCTGCCTGCAAACCTTTTCCTGCCTCGTGGACGGCCACACCTACGGCGCCGAAGGCATCGTCGAGACGGACATCGAAGGCACGCTGATTCCCGCCAGCCAGTTCCGTCAGCAAATGGAGACCGACTCCACCTTCCGCCAGAAAGTGCTCAGTTCCGTGGCGCTGCGCTTTTCGGAATACCAGCAATTGGTCGAAGACGTGGCCCTCACCGGCTTTGACGCGCGGCTGGCCAAGGCACTGATGCGGCTGGCCGACACAAGCGGCATTGTGCATGCCACCCATGCCGCACTGGCCGCCGAAACCGCCTCGGGCCGCGCCTATGTCACCCGGCGGCTGGCGGTATTCGCGGAAAAAGGCGTGGTCGCACAATTGCCTGACGGCATCGCCATCCGGGATAAACGTGCGTTGGAACAGATTGCCGCAGATCCACGGTGACTCTGTCACCGTCCGACGCACGCATCCTTTGCTAGTCTCCCCTCAGGAGCATGAAAAGGAGACCCATCATGACCAAGAACGAAGGAACCATCGACCGCGCGCTGCGAGTGATTGTCGGCCTTGTCCTGCTGTCGCTTGTCTTTATCGGACCGCAGACCATGTGGGGCTTGATCGGCATCGTGCCGCTGGCCACCGGCCTGATCGGCATCTGCCCGCTTTATTCGATCCTCGGCATCAACACCTGCCCGGTGAAATCGCGCTGAACCCCGGCTTGACCGGGCGTCACACAACTTGTGATTGGACCGACCGTGATTGGTTGGGCATGCTGATGGCATGAAAGCCGTCCTTGCCCTTCTGATCGCGGTCGCGCTCGTGTTCCCGCCCGACACCAAGGCTGAAGAGATTGAAGTCGATCTCGAACTGGTGCTGATGGTCGACGTGTCCCGGTCGATGACGGAACGCGAGCTTGAGATTCAGCGCAAGGGGTACGCCGAAGCACTGCGCTCGGACGCGGTCTTTGCCGCTCTGCAATCGGGGCTGCTGCAGACTGTCGCCGTCACCTATGTCGAATGGGCCGGCACACAGGAAGTCGTGATCGACTGGCGGCTTCTGCACACCCGCGAAGACCTTGACGCCTTTGCCGAGATCCTCACGTCGCGCTTTGACCCCGCGCTGCGCCGCACCTCGATTTCCGAAGCGCTGATCTTTGGCGCACGGCTGATCGAAAGCAACGAATACAAGGGCTTGCGGCGCGTCATTGACATATCTGGCGATGGCCCGAACAATCAGGGCCGCAATGTCGCCCTTGCCCGCGACACCGTGCTGGCGCAGGGCATCATCATCAACGGGCTGCCCCTTCTGACCCGCGAAGGCATGGACACCACCTGGCATCTCGACAATCTCGAAATCTACTACGAAAGCTGCGTCATCGGCGGGCCGGGGTCTTTTGTCATCCCGGTCTTCGACTGGGACGATTTCGCCGAAGCGGTGCAGCGCAAGCTGGTGCTGGAAATGGTGTCAAACCCGCCCGAGGCACAGATCATTCCCGCGCAATCGGTGCAGCTTGACCCGACCGACTGCCTGATCGGCGAAAAAATCTGGGAACAGCGCCGACGCTACTGGGACAGCCCCTGAACGATCAGAGATTGGCGAAGATCAGCCACAGCGCCAACACGGCTTCGATCGCGAAATAGACCAGCGCCTTGGGCATCGGGGGCTGGTCCAGCACCAGTGACAGCCCGCGCCCCGCCGCAGCGCCCGCATAGGCAAAGCCCATCATCGCATAGGCTATGGGGGACCCGATCCAGAGACATGCCAGCCCCAGCACGACAAACAGCCCGCCCACCGACGCGCGCATCTCCGACAACCCCATGTTCGACCCCGTGGGTGCCAGATCCAGCACACCTGCCGTGAACTTCGGTGCCAGAAATCCGAAGCCTCCAAAGGCGATGGTCAGAATGGCAGCAACGATGTTGAGAATGTCGATCATGGAAACTCCGGTGGTGATCCTGCATCCGACGCCCCGATGTCCGGGCCGCTCGGCAGTCGCCCATGACCTAGCAGCAGGACGCCGAACGACAATCCCGAAAGTCGCCACAGCCCGTCCCGCAGGTCAAATGCTCACCATGCCCACACATTTTTGTGAGCGATTTCAGCCCTCTCTTGAAGCGAAATCCGGCCTTTCCAATTTCAGCAGCGCGTCAGGGGATGGGCCTCTGACATCAGACAGAAGGAGACGATGGAAATGCGTCGTGTAGCAGTTGGTGCAATGCTTGCCGCTCTGTTCGCGGCACCGACGTTTGCAGCGATTTCGGAATATGACACCGATGGGGACAACCTCGTGTCGTTCGACGAAATGGTCGTTGCTTACCCGGACCTCACGGAAGACCTTTTTGCGCAGATCGACACCAGCACCGATGGGCTGGTGGATGAGGCCGAACTGACGGCCGCGCTCGAGGCCAACCTGATCGTCAAACCCGCCGAATAACCGGCGTTTCCGCAACGGATGACACCAAGAGGCATTCCCATGTCGATGAACATCACGGTCCCGAAGGTCACCAACTGGTGGGCGTGGGGTGGCGGTGCAGCGGTTCTGGCTGCACTGATCGCCGCCGCTGTCTGGGGGTTCGACCTGTGGGGCAGCGGTTCGACCGCAGAAGAGACCGCTCCGGCGGTCGTTGAAGACTCGCAGTAACGGCACGATGATCGGTTCCGCCGGCCCGGATCGGCGGAACCACCCGCCGCGCCAGACGGGCACCAAACATTTGGCGCATTTCTGCGGCACTGTTACACTCGCCCAAAAGCAAGAGCAGTCCGCCCATGCCCGCCTCGCCCCAGACCGTGCGCCGCCGCAAGGTGTTCTACATTCCCGGCTACGACCCGTTCCCGCCCCGCCGGTATCGGGAGCTGTACCGTACCGAAGGCGCAAAGCAGGCCGAGATCTCGGGCTACGGTCTGCATGTCGAGGCCAGCCTGCAGGACGGCACCTATGGCTGGCACGCCTCGGCCCTGATCGACGACACCCGCGTCACCGCCGAATTCGAAGTGCTGCTCTGGTCCGACATCGTGCGCGACAGCATGTCGAACAGCATCCCCGGCACCTATTGGCAACTGATCCGCACAAGCTGGATTTATATCGCCAGCGGCACGCTGCGCCGACTTGCCGTGCTTCCCAAAGGCCCGCTGGCCGCAGCCCTCTACCCCATCGGCGTGCTGATCCTGCAACTGCTGGCGGCGCTCCTGGCCGCACATCTGGTGGGCTGGGGCCTCGGCACCCTGTTCGGGGCCGCGATCCTCTGGGCCATCGGCCCCGGTGCGGTCCTTAACTGGGGCACATCGCTGCTCTATTGGACACCGTTCTTCGCCATCGTTGTGCTTGTGCTGCGCTGGTTCAAAGCGCAGGACCGCCGCATCTATGCCTATTACCTGATGCACGATTACGCCTTTTCCGCAGGCCACAAAGGCGCAACCCCGCCCGCGCTGCAAACCCGGCTGGACGAATTCCGCGGTATCATCGGCACCGCCCTGCTTCAGGACTATGACGAGGTGCTGGTCGTCGGCCATTCCTCGGGCGCACATCTCGCCGTGTCGATCCTTGCCGACATCCTGCGCACCACCCCCAACCTGCCCGCGCGCCCTGCGCTGTCCTTCCTCAGCATCGGCCATGTGATCCCCATGGTGTCTTTCCTGCCCGACGCATGGGAGTTGCGCCGCGATCTGCAAGCAATGTCGGAACAGGACGACATCGTCTGGATCGATGTCACGGCCCAGGGCGACGGCTGCTGTTTTCCCCTCTGTGACCCCGTGGGCGTGTCGGGTGTTGCCACCCTCGACAAGCAATGGCCGGTGGTTTTCTCGGCGCAGTTTTCCAGAACGATGGCGCCCGAGCGGTGGACAGCGCAGCGGCGGCAGTATTTCAAGCTGCATTTCCAGTATCTTTGCGCCTTCGAGAACCCGCTCGACTACGATTACTTTCAGATCACCGCAGGCCCGCGCACCCTTGGCCAGCGCTATGCCACCCGCGCGCCCTCGCCCAGCCGGATCGACGTGCCGGTGTCGAAATACACGAACACCGCCCCGTGATCCCGCCCAAGCCCATATCGCGCCCCGACCGCGTGTCGCTCTTGCGCTATCTTAAACTGTTCCGGCAGGACATCCTGTCGGCCCAGCCCGAACGGCTTTACGGCGCGTGGATGGCCGAGTTCCGCACGCCGTTCTTTCGCTCCTACCTCGCCAATGATCCGGGCTTGGTGCAGACCATCCTGCGCGACCGACCGCGCGATTTTCCGAAATCCGACCGCATCAGAGAAGGTCTGCGCCCCCTCTTGGGCCAATCGGTCTTCCTGACCAATGGTCCCGTCTGGGACCACCAGCGCCGCATCATCGACCCGGCTTTCGAGCGTGGACGCCTCACGCAGTCACTGCCCGCCATGTGGGACGCCGGTCAGGCGATGGTGGCCCGTGTGCTGGACCAGATCGGCCAAGGCACAGAGATCGAGATCGAGGAAATCGCCAGCCACGCCGCCGCCGACGTGATCTTCCGCACGCTGTTTTCCATCCCCATCGAAGACGCCATCGCGAGCGCGGTCTTCCACGAATTCCGCGCCTACCAACGCAGCCAGCCGATCCTAAACCTTGCCGCCTTCGTGCCCCTGCCCCGCTGGTTCCCCCGATTTCACCGCCCCGAGACCAAACGCGCCGCCAAACGCATCCGCACGCTGATCATGCAGCTTGTGGACCAGCGGCGCGAAGCCATCGCAAACGGCACCGCGCCCGATGATCTAGCCACCCGGATCATGACCACCCCCGACCCCGAAACCGACCAGTGCTTTACCGCGGCAGAAATGGTCGATCAGGTCACGATCTTCTTCCTCGCCGGACACGAAACCAGCGCCAGCGCCTTGGGCTGGGCGCTTTACTGCTGTGCGGCAGCCCCTGATTGGCAGGACCGCATCGCGCAAGAGGCCGCCGCATTGACCGATCCGAAAGAGGTCAAACGCCTGACCATCAGCCGCGACGTGTTCCGCGAAACGCTGCGCCTTTACCCGCCCGTCCCGATGATGGTGCGCGAAACCACACGTCCCGAGACCTTCCGCAAACGCGCCATCCCGAAAGCCGCGCAGCTTGTGCTCAGCCCGTGGCACCTGCACCGCCACACGAAACTCTGGAACGATCCCGACGCCTTCGACCCGTCCCGCTGGCAATCCGACGACACCCGCCAATCCGCCCGCGACGCCTATATGCCGTTCAGCGCAGGCCCCCGCGTCTGTCCCGGCGCGGGCTTTGCGATGGCCGAGGGCCCGCTGCTGCTGTCGCTGCTGCTGCGTGCGGTCGAGGTCGCGCCCGTTCCCGGCAAAACGCCCCAACCCGTCGCCCATCTCACCGTGCGCGCCCGCGATGGCATCTGGCTGAGGGCGCAGCCTCGGCGCAGTCCCGCCACAGACAGCAACGGTTAGCGCTAACCGTCTGGCGAACCTCTATCTTTTTGACAAAGGCTGATCTAGGACAACCGCAACCACACCTTTCCAGACTGGGGATTTCACATGACCGACACCGCAATGGCAGACCGCATCAAGACCGGCGCAGGCTTTATCGCCGCGCTTGACCAAAGCGGCGGGTCCACCCCCAAGGCGCTGCGCCTCTACGGCATCGAAGAAGACGCCTATAATGGCGATGCGGAAATGTTCGCCCTCATCCACGAAATGCGCTGCCGCATCATGACCGCGCCTGACTTCACCTCCGACAAGGTGCTGGGCGCGATCCTGTTCGAGCGCACCATGCGCGACACGGTCGAAGGTGTGCCGGTACCCACCTACCTCTGGGAAAAGCGCGGCGTGGTGCCGTTCCTGAAGATCGACAAGGGGCTTGAGGACAAGGCAAACGGCGCACAGATCATGAAGCCGATGCCGGGCCTTGAGGCGCTGCTTGCCGATGCCAAGGCCATGGGCGTCTTCGGCACCAAGGAACGCTCGGTCATTCACGAAGCCAATGCCGCCGGCATCAAGGCCGTGGTCGCCCAGCAGTTCGAGGTCGCCCGAACCGTCTGCAACGCGGGCCTTGTGCCGATCATCGAACCCGAAGTCGACATCAACAGCCCCACCAAGGCCGAGGCCGAGGCGATCCTGAAACAGGAAATCACGGCACATCTCGACAATCTCGATTGCAACCAGCCGGTGATGCTCAAACTCACCATTCCGACCGAAGACGGGCTTTATGTCGATCTGGCCGATCACCCCAGCGTCCTGCGCGTTGTGGCCCTGTCGGGTGGCTACAGTACCGATGACGCCTGCGAACGGCTGGCCCGGAACCCCAAGATGATCGCCAGCTTCTCGCGCGCCTTGGCGGAAGGCCTGTCCAGGCAACAGTCGGATGCAGAGTTCAACGCGGCACTTGGCAAGAACATCGACAAGATCTTCGCCGCGTCGAAGTAATCCCGCGCAAGCAAAGGTCAGGATAGCAGAAAGGCGGGGATCACCCCGCCTTTTTCAGCTCTTCCACGGTTGCGCCGTAACCACCACCGCTCACGTAATCCGTCTCGGTCGCGGTCGAATTGCGGCCCAGCGCAGTGTTGCGATAGGGGAAGCGGCCGAACTTGCGGATCACTTCGCGATGGGCACGGGCATGCAGAAGGTTGCTGGCCCCGTGCAACGGCATCCGTTCCAGCATCAGGCGCACGCAGCGATCCTGATCACAGAGGTTCTCGGAATGCATGAGCGGCAGGTAGAAGAACTGCCGCGCGGGTTCGTCGATCTTGAGATCCCAATTCTTGCTGATGGCCTGTTTCGCCGCCGCCAGCGCGATCCTGTCCGACGCAAAGGCCCGACCCGACCCACGGAACATGTTGCGCGGGAACTGGTCCAGCAGGACGATATAGGCCAGCGCGCCGCTCGGATAGGTCAGCCACAGCGCGTGACGGCCCTCCATCGCGCCCTCCCAGGCCGCGCCGAACCGGTCACGGATCGCCTGATCCAGCGCCTCTTCGGATTTGTACCATCCCTCCGGCCCGACCTCGTCCAGCCAAAACCCCAATACCTCTTCAGGCGTGATCATCCCTGCCTCCCGATCCAACGCGCAGCCTCCCGTGAACCTGCCGAAAATAAGCATGCCCAACGCGAGTTTGAATGACGCTACTCAAGAAACGAATCGCGAAACAGTCAATTTTGATGTCAGGAGCGACACATAGAGCGAATTTCCGCCGGTGGCGCGCTCAGCTCACGCCGGTCTCTGACTTGCCGTCGCTCTTGTCCTGCGCTTCAGCTTCCGCCTCGGCGGTCTCGATGGCCCATTCGGATGCAAATTCAACCGTGACCGGCGACGCGGTGGGCATCATGCTCTGATAGGCGATGGTGTCCTCGGCCGACGGTGCGGGGCGCTGGGTCATCCGGTAGAACGCATAGCCCGTCAGGGTCAGAAGAACAAAGGCAAGCAGGATGAAATATCCCGGCGGGCCCATGACCTGCATCGCATAACCGATGATCACCGGCCCCGCGATGGCCCCCACCCCGTTGACGAACAACAGCCCGGCCGAGGCCGCCGCCATGTCCTCGTGTTGCAGGAAGTCGTTGGTATAGGCGATGAGCAGCGAATAGAGCGGGTTCGACAGCCCCCCGATCAGAAAGGCGGCGGCAACCAGCACATAGAAATACCCGCCAAGGAACATCCCCATCAGCGACGCCAGCCCCGCAATCAGCGCCGACAGCGCAATCAGCACGCGGCGGTCGAACCGGTCCGACAGCCAGCCGACCGGATACTGGAAGAGCAGCGCGCCCACATAAAACGCCGCCGTGAAGATCGGGATCTGCCCGATGCTCAGCCCGGCCTCGGTGGCATAGACCGCTGCCATCCCGAACTGCGCCGCAAAGACGCTGCCCATCAGGAACATGCCGACACAGCCCAAAGGCGAGGTCTTGTACAGCTCCACCAGCGTCATCCGCTTGGTGCTTTCGAACGCCGGTGTGGGCGAGATCGACAGCAGGATCGGCGCAAAGGCGATGGAGACCAGAACCGACGGAATGACGAACAGCAGGTATCCCGACGGGTCCGGCACCACGAGCAGGCCCTGCGCGATGATGATGCCCAGCATCTGCACGATCATGTAAGCCGACAGCGCCTGACCGCGCGTTTCATTGGTGGCCGAATTGTTCAGCCAGCTTTCCGCCGTCACGTAGACACCGCAAAAGCAGAACCCGATCAACACACGTCCCAGAATCCACGCAATCGGATCCTGGATCGTCGGAAAGAGCAGCAGCGCCGCCGACACGAATGACCCCAAAGCGGCAAAGACCCTGACATGCCCGACGCGTCGGATCATGATGGGTGTTACCCGCGACGCAATGAGAAACCCTGCAAAATAGGCCGACATGACAAGCGACATCTCGACCGACGAAAAGCCCAGCGTCGATCCGCGCACCCCGAGCAGCGACCCCTGCAGACCGTTGCCCAGCATCAAAAGCAGCATGCCCAGCAGCAATGGCCAGGAGGTTCGGATCACGGTCAGCATGTCTTGTCCCTTTGTCCGTTCGCGCGGCCTTGCCTCTGGGCTAGAGCAGCAGGATCACAATCGCAAGAACCAGAGCGACAGAATTCCGACATGCCATGCCGCAGACGGGACAGGCCTACGGGATCAGCAGCGAACTGTCGCCATAGGAAAAGAACCGGTAGCGGCTCTCGATCGCGTGGGCGTAGATCTCGCGCACCCGCTCCTGTCCCATCAGCGCCGAGACCAGCATCATCAGCGTGGATTTGGGCAGGTGGAAATTGGTCATCAACCCGTCGGTGACCTGAAACTCGAACCCCGGATAGATGAAAATATCCGTATCGCCTTCCCACGGCTGGATCGTGCCCCCCCGCGCCGCGCTTTCGATCAGTCGCAGCGCCGTGGTGCCGACCGGAATCACCCTTCCGCCTGCGGCCTTGGTCGCGGCGATCTCGGAGGCGGCGGTGTCGGACACGCGGCCCCATTCGGCGTGCATCTTGTGGGTGGTCACATCCTCGACCTTGACCGGCAGGAAGGTGCCCGCGCCCACATGCAGCGTGACGAAACTCATGCCCACCCCGCGCGCCTGCAGTGCCGCCACCAGCGCCTCGTCAAAATGCAGCGATGCCGTGGGCGCCGCCACAGCACCCATATTGCGCGCCCAGATGGTCTGGTAGTCTTCCTTGTCCTTCTCGTCCGCAGGCCGCTTGGCCGCGATGTAGGGCGGCAGGGGCATGGCCCCCGCCTCGGCCAACGCCGCGTCGAAATCGTCGCCCGTCAGGTTGAACCGCAACAGCCCCTGCCCGTCGCTGCGCCCTTCGAGGCGGGCCGTCAGGTCGGACGAGAACACCACCTCTTCCCCCTCGCGCAGTTTCTTGAGTGGTTTGACCAGCGCCGACCATGTCCCGTCTGCCTGCGGCTCAAGCAGCGTGACCTCGATCTTCGCCTCGGTCGCACCCGCCTCGCCCACACGGTGCCGCACACCGAACAATCGCGCCGGAATCACCTTGGTGTCGTTCAGCACCAGCCGGTCCGTGGGTCGCAGGATCTCGGGCAACTGGTTCACGATCCGGTCCGCAATCCCCCCCGCCTCGGCATGCAAGAGCCGCGCCGACGACCGGGGCGAGGCAGGCCGCGTGGCGATCAGGTCGTCTGGCAGGTGGAAATCGAAATCGCTGAGTTTCATGGGTCCGGTCCGCTGCTGCATCTGTGGCCGCAGCCCATACCGAACTTGCGGGGGCAACAAAAGCGCGGAGCGCGTTTCGCTCAGAGCAACTTCCGCGTCAGCACGACATTGAACGAGATTGAAACGCGGGGCTCATCCACGAGATTGGGATGGACAAGGTGGTGCAGAAAGCTTGGCCAGAGGAACAGCTCGCCAGGCTTCGGCAGTCGCCTGTACTCGGGGTTGAATTGGCCATCGTCCCTGACCGCATTCATGTTGGCTTGCGGACGCGGATCGAAAAAGCTGATCTCGCCCGGATTCAGGTCGCTCCGATTTCGGATCGCCTCGGATTGATTTGGGACCTGCACATAGTAGGTGCCGGAGAGCCAGGAATGCGGGTGGTTGTGAAGGTTGTGATAGTCCCCGCGCCGGTTGATGTTCGCCCAGCCCTGAATATCGAACTCAGGGCGATAGCTCATGTTCAGCTCGGCGGCGTAGTCAAGAACCGCCTTGTGGCAGCATTGGCGCAGCCAGCCGATGGCGGGATGCGATTGGCCAAAGATGTCCTGATCGAGATACCGCACGGTCAGGTCCTCGGTCCCGGTATCCTCTGCAAGCAGCATCGGGGCCAGAACGGCATTCGCCTGATCCGCGCCGGGAAGCGTCAGTGACATCAGGAGAGTCGGCCAGAGCCTTTCGAATTGGGGGCGTGCCAAGTCGGTCATGTGAAGTGTCCGCAATACCTCGGACATGAAACCGTCATCCCCGGGTTGCCAACGGCATGACATATTTATCGGGCGGATTCCATGGGCTTGGTTGGCGTCAAGACACAGGTCAGCGCCCCTACTCCCCCACCACAGGCGGCGGCCGCCTGAAAATCTCGCGGAACATCCCTGGTGTCAGGGCCGAGAGCGGATTGACCCCGACATCCGGCCGATCCGCCGGGCCGGTCAGGGTGAAGTTGAACCCGATCAACCCCTCGCCCTTGCGGGTGAAGATGCTGCCCAGACCATTGAGGAAAAAGATCGGCGACAGCACGCCCTGAAAATCCAGCAGGCCCGCACCAAGGCTGTAGGTGCCGTCCATCGAAATCCCCATCGACGGCCCAGTTGCGCTCGACCGGGTCAGGATGAGTTCATCCGGCGACAGGCGGAACCGCGCCTCGACCTCGGTGAAAAGAATCCCCGGCCCCTCCAACTGGTCCAGCAGGCCGACAATGCTGATCGCATCCAGAAGCGACGCGATCCCCGGTGCGTCGCGCAGCCGCGTGTTCACCACGGTCAGCGCCCCGTCATAGCTGCCCGGCCGGCCCAACACCGGCACCAGCGCAAGCGTCATGTCGCCCCCGGCCACGGTCCTGAGGATGCCCGCCTCGCGGATCACCCGGCCCGCATCGTCCGACCGGATGCGAAAGGCCGTGGCACCGCCCTGCGGCACCGCGTCGCCGGTGATCGGTGCGGCCCCGTTGACACGAGCGGTGAAGTCACCCGTCAGGCCAGCCCCCGATTGCAGGTCAGCCCGGAAATCGGTCAGGCGGATGCTGTTGGACACCTGCAACTGGTCCAGTGACAGCGTCAGCGGCACAGATCGGCCGCCCGATCCGCCACCACCCGCCCCGCGCCCGAACGGTGCGCTGCGCAGATCCACACGCCCGCCCGCGATGCGCACCGCAGGCGGCACACCTGCGCCACGCCCGGTCAGCACCACCGGCGCATCCAGCCAGTCGCCCGCACGCACGCGGTCCAGATCGATGCTGCCCAGCGATCCGTCGCCATTGAGGCTGATGGTGCCCTGCGCCGCAAGCCCCGGCCCCTCGAGCACCAGACGGTCGATCTGTGCGGGCTGCGACAGCACGCCGGCCACCTCAAGGTTGCCCGCCGTACCGCGCGGCAGGCTCCAGCCGATGGGCGGCAGGGACAGCCCGATCCCGTCAAGCCGCGAGCTCAGGCTGAATTCGGGCGGCGCACCGCGGCGCAGATCGACCCGCAGCGCGGCAGGCCCAGACCCGCTCACCATGCCATCGGGCAAGGCCACGCCGAAAGACCGCGCCGCCTCTTGTGAGAGGGTCACGATGCCCTCGACCGTGCTGCCGGTCTGCGGCTTGCCCGGTTCGGGAATGGGCAGGGTCCACGATCCGTCGAACGGCACACCCGACAGTTCGGCCTGCCCCGAGACCCGCAGGCGGTTATTGGTGACGGACACATCCAGCGCCCCGGCTGTCAGGGGACGGCCGGGGATGATCCGGTCGCTGACCACCTGCGTGGCACGCCCGCGCATGTCCAGCACCATGTCGGGCAGACGCAGCCCGCGCCGCAGTGGCAGGCTCAGCGTGCCGTCGAACCGCACCTGACCGGACAACAGATCGACGGGCCGCTGTGCCCGCGTCATGATCGAAAGTGGCGGGCTGTCGAGATAGGACAAGAGCGCCTCGATCGCGCCCGATCCGGCCAGCGTCACCTCTCCGGTTGCCGGGCGTTGGCGGGTGTCGGGAATGACGAAACTGCTGCCATCGACCGTGATGTCCCCGCCCTGCGGCGGCGTGATCCGGCCCTTGATCACCCGCACGGTGAAGCGGTCGTCGTTCAGCGTGAGCGTCCCGGCGCCATCGCGCACCACCGGCAGCGTGCGGGCGTAACGGACCTGCGCCTCTTCGAACGCGGCGTTGAGATAGACCACCGGGCGCGGCCCGTCCTGCGAACGCAGCGCGAACTGCCCGTGCCGGATCACCCCGCCGTCGATATTGTCCACCACCCAGGTCCGTGTGCGCGGTGCCATCGCAACCGGCCACAGATGCAGCAGCGCCTCGGGGCTGAGCCTGCCGACCGTGCCGTCGATTGCATAGTCCCAGGCATCCTCGGACGCGCGCAGCTTGCCGGTCATGCGCAGCGGCACCTGCGCGTCGTCGATCCAGACCCGCCCCAGATCCAGCTCGAACGGATCCAGCCTCAGGCGGAAATCGGCCTCGGCGCGGTCCAGCGACAGGGGCGCGTCGAACAGCGTGTCCGGTGCCGCCTCAAGGCGGCTGAACCGCACCTGTCCCAGCATCTGCGACGGGATGCCGTCGCGCAGATCGGCCAGCGTCGCGCGCCCGTCCGCCACCGCGCGCACCAGATCGCTGTCCACCGACAATTCGGTAAAGCTGATCTGCGACCGGTCCGGATCGAAGGTGAAATAGCTGCGCGCCGAATTGAACGGGATCGGCGGTGTGTCGGGTGCGGGCTGCAGAACACCGGCGTCGATCTGCAGGGTGGCGTTGAGCGGACCAAGCGAGCCGTCCGCGCGCATCGCGGCCCGCAAAGACCCCGAGATCGGGGCCCGCAGAGCCCCCAGCCACGCCAGCGCCGGGCCCTGCGTGGCGATGTCCTGCGAGGGCATGTCATCCAGCGACACCCCGAAGGCGACCTCGGTGTCGCCGATGGTGGACGAGGCATCAAGCTGCAACCGCGTCGCCGTCGCCCCGCCCCCAAGAAGCGCGAAATCGCCCGACAGGCGCAGCAGGTCGTTCTGCCGCTCCAGCCGCAGCCGTCCACCATCGACTGTCCAGCCGCGCCGCGCACGGGCATCCTCGAACCGCAGCGTCAGCGCGTCGGCCTCGACCGATTGCAGGCGCGACAGCCGCTCGTCCAGCAACAGCGCATCCACCTGGCGCACCAGCGTCGGCACATCGGGCGCGGTGCCGTCCATCGCAAACGCATCCCCCAGCGCCAGTCCCAACTGGCCCGCCCGGTTGCGGGTGAGCGTGACAAACGCGCCGCTGACGCTCAGATCGCGCAACACCACCCGCCGCCGGATCAGGTCGTGCAGCGCCAGACCGATCTCGATATCCGACAAAACCGCGACAGGGGCTCCGGCGGCGGTCTGCACGTCCACATCAAACAGGATGATCCGCGTGCGCCCATCCCGTTCAAGCCGCAGTTGCACATCCCCAAACAGCACCGCGAAGCCGGGCAAGGCCGCCGCAAGCCGCTCTTCGACGGTATCGCGCACCCAATCCGGGGCCGAGAGGCTGCGCCCGACCAGCGCCCAGCCCATCCCTAGACCCACCAACAGCAGCGCCAGCGCAACGCGCAGACCCCAGCGCCCCAGCCGCCTGCGGGACGGGGCCGGTGCCTTGGGTGCAGATTGTTCGGGCTGCGTCACTGGAAGCTGTGCCTTTTTGCCTTATTCTCTGTTCCGCCGGGGATGCCCCCGACCCGTTTTCATCTTCTTAAAGGATAGCGCCATGAGCGATACACTGGAATTGGCTCCGGATTTCACCCTGCCGGTCCAAGGCGGCGAGCACGGCGAAGTTTCGCTGAAAGATCTGCACGGCACCCCTTTCGTGCTGTTTTTCTACCCGCGCGACGACACGTCGGGCTGCACCAAGGAAAACGAAGCTTTCACCGCGCTGGAAGGGGAATTCGCCCGGATCGGCGTCAAGGTCTTCGGGATTTCCAAGGACAGCCTTGAAAGCCACGCGAAATTCATGGCCAAGAAGAAGCTGACCGTGCCGCTGATCTCGGACGAGCATGGCACCGCGTCCGAGGATTTCGGCGTGTGGAAGGAAAAATCCATGTATGGCAAGACCTATATGGGGATCGAACGGTCGACCTTCCTGATCGACGCTGAGGGGCGGATTGCGAAGGAATGGCGCAAGGTCAAGGTGCCCGGCCACGCCGAAGAGGTGCTCGAGGCGGCAAAGGCGCTTTGATGCCTTTTGGATCGGATCGGGACCTGCCCGATCCGACCGAGGCGCGCCTGCGGCGCGCATGAGGGCTCTGCCCTCATACACCCGAAGTATTTTTCAACCGAAGAAGATCAGAGGTTGACCTTGCAGTCCGGCACGCGCTGGGCGATGAGATGCCATGAAAACCCTCTGTGACATGGCGGTGGATGTCCTGACCACCGCGGACGGGCGCGAGAAGACCGCAAAGTCGCGGGACTATTCCGCGCAGTGGTTCGCCGCGCGGGAGACCGGCACCGCTTTGGAGATCGGCACCGCAGAGCCGCCCTTGCGCCCATCGCGACCCGATGCGCCGGAACTGCTCGACCCGCGCGATGTGCCCAAGCGCAAGCCCGGCAGTCCGCAGGGGCGCATCGCCCTGTTGCATGCGGTGGCGCATATCGAGCTGAACGCGGTCGACCTGCACTGGGACATCATCCCGCGCTTTGCACACATCAAAATGCCGATGGGGTTCTATGATGACTGGGTCAAGGCGGCGGACGAGGAATCCAAGCATTTCAACCTGATGTGCGACTGCCTCGAAGAGATGGGCAGCCATTACGGCGCCCTGCCCGCCCATGCCGGGATGTGGCGCGCCGCCGAGGACACGGTGGATGACTTCATGGGACGGTTGGCGGTGGTGCCTATGGTGCTCGAAGCGCGGGGGCTGGATGTGACACCGGGCATGATCGAGATTTTCCGCAAGGCCGATGCCACCAGCGCCGTGGCCGCGCTTGAGACGATCTATGCCGAGGAAGTGGGCCATGTGGCCTATGGTTCGAAATGGTTTCATTTCCTCTGCGGGCGGCATGAGCAGGACCCCAAGGACGCCTTTCACAGCCTTGTCCGGCGCTATTTCAAAGGTGCGCTCAAGCCGCCCTTCAACGAGGAAAAACGCGCCGAGGCGGGCCTGCCGCCGGATTTCTACTGGCCGCTGACCGAGACACTCTGAGCCATCCGGCGGAACACTCTGCCCCCGAGTTGCAGTAACGTCGCGTGATAAGCCCAGAGAACATCGGCGAAATCTTGCCCATTCGGCGATGGATCGCGGGTCACCGGGATCGGCTGGTCCAAAAATGTTGCCAATTCGGGAATCGGTCTTTAGAGCCGTAATAGATACGCGCCCGGAGTTGGGGCTTGAGAGGCGCGAACTTTGGGACGGTAAAGAGGAACATACAGGTGCGCACACGTCTTGCGATCAAACTGCATGCCATACTCGAACGCTTTTTTCCGGAACGCCGCCTGTTCCTCCGCTCCGACACCGACACCCGGTTCATTCGACTGAAATCCAGCACACAGGCGCTCGCGTTCGGGGGCGCCTCTCTTGTTCTCGCCTGGAGCATCGTCGCCACGGCCATCCTGCTGATGGACTCCATCGGGTCCGGCAATTTCCGCGAACAGGCGCGGCGCGATCTGGAAACCTACCAGTTGCGCCTCAACATCCTGTCCGAAGAACGCAACGCCCGCGCTGCCGAGGCGATCGCCGCGCAGGAACGCTTCAACACCGCGCTGGAACAGGTGTCGGTGATGCAGACCAAGCTGCTGGACGCCGAAACCCGCAGGGTGGAACTGGAGTCGGGTCTCGAAGCGGTGCAGCTCAAGCTGCGTGATGCGATCCGCGCGCGTGAAGACGTGCGCACCGAACTGGTGGCCCTGCGCGACCAGATCGCGGCCGGGGGCACTGCGCTGGCCTCGGGTGGTGCCGTGGACACCACGACCCTTGATTTCCTCTCCGCCGCGCTGGCCCGCACCGCCGAGGAACGCGATCAGGTGGTCGCCGACGCGCAGGACGCGCTGATCCGCGCCGACGAGATGGCCACCGAGATCCGGTTGATGGAAGAAAAGAACGACACGATCTTCCGCCAGCTCGAAGAGGCGATGACGGTCTCGGTCGCGCCGCTCGACAAGATGTTCGAAGCGGCGGGCATGAACCCCGACCGCATCCTTGATCAGGTGCGCCGTGGCTATTCCGGCCAGGGCGGCCCGCTGTCGCCTCTGAGCTTTTCCACACGCGGCGAAGAGCCGTCCGAAGACGTGCTGCGGGCCAACCGCATCCTGAACCAGATGGACCGGCTCAACCTGTACCGGATAGCCGCCGAAAAGGCGCCCTTCGCGATGCCGATCAAGGATTCGTTCCGCTTTACCAGCGGATTCGGGTATCGCTGGGGACGGCTGCATGCAGGCACGGATTTCGCCGGGGCGCATGGCACGCCGATCTACGCCACGGCGGACGGTGTTGTGACCTTCGCGGGCTGGCAGTCAGGATATGGTAGGCTCATCAAGATACAGCATGAGTTCGGCATCGAGACCCGCTATGCCCATAATTCAAAACTCTACGTGACAGCGGGCCAAAGGGTCTCGCGCGGGGACAGAATTGCTGCTATGGGGAACACTGGACGTTCCACTGGCACCCATCTGCACTACGAAGTCCGTGTCGGCGGTAAACCTGTCAACCCCATGATCTACATCAAGGCTGCAAACGATGTTTTCTAAAAGCAAAATCAATGAGCCCGGCCCCAAGGCTGACGAGGCGAGCGCACCGAAACCGGCCATGCCCGATCCGTCGCGGATGTCGACCGAATTCAAGGCCTCGGCCCCCAAGGCCAAGCCGGCGGCATCGGTCCTGTCAAGCGACCTGCACATCACGGGCAATCTCAAGACAACCGGCGACATCAATGTCGAAGGCACCGTCGAAGGCGACATCCGCGCGCACCTGCTGACCGTTGGCGAAAGCGCCACGATCAAGGGCGAAGTGGTGGCAGATGATGTGGTCGTGAATGGTCGCGTGGTGGGCCGTGTGCGCGGCCTCAAGGTGCGCCTGACCGCAACCGCGCGCGTCGAGGGTGACATCATCCACAAGACCATCGCGATTGAATCCGGTGCCCATTTCGAAGGCTCGGTGCAGCGTCAGGACGATCCGCTCAACGGCGGCAAGAAACCTGTTGCAGCCGCCCCTGCCCCGGCCGCCTCGAACGGCTGATCGCCGGACACATGGTTTGAACAGGGCCGCCTTCGGGCGGCCTTTTCTTTTGGCTCATTCCGACGGCGTGGTCCGGGGTCGCCGCACCCGCCGTTCACGGTAGACGATCATCAGCCCGCCGATCACAATCAGCAGCGCCCCCGGCCAGAGATCATCCACCGGCGCTTCGTCAAAGAACAGCCAGCCCAGCGCAAAGGCTATGGGGATGCCGAAATAGCTGAACGGGGCAAGGTTGCTGGGTTCTGTCATGCGGTAGGCCACCACAAGGCACAGCACCGCGGATCCGCCGAACATGCCCATCAGAACGATGAACACGAGGTCCTCAACGCTCGCGATGGGCGAAAAGCCCCCCACGGCAAGCGCCAGCAGAAACGATCCGACGGCGGCAAAGGCCGAGGAGTGCAGGTTGAACAGCGGTGTCGGCACGTCCGGGTCGATCAGCCGGGCGGTGACACCGCTGAAGGCATAGAGGAACGACGCCGCCACCGGCAGCACCAACGCCCAGGTAAACGCGTCGCTGCCCGGTTGCAGGATCAGGATCACCCCGACAAAGCCGATGGCGACCGCCAGCCAGCGCACCCAGCCCACCCGTTCGCCAAGGATCGGCACGGCCAATGCCGTGGTGAACAGTGCCGTGGTGTAGGAAATCGTCGTCGCCGTGGCAAAGGCCATGATGCCCAGCGACAGGTAGAACATGAGTTGTGCAAAGGTCACGGACAAGCCGCGCAGCGCCGCCAGCTTCCATTGCCGGATGCGCAGTGACCGGGTGCCGTTGCGCCAGCTTGCGGTCATCCAAAGCGCGATGAGGCTGGGCAACAGACCGAAAAGATTGCGATAGGCCGAAAGTTCGGCTGCGCTGTAGCGGCCGGACAGATGTTTGATGATGAGCCCCATCAGGTCGAACAGCACCAGAGCGGCGATGCTGATCAGGATGGCAAGCACCGCATTGTCCGACTGTCTCTGCATACCGCCCTTTCCCGACCTGCCCGAACAAGGACCATGTTTCCGCGTCCCTGTCGACGCAAATACGCCTGCTTACAGAACGCGGCTCAGAAAGGCCCGTGTGCGCGGCTCTTTCGGGTCAGAGAACAGGATTTCGGGTGGACCTTCCTCGAGGATGCGCCCGGCGTCGAGGAAACAGACCTTGTCGGCCAGTTCGCGGGCAAAGGCCATTTCGTGCGTGGCAAGGATCATCGTCATGCCTTCGGTCCTGAGCTGGCGCAGCACGTCCAGCACCTCGCCCACCAGTTCGGGATCAAGCGCGCTGGTGATCTCGTCAAAGAGCATGATCTCGGGCTGCATCGCCAGCGCGCGGATGATCGCGACGCGCTGTTGTTGTCCGCCCGAAAGCTGGTCGGGGTAATGGTGCATCCGCTGCCCCAGATCGAACCGCTCGAACAGCGCTTTGACGGGCGCCTCCAACGCGTCGCGGCTTTTGCCCAAAACGCGACGCGGGGCGAGCATGACGTTTTCAGCAGCGGTCATGTGCGGGAAGAGGTTGAACGACTGGAAGACGATCCCGATCCGCGCGCGGATCGGCTGCGGGTTCAGTCCCGGTTCGCTGATGTCCACCCCGTCGAGCAGGATACGCCCGTCGTCGATGGGCTCCAGAAGGTTGATGCAGCGCAGCAGCGTGGACTTGCCCGACCCCGACGCGCCGATCAGGCAGACCATCTCACCCTCATCCACCGTCAGGTCGATGCCCCGGCAGACCGGGTTGTCACCGAAACTTTTGGTGACGCCCTGCAGGTCCAGTTTCGCCATCAGCTCTGCCGCCGCCGCTGTTTGTTCATCAGGTAGTCGGCGTACCGCGTGGCCGGGATGGTGAGCGCGAGAAAGATCACCGCCGCGCCCACGTAAGGCGTGAAGTTCGCCAGCAGCGACTTGTAGACCCCCGCCTGCCGGAACACCTCGACCGGACCGATAAAGCTGAGAAGTGCGACGTCTTTCTGCAAGGCGATAAAGAGGTTCATGTTCGCCGGGGCCACATTGCGGATCGCCTGAGGCAGCACAACGTAGCGCATGGTTTCGCCATCCGACAACCCAAGAGATGCCGCCGCCGCGCGCTGGCTGTGATGGATGGAATCGATGCCCGACCGGATCACCTCGGCCACGTAAGCCGCGTAGACAAGGATCAGCGCGAGCGATCCCCAGATATAGGGCGAATTCCACGGGCGTGGCAGACCAAGACCGGGGATACCGAACCCGATCAGGTAGATCACGAGGATCACGGGAAGACCGCGAAACACGTCCGTATAGATCGCCCCGAAGAGCCGCAGTGGATAGAGCGCGGGCGAGCGCACATCGCGGAAAAGTGCTATCACCAGACCCAGAATGGCGATGATCGGCGCACACCATAGGAAGATGGCGACGTTAATCAGGAACGCATCCAGAAGCCCCGGAAAGGTCTTGGCGAACACCTCGCCATTGAAAAAGCTGCGTTTCACCGCGTCCCAGCCGGGGGCCAAAGGCACCAGCAGCACGACCGCCAAAACCACCGCTAGGGTCGATCCGGCCGCGATGGTGATCGACCGTCGCCGCAGACGTTGCTCATAGGCTTGGCGACGGGTCAGCGTTGGCGCTGACCCGCGTGGCAGGCTTGTCTGATCGGTCATGTCACTCGATCACGGGAACGCCGGTGGCATCCTGCAACCATGTGGCTTCGATCTCGGCCAGCTTGCCGCTTTCCGTCAGTGCAGTGATCGCGGTGTTGACGCAGTCGCGCAGCGGGTTGCCCTCTTCGAACAGCAGACCGAACTGATCCGGGTTCTCGGACCGGTCCGCCGGGAACTGGCCGAGGATCACACCACCTTCGACCACCACTGCCGCGAGATACAGTGCCGTGGGCAGATCGAACAGAGCCGCGTCGATCTGGTTAGCCTGCATCGCGGCTGTCACGTCGGTGTTGTCGCCGTAAAGCAGCGGGTCTTTCTCGGGTGCCACGATTTCGGTCAGCATCGGCAGCGCCGTGGTGTTGGCATCGGCACCCCAGACCAGCCCCTTGAGGCTGTCCAGCGTCGCGGTGGCACCAGCGTCCACCACGCTTTGCGTCGTCAGCACCGCCATCGCCGAAGTGTAATAGGGCAGCGAGAAATCGACCATCTGTTCGCGCTCGGGCGTGATCGAGTATTGCTGCATGTTGAAGTCGAAATCCTTGGCCCCCGGCTGGATCGCCTCGTCGAACGAGGTGCGGACCCATTTCACCG
>JAUIBL010000058.1 GCA_030428355.1 Alphaproteobacteria bacterium | reverse complement strand
TGAGAAGATGCCGCGACCAGCTTTCCAGCAGATCGGTCGGGGTCAGGTCGCCGCAGCCTTCGCTCATCAGGTCGGTCTCGTCCGGTGTTTCGCCCCCCGCCACGTGCGGCCGGGCAAAGACAAGTTCGAACCCGGCGACCAGCCAGCCGGGCTCTTCCGCCACGTCCGAGACATCCGTCGCGCCACGCACATATCCGCAGAGCGCCCCGTTCACCCGGATCGGCCCGTCCCAGCACAGATGCACGGCAAGCTCTGACGGACCCAGCGCGCCCAGCGCGTTCTGCACCGCGACCCCGGTCAGCGGCAGCATCGCCGCCGCATCCGCCAACGGCACTTCGGGTGCCAGCACGATGGCCGCCTGCAACCGTTCGGGCGTCACATCATAGAGGATCGTGCCCGCATCACAGCCTTGCGCTGCCTCTGAGCACGCCGCCTCGAACGGGTCGGCCCCCGCCGCGTTGATGCCCTGCATCAAGGGCGGGAACATCGGACCAGAGGTCATGCCTTGCCAGCGGCAATCAGCGTGCGGGCCAGATCACGGAAGGCCTGTGCCTGCGCACTGTCGGGTTTCGACACCACGATGGGCGCACCGCCGTCAGCCGCCTTTCGGATGTCCAGATGCAGCGGGATTTCCGCCAGCAAGGGCACGCCGATCTTGGCCGCTTCCGCCGCCACCCCACCATGGCCGAAGATGTGCTCTTCATGACCGCAGTTCGAACAGATATGGGTCGACATGTTCTCGATCAGGCCGACAATCGGCACGTTCATCTGGTTGAACATGTCGATCCCCTTGCGCGCATCCAGTAGCGCCACATCCTGAGGCGTGGAAACCACCACCGCGCCATCTACATGCGCCTTTTGGGACAGGGTCATCTGCACGTCACCGGTGCCCGGCGGCAGGTCTACCAGAAGCACATCCAAAGCGCCCCATTGCACCTGCATCATCATCTGCTGCAACGCGCCCATGAGCATCGGACCACGCCAGACAACCGCCTGACCTTCGTTCACCATGAGACCGATGGACATCATGGTCACACCGAAATTGCGCATCGGCAGGATCGTCTTGCCATCCGGGCTGGCAGGGCGACCGGACACACCCAGCATCCGCGGCTGGCTGGGACCATAGACGTCGGCATCCAAGAGACCGACGCGACGCCCCTCGGCGGCCAACGCACAGGCAAGGTTCGCCGACACTGTGGATTTGCCGACGCCGCCCTTGCCGGACGCAATCGCCAGAATCCGGTCCACACCGGGGATCTTCTCGGGGCCTGCCGGTTTTGGCTTCGCCCCGCCCTTGAGATCGGGCGGCGGTTTAGGCGCGGAATGCGCGGTCATCACCGCCGACACGCTGGCCGCACCCAGCGCCTTCACCGCATCCTCTGCGGCTTGGCGCACCGGACCATAGAGGTCGGCCTTGTCCGGGGCCACTTCGACCACGAACCGCACCGCACCTCCATCCACGTTCAGCGCGCGGACAATACCAGCAGCCACGATATCCTGTCCCGAGACCGGATCGGTCACGGCTTTCAGTGCGGCCAGAACCGCCTCACGATCCAGGGCCACAGTCAGTCCTGTCCCTTGATGGTGCCGGTTACGACATGCTCAAGCTCGAGACCGTCGATGGTCAGAATCACTTTTGCCTCGAAGGACTTGCCGCTGGTGTCGGCGTTGCGCATCGCCTCTTCGATGGCCTGTTGAGAGGTCACCCCAACCTGCTTGAGGAACTTGCGCATCGACATGTTGAAATCATCGCTCATCGGTTATCTCCCTTGGCGTTCCCTCGTTCTTTGCGAGGCGAAGCGTTGACGGGTGTAAGCCAGCGCAAGTAGGCTTTCAAGCAAGGAGGCGCTGTAGAATGACCGCGACCCGACATCTTTGGCGTTTCAGCCTCGGCGCGCTGGCCGCCGTTTTGCTGACGCAACCTGTGCTGGCGCAGGACAAGATCTTTACTCTGGAAGCCCCTGACGCGCTGGTGGACAGCGGACTGCTCAAGTTTCTACTGCCGCGTTTCTCGCTCAAGACCCAGACGCGCATCACGCTTGCAGAACCCGGCACACCCGCCGATGCCCGGTTCGGAGACGGTGGCATTGTCGCGTTCGCAGGCCTCGACACGGTTTGGAAATTCGACGCGGGCGACGATCCCGACGCCCAGCGCTTTGCCGACTGGCTTCGCTCGGATGTGGGGCGCAACACGGTGGACAGCTACCAAGTCGACGGGGTTGCGCCGTTCACGTCCGAGATCAAGGTCGAGAAAGTCGTGGTTCAGATCACCTATGATGGCGACGCGCTGCGCGGCGAAGAGGTGTCTCTCTCCCATTGCGGGCGCTGCCATGTGGTGAGCGACAAGAACCGCATGAACTCCATTGGGTCCACCCCGTCCTTCGCGGTGTTGCGCACTCTGCGGGATTGGGAAGACCGGTTTCAGGCCTTTTACGTGCTGAAACCGCATCCGGCCTTTACCCAGATCGAAAACGTGACCGAGCCGTTCGACCCAACCCGCCCGTCGCCGATTGCGGCGGTCGAGATGACGCTGGACGATCTGGAGAACATCATGGCCTTCGTTCAGGGCATTTCGCCTGCAGACCTGGGGCGGCCGGTTCAGTCGATGCAGGACTGAGGGAAGAACGCCTTTCGAAAGGCGTTCCCCCGCGATTTCGAAATCGCGACAAGCGCGTTCGAACGCGCTTGCCCGCTCAATGATCCTTGCGTTTCGAGTACGGCGTCTCTTTCAGGTAATCATCCGTCGTGCGCGGGATGCGGGGTTCGCCCAGCGCGAAGGGGTTGTTCTTTGAATGATACTGCGCCTGGATCCGGCAATTGTCGCACATCTGGATCATCTTGGCCGCGTCGCTGGTGGCGAACATCGAATGCTTGCCCGCCAGCTTTTCGGTGATCTTCTCGATGGTCGACTTCACCCCGAACAACGCCCCGCATTCGATGCAGGCAAACGGTTCTTCCTCGTTCAGTACAACCTGGCTGAAAGCCGCATCGGTGAGGTTCATGCGCGGCTCCAGCGTGATCGCGGTCTCCGGGCAGATCGTGGCGCAGATGCCGCATTGGAGGCAGGCATCCTCCTGGAACAGCAGCTGCGGCAGGTCCGGATTGTCACCCAGGGCGCCGGACGGACAGAGCGACACGCAGCTCAGACACAGCGTACAGGCGTCGGTGTTGACCAGCACCGCGCCGTAGGGTGCGTTTTCCGGCAGCGGCAGGATCTCGGCCTCGGGCATCATTGCCTTGGCGGCGACGCGGGCCACCTGACGCCGTGTGCCGATGGGCAGGCTGGGCGAGGCCACCGGTTTGGACGCAGCACCGCCATAGAGGTGATCGCTCAGCGCGTCGGGATCGACCATGTCGATCACTTGCACGCGACCACCACCGGATAAAGCATTGGCCAGCATCGCCTCATGCTCCGGCGTGTCCCGCTCGGTGCGCGGGGCGAGCAGCACATCAACCGATGCAAATCCACAGCTGAGCGCGGCCATCATCTCGGCATGCCCAAAGGCGGCCAGACTGTCCATCGCGAAGGGGATCACATCCGCAGGCAGGCCCCGTCCAAAGCGGGCCGAGAGGCTGATCATCTCGGTCCCGTGGTCTGCATCGTGGACCAGCAGACGCGGCGCGGTACCGCCCGCCTTGCGATAGGTCGAAGACAGTGCGTCCAGACGCCGGAACACCGCCGATACCGGCGGCGCGTCATAGGCGATGGCTCCCGACGGACAGAGCGCGGCACAGGCCCCGCATCCGGCGCAGATCATCGGGTCGATCGCGACGTGATCGCCTGCCGATGTGATCGCGCCTGTGGGGCAAATGTTGAGGCACTTGGAACAACCCGTCTGTTCCGCACGGCTGTGCGCGCATAATGCGGGCTCCAGCGCGATGTAGAGCGGCTTCTCGAAAGTGCCGACCATTTGCGCCGCCTCAGCCAGAACCGCCGCCACCGCAACAGGCTGGCGCGGATCGGCGCGCAGGTAGCCTTCACGCTTGTGCGGCGCGGGCACCATGGCGGGATCGCCTGTCAGGTCGACCACCAGATCGCATTCCGACACCGCGCCATCCTTGGGGGTGCTGAAGCCGAACGCCCCGCGCCCACCGGGCAGGAGTTGCGAGAACCCGTCGATCCGCACTTCGAACTGGCCGAGCGCGCCGTTCAGGTTCCGCACCCGTCCACGCACCACATCGAAGCGACGGTCGAGCGGCACATCTGACGTGTCCGTCTGCAACACAGTCACCGCCAGCGTGTCGCAGAGCTGGGCGGCTGCCGCGAACACGGCTTCGCCGCTGCCGGCGATCAGGCAGGTGCCTTCGCTGACCACATCGACCACTTTGGGCGCAGGCAGGCTGAGTGCTGCCTCTGCCGCAAGGGCTGCCTGTTTCGGACCGGCCTTGGCGCCATGATCGCTCCAACCCGCGCGGTCGCGGATGTCGACGAATCCGGGGGCATCGACGCCCAACTCTTCGGCCAGCATCTCGAAAAACGCGCTTTCCTGCGTGCAGGCGATCATCACGTCCCCGGCCTCGATCGCCTTCACGGCGGCCTCGGTCTGTGTGCCGCACAAGTTGGTATAGACCTTTGACGGATCAAGCGATGTCACATCGCCGATGGAGGCGGCGTCAACGGTTTGGCTGCCAAGGCAGTCACAAAGAAGCAGTCTGGTTCCCATGTTGGCCCTTTCGCGGCGGTTGCCCGCGTGGTCTCTTGTCGTTGGTTGATATTTGGACATACCCAAGGGCTATGCTAGGCAGATGTCAACCGCGCCCGTGAGGCCGGATTGGGAGGACACACCTTTGACCACGACAGAGACCCGTTCCATCGAGATGCCGGTGGGCGTTGTGATGCAGCGCCGCCCCGGTGTGACCCGCTGGCAGAAATGGGCCTATGCGCCCACAGCACTGTTGCCCGGAGCCGGGCCCGCGCATTGGAAATTGCTGCGGGAGGAAGGCGATATTGCCGAATACCATGTTGGCACCCGCGCGCTGACCCTGTGGCGCACCGATGCCGAGGCGTATCGCATCGGGCTCGCGGAAAAAGTCGTCTGCGCCTATGTCGTGCTGCAACCCGGCGACGATGAATGGCCCTACAAGGTCAAGCTGATCACCGCCAACCCGCATGAGGCGATGCAATATTCCGATGGGGGCGAGGACGTTGTCGAAAAAGTCCCGATGCCGCCTGCCCTAGTGGCCTGGGTGCAGGAATGGACTGACCTTCATTTCGTGGAAGAGCCTTTCGTGAAACGCAAGCGTAAGCGCTATCTGGAAGACAAGGTCGAAGACGGCAAAGGCGATCCACGCATTGCTCAGGTCAGCGACGTGTATCGTGCACCGTCCAGCGCCCGAAAGGCGCGCGAGTCATGAGCCGGGGGTCGGATTTCTGGTCCCGCCGCAAAGCGCGGGTCGAAGCGGAGCAAGCCGAAGAGGCACGCCGCACCGAAGCGGCCGAAGTCGAGGAAAAGCACAAACAGCTTGAGGAAAAGACGGACGCCGAGATCCTGGAGGAGTTCGGCCTGCCCGACCCAGACAACCTTGAGCCCGGTCAGGACATCGCGGGCTTCATGAACAAGGCGGTGCCCGAACGTCTGCGCCGCCGTGCGCTGCGGCAGTTGTGGCGGCTCAATCCGGTGCTCGCCAATCTGGATGGGCTGAACGATTACGACGGTGATTTCACCAACGCCGCGACCGACGCGCCGGGGGTCAAAACAGCTTATCAGGTGGGCAAGGGATTGCTGCGTCATGTGCAGGCTCTGGAGGAACAGGAGCGGGCCAAGATTGCCGCGCGATCTGGCGAACACCTTGATACCCCACAGAATCTGTCAGAAATCGGTTTAGCTGAGGCAGACGGCAAAACATCTGCCGAAAATGAATCTATTCCGGAAATTATGCAGGAGAATGCAATTGCCGCACCTGCATCTGCGACCATGGTCGTAGACGATACGAAGCAGGATGAATATGCCAACAGCACACCGTTGGATACAGTATCCGAGGAACCTGCGCGTCCGAGACGGATGCGATTCAGAATAGAAAGTGAGACAGGATGACAATGAGCGCGGCTCAGACCTCGCCATCGGTGTCAGAAGAAGACCGCCTGCGCGCGGATCTCTACAATTATCTTGGCCTGATCCTGTCCGCGCCGCCCGACGAGTTGTTGCTGGCGCAAACCGCCGGTCTGACGGGCGATGACACCGACCTTGGTCAGGCGATCACCCGTCTTGCGGATTGCGCCCGAACCACGACTCCGCAGCAAGCCGAGCGCGAGTTCAACAAGCTGTTCATCGGTTTGGGCCGGGGCGAATTGCTGCCCTATGCAAGCTTTTACCTCACAGGCTTCCTGCATGAAAAACCGCTGGCCGTGCTGCGCAGCGATCTGTCGGCGCGCCGGATTGAACGCGCGCCCAATGTCTATGAACCCGAAGACAACATCGCGACGCTCATGGAAGTGATGGGCGGGCTGATCGTGGGACGGTTTTCAACGCCGTCGACGATCGAAGATCAAAAGCTGTTCTACAACCGCCATATCGCCCCGTGGGCAAGCCATTTCTATGCCGATCTTGAAACCGCAAAGACCGCGATGCTTTACAGCGCGGTCGGCTCGGTTGGAAAGGCATTCATGCAGATTGAGCGCGAAGCGTTCAGGCTGACGCCGTCCTGACCCAGGTCGGGTTCGGTTAGGAACCGGGCGGGAAACCGCCCCAATGCGGCCCACTTGCCGCGCATCTTGGAAGAAGGGAGGAAACCTTCCATGACTGAGAAAACCGAGGCGTCCAAAAGTCGCCGTGATTTTCTGAAGCTGGCAAGCACCGCAGCCCCGGCTGCCGTTGCGGCGGTCGCCGTGTCCGGCACCCAAGCCGAAGCGGCGGAAACGCCCAAGGCAGACGGCCGGATGCAAGATACCGCGCACACCCGCGCCTATCTCGCCAGCGCCCGCTTCTGAAGAAACGGTCACACGCATTCCCTGATCCGACCGGACAGAGACCGGTCGCAGGACGCAACCCCGCCAACGGCGCATCGCGCCCAGGTAGCTTGAGAGGGATAACATGCTAAGAAAGAAAACCGGAGGGCTGACACGGCGCGCTGCGCGGACAGGCCTGATTTCCGAGATTTCCAATAAATCTGTCGACAGACGCTCGTTCCTGCGCGGATCGGGTCTGGCCATCGGTGGCCTTGCCGCGATCAGCGCCACAGGTGGAGCCGTCACGCAAGCCAGTGCACAATCCGCCGTCAACGGCGCGGTTCAGACCGTCAAATCGGTCTGCACGCACTGTTCCGTCGGCTGTACCGTTGTTGCCGAAGTCAGCAACGGCGTCTGGATCGGGCAGGAGCCCGGCTGGGACAGCCCGTTCAACCTTGGCGCCCACTGCGCCAAAGGTGCCGCCGTGCGCGAGCACGCCCATGGTGAGCGCCGCCTCAAGTACCCGATGAAAAAAGAGGGTGGTGAGTGGAAGCGCATCTCGTGGGAACAGGCGATCAACGAGATCGGTGACAAGATGCTTCAGGTCCGCGACGAAAGCGGCCCGGACTCGGTCTACTGGCTCGGTTCCGCCAAGCACAACAACGAACAAGCCTACCTGATGCGCAAGTTCGCCGCCTATTGGGGCACGAACAACATCGACCACCAGGCGCGTATCTGTCACTCGACGACTGTGGCCGGTGTGGCGAATACATGGGGCTACGGCGCCATGACCAACAGCTACAACGACATCCACAAGTCGCGCGCGATCTTCCTGATCGGCGGCAACCCTGCCGAAGCGCACCCGGTGTCGCTGCTCCACATCCTCAAGTCAAAAGAGCAGAACAACGCGCCGCTCATCGTCTGCGATCCGCGCTTTACCCGCACCGCAGCCCATGCCGACGAATATGTCCGCTTCCGTCCCGGCACCGACGTGGCGCTGGTCTGGGGTATCCTGTGGCACATCTTCGAGAACGGCTGGGAAGACAAAGAGTTCATCCGCACCCGTGTCTGGGGCATGGACCAGATCAAGGAAGAAGTCGCCAAGTGGAACCCTGACGAGGTCGAGCGCGTCACCGGCACCCCCGGTTCGCAGCTTGAGCGCGTTGCACGCACGCTGGCCAACAACCGTCCTGGCACCGTGATCTGGTGCATGGGCGGCACCCAGCACACCAACGGCAACAACAACACCCGCGCCTACTGCATCCTGCAGCTGGCTCTGGGCAACATGGGTACCGAAGGTGGCGGCACCAACATCTTCCGCGGCCACGACAACGTGCAGGGCGCAACCGACCTTGGCGTTCTCGCCGATACCCTGCCCGGCTACTATGGTCTGGCTCCGGGATCGTGGGCCCACTGGGCACGCGTCTGGGAAGAAGACCTGGATTGGCTGAAGGCCCGGTTCTCGCAGGAGATGGTCGGCGAAACCCCGATGATGAACCTGACGGGTATCCCGGTATCGCGCTGGATCGACGGTGTTCTGGAAGACAAGGAAAACCTTGATCAGCCGGACAACACCCGCGTGATGGTGCTGTGGGGCCATGCGCCCAACTCGCAGACCCGTCTGCCGGAAATGAAGACGGCGATGGAAAAGCTCGACACGCTGGTCGTGATCGATCCCTTCCCGACCGTCTCTGCCGTTCTGCATGATCGCACCGATGGCGTGTACCTTCTGCCGGCAACGACTCAGTTCGAAACCCGTGGCTCTGTCACCGCCTCGAACCGGTCGCTTCAGTGGCGGGATCAGGTCATGGCTCCGATGTTCGAATCGAAGACCGACCATGAGATCATGGCGATGTTCGCCCAGAAGTTCGGCTTCCACGACCGCATCTTCCGCAATATCGCGCTGGAAGACGACGGCCTGACCCCGGTAATCGAAGACATCACCCGCGAGTTCAACCGCGGCATGTGGACGATCGGCTATACCGGCCAGTCGCCCGAGCGGATGAAGCTGCACATGGCCAACCAGCACACCTTTGACCGCACCACGCTGCGGGCAAATGGCGGTCCGGCTGATGGCGACTTCTACGGCATGCCGTGGCCTTGCTGGGGCACACCCGAGATGAACCATCCGGGTACGGCGAACCTCTACGACATGTCGCTGCCGGTTTCCAAAGGCGGCCTGACCTTCCGGGCCCGTTTTGGCGTGGAAAAGGACGGTGAGAACCTGCTGGCCGAAGGCGTCTATTCGCAGAACTCGGAAATTCAGGACGGATACCCTGAGTTTACCATGCAGATGCTGATGGACCTTGGTTGGGACAGCGACCTGACAGCGGAAGAGCGCGCGGCGATCGACGCCGTGGGCGGACCGAAAGCCAACTGGAAGACCGACCTGTCGGGCGGTATCCAGCGGGTGGCGATCAAGCACGAATGCGCGCCCTTCGGCAACGCCAAGGCCCGTGCCGTCGTGTGGACCTTCCCGGATCCGGTGCCGGTGCACCGCGAACCGCTCTACACCAACCGCTACGACCTCGTGGCCGACTATCCGACCTACGAGGACAAGAAGTTCTGGCGTGTGCCGACGATGTACAAGT
>JAUIBL010000057.1 GCA_030428355.1 Alphaproteobacteria bacterium | reverse complement strand
AACCGAAACGTCGCTCCCGGGCGACCAGTGCTTTTTTGAAATCACGACTATCCCTCCCGAATGTTCCAAGCTCAGGATAGTTGCGCCACACAAATTGAGGCAGAACCGATTAAAGGGCAACGCGACACCTACGGCACGATCATTGTGGATCTGGAGCGTCGCGCGGTGATCGACATTCTCGAGGATCGAGATGTCGTCAGCTGCACCAACTGGCTGAAGCGTCACCCCGAGGTGGAAGTGATCAGCAGAGATCGGTGCGGTCTCTACGCCCAGGCTGCACGGCAAGGAGCGCCGCAAGCGAAGCAGGTCGCTGACCGGTTCCATATCGTGCAGAACCTGCGGCAGGCCATCGAGGAGCAGATGAACCTTCACGGCCGTGCGACCGGCAGGGCGCTGCTGTCCGACGCCGACAACATCACCGCCGCCGGAAGCCTTCTGAAGTCACGCCTTGCGCACAGGACGTCTCGGGAAGAGATTTTCACCACCATCCATGTGCTCCGAAATCAGGGGCTTACCTGCAGCGAGATTGGGCGGCGAACAGGGTTCCCTCGTCGCAGCATCGCGAAATGGCTGCAGTTCGAGACGCCGCCGGACCGCAGGCGGGCAGCTTTGAAGCCGACTTCGCCGTGGTACTTTGAAGAGTTCCTGAGCCAAAGCTGGAATGGCGGAATTCGAACTGGAAGCGCCCTGTTCCGTCTGATCCGAGAGCGTGGCTACGAGGGGAGCCCGACGCATTTGCAGCGGCTGCTGGCGGGGTGGCGCAGAGCCGAAAAGCAAGCGAAGGGCCCTGCCTTGGAGCACCAGATCCTGGAACCGGTCCGGGACCCGGAAACGGGGCACGCGATCTCCCCGGTCATCGCGGCAGCGCTGTGTATCAAACCCCGCGGAAAACTCACCCCGGATCAGGCGCGGAAAGTCGACGCGCTCAAGGCTGGCTCTCCCGCCTTCGCAACGATGCGCTGCCTCGTCATGCGGTTCAACGGTATCCTGCGTGGCCGCGAGGCAGACCCGCTCCCTGCATGGATCGACGACGCGATCGAAACCGACCTGGCGCCCATCGTGCGCTTCGCACGCACATTGAACCGAGATTTCGATGCGGTAAAAAACGCTATCGAGATGCCCTGGAGCAACGGCCAGGCGGAAGGTCAGATCAACCGCCTGAAAACCCTCAAACGCGCCATGTACGGTCGGGCCGGTCCAGAATTGTTGCGGGCGAGAATGCTACCGTTCCGCCACACAGATTGAGGCAGAGCCGAATTAAGGGCTACGTGACACCCCGTGGACAGACGGGGTCAGTTTATAGAGTTGGGCGACCGCCCCATGAAGCCGAAACAGCTGGGCCCGGCGATGCGTGCCGACATAATGCTCGATTGCCCTGCCGACCCGGGAACCACGCTTCCAATCGTCGACCGCGCCTATCGCGATAATGAATTCAACCTGCTGGATGTCGTCTTTGACGAAACGCCCCTGCGTGCCGCGCTGCCGGAATGGGAAATTGCCCTTCCAGCCAATCCGCTTGCCGAACCTGATCTGAACGCGGCCCGTCGTCACGAAATCTTGTTCACCGGGGGTATGATGGGAGCAATGGTCGAGCGCCAGATGGGCCTAAGCCAGTCCGGCAGTATGATGGGCGGAATGATGGGTGGCGTCGTGGGCGGCGGCATGTGGTTCGTCAATGGCGTTGCGGCCGAAGGGCACATGCTCGATCCTTTCCTGACATTGGAGCGCGACGCGAGTCATGTCCTCCAGATGACGAACGCCACGGCCTTCGACCATCCGATCCATCTGCACGGCCACTCCTTCCGCGTCATCAGCCGCGATGGGGTGCCGACCGATTTCCGCGAATGGCAAGATACCGTGCTGATCGCGCCACGCGAGCAAGTGGAAATCGCCCTGGTCGCCGACAATCCCGGAGACTGGATGTTCCATTGCCACATCCTCGAGCACCAGGCGGCCGGGATGATGGGCGTGATCCGCGTCGCATGAGCAGAGGAGCAAGCAGATTGAAATCGATTGAGATTGGATGTCGGCCAAACCGGCGCAAGGTTCTTGCTGCCGTCCTCGGTAGCGGCTTAGCCACGGTGTTGCCAAGGCTTGTGCAGGCTGCAGTCGATGGTGATCCAGCGGCTCTGGCCTTTGATGGTGATACCATCCTGCTGGCAGACCGAGGGTTGTTCGTCAGTGACGATGCCGGCCAGACTTGGACCGCGGCAGAGACACTGGGGAACGTGCTGTCGCTGGCGACCCATCGCGACCGGCCCGGCCGTGTGGTTGCGGGGTTGGCCGAGGGCGGTGTCAGCATTTCCGAAGACGGGGGCGCTTCGTGGCGTATCTTTGAAGCTAGGCTGCCTGACGGAGAAATCACTGCCGTTGCTATCGCCTCGCGGAACCCGGAAATGATCTATGCCTCGCTTCGCGGCGACGGGTTGTGGAAGAGCGAAGACGCCGGTGCAACCTGGTCGCTCGCCATGGACCGCCCCTGGCTCGACGACGCAGAGCGGGAACTTCTTTCTCTGGCTTCGGTCGAGCTTGAGACCGGCATGGGCGGGATCTGGATCTATGCGGGCACCGAGGTTGGCCTAACGCGGGTGCCCGATTGCTTTTGTCGCTGGCAGGACGTGCAGCCAGGCAATGCGATGGACGCATTGGTTGCGGGTGAAGCCCCACCGTCCGAAGCGCCATTGCCAGGAGGTGAACCGATCCTGTCGCTGGCCAGTGCCCCCTCGGCGCCGGAAGTGATGTATGCCGCGCTGCGTTCGGGCCTCTGGGCATCGCAGGACGGCGGAGTCATCTGGCAAAAGCGGGCGAGCAAAGCTGCGACCGCTGTTGCGGTTCATCCAAGAGACGAGACCTACATCGCTGCCCTGTTGGGCGGCATCTTGAAAATCAGCCGTGACGGCGGCGCAACCTGGATCGAAACAGGAGAACGATGATGGAGAAAATGATGCAGAGAAGAAACGCGCTTGGTCTGATTGGCAGCGGCATTGTCGGAATGGTGGGCCTGACCACATCGGCCTGGGCGCAAGCGACAGGCGATGTGGCGCCCGGTCTGGCGGGCAGCGAAAGGCAGATCACCATCTGGCGCGATCCGGGCTGCGGCTGCTGTGATGCCTATGGGGATTATCTCGAAGAACACGGCTTTACCGTAACGCGTGTGGATGACCGCGACTTCGACAAACGCTCGGTCGAAGTCGGTGTGCCCGCCCAGGGCATCGGCTGCCACTTGGCCGAGATCGACGGCTACTATGTCAGCGGTCTCGTCCCCGTCGACATCATCGAGCGGCTGCTGGAAACCCGTCCGGCGATAACGGGTATCACCTTGCCGGGAATGCCCGCGAACGCACCGGGCATGGCTGCGGTCAAGTCAGGCACGCTCAGGACCTACGCCTTTGGCCCGGAAGGAATCTCAATCTATGCCGATGAATAAGGGGCCGAAAGATCGATCGGCGAAGTGTACGGTCAGGCGGTCAGTGCACCTCGCTGCCCTAGTGTCCGCGCTCGCGACCACCGGCGTTGTGGTGCTGGCCCAATCGGAACCGGTTGACCCGCGTGTCGAGGGACTGACGTTTTTGGGAGAGCCCGTGCTTGCATCCCAGGTCATGGCAGGGCAACAGCTTTATGCGGACAACTGCGCCAGTTGCCATGGTGCCAGCCTCGAGGGTCAGCCCGATTGGCGTCGTCGTCTTGACACAGGAAGAATGCCGGCCCCGCCGCATGATGACTCAGGCCACACTTGGCACCATTCAGACCGCATGCTTTTTCAGATCACTAAAGGCGGGGTCGGGGCCGTCGTGCCGGGATACGAGAGCGACATGCCGGCCTTCGGAGAGGATCTGACAGACGCAGAGATCGCGGCTATCCTCGTCTACATCAAGAGCACCTGGCCTGAGCGACAACGTGAGTTCCAAGCCGAAGTTTCGGCCAATGACACGGGCGGGTGAAGATCGACAGGGTGTCAGGATAGTATCTTTCGACCAAAACCGATCCACCGGGGGACCAATTCGGCAAATCTGTCCTACTCCGCCCCCTGACTCCCGCTTTACCACGCTAATTCGGACCTGACCTGGTTGGCCGTTAACCCGCCCCCAAGGCAAGCATGTGCTACCAGGGTCGCGTGCATGCGTTCACGAAAATTTGCCCTTGAACCTCTAGCCACTAGAAGTCCTATCTATTCAAGGAGAACATATACCGTTCTTGCCATCAATCGTCGGCGGGAACCGAAAGGGTACGAAATGCTGACAAGACGACACTTCATTCAAACGACAACAGCGCTCTTTTCGGCGACTGTGGCCAACCCTGTGTTTGCCGATAGCTGGCCCACCGAAGCGCAGAAGGCTGAATGGGACGCGCAAGTCAGCCCGCCCGGCTTCGATCCGGCCACGTCAAACCCTTGGGGACTACACCCACGTTTCTTGCCTCAGCGTGTGGACGCGAAGGACGGCCTCGTGCCAGGAGACATCCATGTCGATGCGGTTGCGCGATATCTCTACCACATTGAGGAGGGTGGAACCGCGATGCGCTACGGCGTGGCGATCGCGCGGGGCAACCTCTACGAGCCAGGTGTTTATAACATCAAGCGCAAGGTCAGGTGGCCGCACTGGACGCCGACACAGAACATGATCGAGCGGGATCCTGAAAACGCAAGATGGGCCGACGGGATGGAACCTGGCCCTCAAAACGCCTTGGGATCGCGGGCGCTCTATCTCTATGTCGGAGATCGCGACACCTATCTTCGGATACACGGCACACCCTATCCGAGAAGCATCGGCGGTCGCGCGAGTTCGGGTTGCGTGCGGATGGTTATGGCACACATCAACGAGCTCTATCCGAACGTCGAGATTGGATCGACAGCACATCTTTATTCGGCTGAGGACAGTGTTACCGCGAGAAGTTGAATGAGGTAATTAGCTTTGAGCGAAATGATGTGACGTGCGGGTCGTCGTCACGCTTCCCGCGCGACGCAGATCGGATTGCCGTTCACCGTGCGCAGCGGCAACAAGGTCGTTTCAACGGGGCCGCTGTGTTCGTACCAGTAGCACCCGTCTTCCGGCACCAAGCGCGCGGTTGCAACATCCTGATCCGGGGCAGCCATTGCAATCACAGCTTCGGGAACGTTGCCCGGCTGGTCTGCCGAGTCGCCCGATCCAGTCGGCTGGATTGCGCACCCGGCCGTAAGCGACAGCGCCACTGCAAACATTATTTTTTGCTTCAGCATCAAAACCCGCATCAAGCTTCCTTTCGTGTCTGTTTTTCTTTGCATCGGCTTTTCATGCCTCAAGGCGTGATGGAGCCGGTCGCCGCATCCTCTAGCAATAAAACAAACTGAAATACCACCGTATTTTGCTCTTGAAGCTCTAGCCACTGTAGGGGCTATGTCATGGTAAAGCACCCGAATCCAGAGGTCCATTCATGCCGTCCGACACCCATCGTCACGACCACGATCACGCCGAAGATGCCCAGACAACCGGCGGCAGCTGCTGCGGGGGCGCCGGAACGTGCGGCGACATCGTTCCGACGACGCCCGCGCCAACGGGCGGGCGCAGTTTTCAGGTGTCCGGCCTTGATTGCGCCGAGGAGGTCGCGATCCTGAACAAGGTGGTTGGCCCGAAGATCGGCGGGGCCGAGCATCTCGCGTTCGACGTGATCAATGGACGGATGACTATTCTCGACAGCGCCAAGAGTGTATCGGACGGCGAAATTGCAGAACTGGTCGCAAGCACCGGCATGACCGCCAAGCCCTGGGATGCCGAAAACGCGTCGGTCGACCAGGCGGCCCATCTTGCACGCCAGCGGCTGTATACGGCGCTCAGTGGCGGCTTCTGGGCCGCGGGATTTCTGTGGCACATCATCGAGACCGGCATGGGGGGGGCACTCGGCCTCTTCGCAGGGCACGGCGAAGCGCCGATGCCACGGGTCGAGGCAGGGCTATTCGCGGTTGCGATCCTGTTCGGTGTCTGGCTCGTGGCACCCAAGGCATGGTCGTCCGCACGGAGACTGTCGCCCGACATGAACCTGCTGATGGTGGTCGCGGTGGCCGGTGCCATAGGGCTTGGCGAATTCTTCGAGGCGGCGACGGTTGCGTTCTTTTTCTCGCTCTCGCTCTACCTCGAAAGCTGGAGCGTCGGGCGTGCGAGGAATGCGGTCTCGGCGCTCTTGGACCTTGCACCACCGACGGCGCGCGTGATCCGCGAAGACGGAAGCGAGGCCGACGTTCCGGCGGCCCAAGTCGCCGTAGGCTCAAGCTTCATAGTACGCGGTGGCGACCGTATCCCGCTCGATGGTGAGGTGACGGACGGCGCCGGCGCGGTCGATCAGGCGCCAATCACCGGAGAGAGTGCGCTGGTCCCAAAGGAACGAGGCGACGAAGTCTATGCCGGTACGATCAACGGCGAAGGCACACTGACGGTGCGCGCCACGAAGGCCGCCTCGGACACCGTGTTGGCCAAGATCATCCGCATGGTCGGTGACGCCCATGCCCGCCGCGCGCCCGTGGAGCAGTGGGTGGCGAAATTCGCCCGCATCTACACGCCTATCGTCATGGCTCTCGCCATTGCAATTGCCCTGCTGCCGCCGCTCATTTTCGGGGGGGCCTGGGATTATTGGTTCTACAATGCACTCGTTCTGCTGGTGATCGCCTGCCCGTGTGCTCTGGTCATCTCGACACCGGTCTCCATCGTCGCGGCGCTCACCGCTTCGGCGCGGGCGGGCGTACTCATCAAGGGTGGTGCCTATGTCGAGGCACCGGGTCGGACCACCGCGCTGGCCATGGACAAGACCGGCACAATCACAATGGGCGAGCCCGAAGTGGCGGCTGTGCATCCGCTGGGCGGGGCTTCGGCGCAAGATCTGATGACCCTCGCCGTTGGGCTGGAGGCACGTTCCTCGCATCCCTTGGCGCGCGCCATTCTCGCGCGGGCAGAAGCCGACGGCATCAAGGTATCCGCCGCGGAAGATACCCGAACCGTTCCGGGCAGGGGACTTGAAGGACGCACAGACGGCCGGTCGATCTGGCTGGGGTCGGACCGGTTTGCCGAGGAGAAGGGATTCGGCGATGCCATTCCGAAGGATTTGCGCGACCGCATCGAAGGGGCTGGCAGCACCCTTGTTGCCGTAGGCGACGACACCGGCGTCACCGGCATCCTGGAATTGCGCGACCGTATCCGCCCCGATGCCAAGGGCATCGTGGCACAGCTCCACGCGCAAGGCGTGAAGACCATCGTCATGTTGACGGGCGACAACGAGCGGACAGCGCGCGCCGTTGCCGCCGAGGTCGGCATCGACGAGGTCCGTGCCGAGCTTCTGCCCGAAGACAAGGTGACAGCCATCGAAGAACTGGTCGAAACGCATGACATGGTGGCCATGATCGGCGACGGGGTGAACGACGCCCCCGCCATGGCGCGCGCGCATTACGCCATCGCGATGGGTGCTGTTGGTTCGGACGCGGCAATCGAGACGGCTGATATTGCCCTGATGACCGACGACCTCGGGAAGGTGCCTTGGCTGATCGGTCATTCGCGCCGGACAATGTCGATTATCCATCAGAACATCGGTATTTCCTTGGCGACCAAGGGCGTTTTCGTTGTCGCTACCGCGTTCGGACTGGCATCGATGTGGGGCGCGATTGCAGCCGACGTAGGGGTGTCATTGCTGGTGGTGGCCAATGCCCTGCGCCTGCTGAACGGCCAAGAGGCCAAGGCGCCGCCGTCCGGCGGTGAGCAGGTTGGCCCACAGATGACAAAAGCCGCGCTTGCCCACGGACATTGATCAGGCAGCATTTGCAAGGTAACGTAATGTCCATATCAGACCTCACGAAAGAGGCGTCGAGCAGTGAAAACCATCCGATTTCCCCGCCGCGCCGTCCTGTTGGGCGGGTTGGCAGCGTTTCTGTCTGGCTGTGCCAGCAAGTTCCGCAGCTATGGCGGACCCGAAGTGACCCGTGTTCGGCTTTACAAGGGGCAGCGTTTGCTTGTTCTCGACGGAGCCGATCGCGTATTGCAAACCTATCCGGTCGGGCTGGGTTTCGCTCCTGAGGGTCACAAGCAATTCGAGGGAGACGGCCGGACCCCTGAGGGCGCTTACGTAGTCGATAAGCGCAACCCCGACAGTACGTATCATCTTTCGGTTGGCATCTCTTATCCGAATCAGGCCGACATCGCTTTTGCCGAGGCGCAGGGCCGATCCCCGGGGGGCGACATCTTCATCCATGGTGGTCCACGACCCGGCATCGATCCGACGGACGTCCGCGACTGGACAGCTGGCTGCATCGCGGTCACAGATCGGCAGATCGAGGACATCTATGCAATGGTGAAAGACGGAACACCTATCCACATCTTTGCATGACGGTCTTTCTCATGCGGCGGTAGTGAGCCGTCGCATTGGCGCCATTGCTGAGCTCCACGAAGCCAAGATGAGCGCCAACAGCATCCAGTCCCCGAAGCTCGCGTAGAGTGTCGGCGGTCGCGCGGAGGGCAGGCTAGCGTCGATGATGCCCGTTTCGCCGGTATCGAGCCGCGCAACGATCTCTCCGCTCGCGTCGATGACCGCAGAGATGCCCGTATTCGCGGCTCGGATGACAGGAAGGCCTTCCTCTACGGCGCGCATCCGTGCGGAAGCCAGATGCTGCTCGGGTCCGATGCTGGTGCCGAACCAGGCATCGTTTGTCGCGTTAAAAATCCAGTCGGGTCGGAACAGGTCGTCGACCACATGGCTTGGGAAGATGATCTCATAGCAGATCGCCACGGCGACCAGCGGCACACCCGGAAGCGCAAGCGTTCGCGGGCCCGGTCCGGGCGTAAAATCGCCCAGACCCGCCGTGAGCCGCTCGATGGGCAACCAGCCGCGGAATGGGACATATTCGCCGAACGGCACGAGATGGTATTTCGCGTATCCGGTCAGGATCTCGCCCGTCTCGCCAAAAGCCTGGACCGTGTTGAAATATCGGGTGCCATCGTCGCTCGGTACACGGTCCGGCACCCCGGTGAGCAGCACGCTGCCTTCCGGTAGCGCGGCGGCAATGCGGGCCTGCGCCTCCGTATCCTCATCGAGGAAACCCGGAAAGGCGGTTTCCGGCCAGAGAAGAACGTCGAAATCGCCGCGCCGGGTTGAAAGCTCAAGATAGCGCGCGAATGTCGCCTCGCGGTTCTCGGGCGCCCATTTCTCCTCTTGTGGAATGTTGCCTTGGACAATGCGCAGGTCGACAGTGGGTGGCTGTTGTGCATCCGACTGGAGGCGAAGTGTGCCGACAGCCCACATCGTCGCTATGCCGGCCAGCGCCATGAGCGAGATGGTCAATCGTTGCCGCCCGGACGCCATGGCAGCCGCGCCGGGGAGTACCGCAACGAACACGGTGAGAAAGCTTAACCCATAGCTTCCGACCCAGGCGGCGGTCTGGCGAAGGGCGGCGTAGTCTACAAGTGCGTAACCGGCCAGATTCCAGGGAAACCCTGTCAGAACGTGACCACGCAACCACTCGGCCACGGTCCAGGAG
>JAUIBL010000024.1 GCA_030428355.1 Alphaproteobacteria bacterium | reverse complement strand
CGCGACCCCCGGCGTGACAGGCCGGTACTCTAACCAACTGAGCTACAACCGCTCACTGCCGCCCGCATCTGGGCGTGACGCGGGTTCTATGGTCAGCGCCCTGCCCCGTCAAGCGCTTTCGCGCGGAAATCCGACGCAAAAATCGGGCTTGTCGCGAACCGGGCTGCAAAGCTGTAAATTCCTCAGATCATGTGGCCCAAAGAACGTGATTTTGTCCCCAAAAACCGGGACATAGGTGCATTTCACAATGTCACACAACTAATACGCGATCTTTGCAATTCTCGGTTGCAATAAGTGTAATCTCCCAAGAAAAATTTCAAAAGACGCAATCCAGATGCAACTTAATTTCAAAAGTGATGCTCTTTGGTGTCGCTACTTAGAATTAAAGTATGAGTTCACTATCTTTTGCATTGATTACACAAACAAAAATCATAGCTTCGCTGCTCAGGTTGGTTGGGGTAGTTCTGTTGTGTCGAATCTCTTGAACACAGAGATTGAGATCGTTGATCTGTTGGGTGGACGGTCCTCGTTTACCGTACGGGAATACACAAGGGTTCTTGGGCACAAGCGAACGCTTCTGTTTGTGGCCCTGAGCCTGCTCAGCTTTTTTGCAGCCGATCCGTCAGGTGCCCGGAATTATGTTCCGATGTGGGTCAGTGTTCTGCTTTGGCCCAACGCGTTCATCGTGTATCTGATCCTCTACCACGCCGGCCTGCTGGCTTTCGCGGCAGCCAGCCGAAAGTTCCAGTGGCTCCGGTTGCCAACTGCGCTTCTTGGCCTGATCTGTCTCATTCCGACTGTGTTCCTGTGCGAAGCGCTGGTCAATCTCGTCAGCGACAGCACATATCCGTACAACGTGGAAGAGCAGATGATCTTCTACTTCCTGTCCGTCCAAAGCTTGGAGACAGTGTTCTTTCGCTTCATCATGCCCGGGGTTCGCCAGGAACTGACCTCTGAACAGGCCTCTGAACTGGCCTCTCGGCAGTTGATCGTCGGCGGCGAGCAGGTCGATCTCGACAAACTTCTGCACATCGAAGCCCGAGAGCATCACGTTCACCTGACCTTCGAAGAAAGAACCGCACGTGCGCGGGCCCGGTTGAGCGACATCGTGGCTCAAACCGATATGTCAGATGGGGTTCAACCGCACAGGTCATGGTGGGTGGCCCGCGATCCGGCCATTCGGGTGGAACGCAAGAACGGCCGCGTTTTCCTGCGCCTGCGCGACAACACGGAAGTACCTGTCGCGCGGACACGGGTTGATGATGTGCTCGACTGGCTTCAATCACACGGCTTTCCGGCAGAATAGCGATCGGGTTTCGTTCCGGACCTTGCATTTACTGGGCGTCGGCGCGAGGCAGGAAGGAAACACAACTAAGTCCTGCGTTCCCGAGCCACCGTCAGCTTGCGGACTCAATGATCAATTCGCCCGAGAAAACGTCGCGCACGACGGTCTGGATCAGCCGGGCGATGCGCAAAGACGGATCGTCCATGCTGCCTGCGCGCGTGACCAATCCGACCGACCGCAGGACGCGCGGCCCTTCGAGCGGGACAACCGCCACGTCCTTGTCGCTGGCCCCGATTTCGGACCGCACATAAAGCGCCGGGAGAAACGCCAGACCCATCCCCATGCCCGCCATCAGGCGAACGGCATCGAGGCTGGTGCCTTCGTAATCCGACCGCAGTCGTGCGCCCAGCGTCTCGGCCAGTTCCTCGACCTGCTGACGCAGCGAATAGGCAGGCCCAAGCGCTAGCAGCGTTGCGTCCTTCAGATCTGCGCGGGACACCGACTCCTGCGCAACAAAGGGGTGATCGCGGGCCACGACAAGCTTCAGCGGTTCCCGAAACAGCCGGATGGCCCGAAAATCGCCCCGCACCGGAAGCTGGACAAGGATCATGTCGAAATCACCCGTCGCCAGCCCCTTGGCCAGTTCGTAGGGCGGCGCTTCGCGGATGAATAGGCTGAGATCGGGATGAAGCGCATGCAGCCTTGCGATCACATGCGGCAAGAGATACGGACCAAGCGTTCCCGACGCGCCAAAGCGGATCGATCCCGACAGGCCTTCGAGCGGTGTCGCGAAATGGTTCACCAGCCCATGCGCCGCCTCGACGATCGACCGGGCGCGGTCCTGCGCCTCGCGCCCGGCGGGGGTCAGGATCACTCCGGACCGGCTGCGTTCCACCAACCGCCGCGCCAACCGTTTCTCGAGATTGGCCAATTGCACCGACAGCGACGGCTGGCTGATCCCGCATTGCTCGGCAGCGGCCTTGAAGCTGCCGGTTTCGGCAAGCGCGAGGAAGTATTCGAGCTGCTTGAGGCTGGGCAATTCCTTCATGTCGGCCTCACAGGAAATCGTCTTCGCCGCCACCCTGTGCATCGAAGGCGGGCGGCGGGGCTTCACCATTGGCACCGGGCGCATCGGAGCGGAACAGCTCGTTCGGTAGCCATGTGGCTGCCTCGGGGAAGAGCCACAGAAGGCCAAGCGCCACGACCTGCAGGACGATGAAGGGCAGCGCGCCCCGGTAGATCTGCGGGGTCGAGATCGTTTTCGGCGCGACCCCGCGCAGGTAGAACAGCGAGAAACCGAAAGGCGGCGTCAGGAACGAGGTCTGCAACAGCACGCCCATCATCACGCCCAGCCAGATCGGATCGACCCCCATGATCAGCAGGACCGGCGCGGTGATCGGCACGACGATGAACAGGATCTCGAACGTGTCGAGAAAGAAACCCAGTACAAAGATGATCAGGAACACCATCAGCAGTGCGCCGGTCTGCCCACCGGGCATCGATTCAAGGAAATTGCGCACCATGTCGCCGCCCCCCATCTGGGTGAAGACCAGCGCGAAGGCCGTCGCACCCAGAAGGATGATGAACACCATCGAGGTGATCGACATCGTCGTCAGGGAGGATCGGAAGACCGTCTGGAAATAGGATTGCCGCAACCGGCCCCGCGTCAGGATCGCGAGAAGCGCCAGACCAAGCGCCAGCAGCATCAGGTTCAGCAACCCCGCCGCCCCAAACAGCGCCCCGACCGTGCCGAGGGCCGCCAAGAAGACCAGCCAGAACCACATCAGCCGCTGATCGTTTCGCGGGTCCTTGCCATCGCCCAGCCATTCATCCGCGATGGACCGGAACGCCGCGAGGAACAACGCCCCGACCGCACCGACACTTGCGCTTTCGGTGGGTGTCGCGATGCCGCTCACGATGGAGCCAAGGACGGCGACGATCAGGGTGATCGGCGGGATCAGCGAACTCATAACGCGCGGCAGCAGACCGGCACGCTCTTCCGCGGTCATCGGCACGGGCGGGCAGGTTTCCGGGGCCACCATGGCGCGCCAGACGACGTAAAGCGCGTAGAGCGTCGCAAGGATCAGGCTCGGGATCATCGCTCCGGCGAAGAGATCGCCCACCGACACCGTGTCGGGCGCGAAATTGCCAAGGGCAAGTTGCGCAGCCGAATTGGCCCCCTGCAGGATGTCGGCCATGAAGATCAGCACGGTCGAGGGCGGCAGGATCTGACCCAGCGTGCCCGCCGCGCAGATCGTGCCGCAGGCGAGTTTGGGATCGTATCCCGCCTTCATCATAGCAGGCAGGCTCAACAGCCCCATGGTCACCACCGTGGCCCCGACCACACCGGTCGCCGCCGCCAGAAGCGCGCCGACAAGGATGACCGACAGGGCAAGCCCGCCCCGCAACTGGCCAAAGACCTGCCCCATCGTGGTCAGAAGCGACTCCGCAATCCCCGATCGTTCGAGCACCACGCCCATGAAGACGAAGAGCGGCACGGCGACCAGTACGGGGTTCGTCAGCACGCCCCAAAAGCGGTTCGGCAGCGCGGCAAACAGCGCCTGATCGAACGCACCGACCCATATGCCGACAAAGCCGACAAGGATCGCAAGACCACCCAGCGTGAAGGCCACGAGGTAGCCGGACATCAGGAAAAGGATGATGAGCAGAAACAGCCCACCGGCCATCAATTGGCCAATCAGCGCCACGTCCATGTCCGTGCTCTCCTATAGGCTTTGATCGGGGCCGTGGCCCGCGTGACGCAAGGCGTATTGCGGATAACCGGCAAGGGTCAGGACACTGCGCAGGACAAAGGCCATGCCCTGCAGCGCCACCAACAGGATGAACCCGACAAGAGTTCCCTTGAGGATCCAGTAGTTCTCCATCCCGCCCGGATTGAGCGACCCCTCATCGGACGCGTAGGACGCGCTCCAGAAGGTCCAGACGGCATTCCCGAAGACGATCAGGAACGGGACGAGCACGAAGAGCGTCATGAGAAGGTCCGACCACGCGCGTTTGCGGTCGTCCCAGGTCGAATAGAAGACATCGACGCGCACGAAACCGCCGGACATCATCGTGTATCCCGCCCCAAGGACGATCACCGCGACATGGGTCCAGATGTAGGATTCCTGTAACCAGATCAGCCCCTGCCCCATCACGTAGCGCAGGTAGACCGTGGCGAAACACAACAGCACCGTCGCAAGCGTTGCCCAGGCCACCAGGTATCCGCTCCATTTGCAGATGGCGTCGATGGCCGACACCGACCGTGCCGCAACACCGACCCAACCGATCTCTGATCGCACGTCCGAACGCGTCATTTCTGCCCCCTCCCGTTCCCTTCAGAACCGGCTCAAAAGGCCCGATCCTGCATCGGCGCACCCCCTTGCCCGCGCCATGTGGATCAACAGAATTGTGTCCGGAAACAGGTTTTCAATAGCGTTCGATAGTTTTTTTCTATGTGGAATAGGACCTTACATAGTTTTTGATAGTCTTTTCCTAATCATCCGCTTTTTGCCCTGCGATCCATTGCAGCCGTCCGACCTGCGTCCATATCCCGCAAGGTTCGAGGCATGCACATCGTCCCGAGCGTCATCTGTGTACATTTGAGGGGAGGACCTGATGAAGAGACGTGACTTTCTGACCAAATCCGTTTTCGCCGGCACCGCAACCGCGGCCGCGACACTCGCCGCTCCGGCCATTGCCAGCGGCACGATCGAATGGCGCATGGTCCATTCCTGGCCCAAAGGTCTGCCGGGCGTCGGCGTGGGCGCCGACCGTCTTGCAGCGCGCATCGAGGCGATGTCGGGCGGGCGCCTCAAGATCAACGTCTTCGCAGCGGGCGAACTGGTTCCGGCCCTCGGCTGCATGGACGCCGTCATGGACGGCACCGCCGAGATGGGCCATGACGCGTCGTTCTATCACGTGGGCAAACACCCGATGCTGGCCGCCTTCTTCGCGGTGCCCTTCGGCATGACCGCCGACGAACAGGCCGCGTGGCTGTTGCACGCTGGTGATCAGGAGCTCTGGGACGAATTGAACGACCAGTTCGGCATCCTGTCGATCGCCGCAGGCCAGACGGCCAACCAATCCTTCGGCTGGTTCCGCAACCCGATCGACACTGTGGATCAGTTCCGTGGCCTCAAGATCCGGATGCCGGGCCTCGGTGGCGAGATGGTGCAGAAGCTTGGCGCAACCTCGGTCCTGCTGCCCGGCGGCGAGATCTTCGCGGCTCTGCAGTCGGGTGCCGTGGACGCCGCCGAATTCATCGGTCCCGTCAACGACCTGCCGATGGGCTTCCACCAGGTGGCGAAATACTCCTACGGCCCAGGCGTGCAGGAACCCGGCGGCACCGTGCAGCTCATGCTGAACAAGTCCAAGTTCCTCGAGCTGCCGACCGACCTTCAGGAAATCATCCGCGCCGCGTGCCATGCCGGTCACGAGGACATGAAGGTGGAATACGACCTCCTGTCAGGCCGCGCAATGGAGACGCTCCGGGTCGAGCACGGCGTCGAATTCCGCCGCCTCAACCGCGACATTCTTCAGGCGCTTGGTCAGGCCGCAGGTGAGGTCATTCAGGAATCCTACGACACCGGCGACGAGCTGACCCGCCGCATCTGGGACAGCTACCTGTCGGCCCGCGCCGACACGATGCGGTTCCTGCGCTTCAACGAACAGGCGTTCCTGAACGCAAGAACGCTCGAATTCGATTTCCCTGGCCCCCAGGTCGACGGATAACCCGTCAACACCGAATTCGGCGTGCGCCGGTCCTGCAGGGAGGAGGGCCGGCGCGTTGCCAAATTTAAAGTGAACAAGACCAAAGGCGCGTTTGGCGATCCGCTACCGAAGGACGCCACATAAGGGCAGACACAGCCAAGCACCACCGCTCATTGGCAGCAAGCTCTGCAACCGTCTGACCCGCCAATGCGGAAGCTCCCGGTGTTCAAACCAGTGCAAGGGTGCATGGCGACCGCCCTTTATTTGCAAGGGTTTTCTTTAGGATCAAAGGCTTGGGATGGTGGGTGATGAGAGACTCGAACTCCCGACATCTTCGGTGTAAACGAAGCGCTCTACCAACTGAGCTAATCACCCGTGCGGCAAGGCATTACCGAATGCGGTGAGCGTGTTCAAGCCCGTTTTCCTGTTTCGCGCACACAGTTTTCCCGACCGGTCGCCTGTCGAGGATTGACCAACGTCGCGTGTTTCTCACACAATGGCGAACGATCCTGAAAACCCGTGAAAGGCCGCGAACATTTCATGTTGGACTGGAGCGCCCTGCGCGTCGTTTTGAACATCAACCGCGAAGGCAGCATGGTCAAGGCGGCCCGCCTTCTGAAGACAAGCCAGCCCACATTGTCGCGCCAGTTGGCCAAGGTTGAACAGGACCTTGGGGTCAAATTGTTCGAACGGCGGCAGGGCAAGCTGGTCGCAACCGAAGCCGGGCTGGCGGTCAGCGATCAGGCGCAACGCATCGAACAGCAATTGCTCGGTCTCGAAGACACGCTGCGCAGCATGGACAACGAGATGTCAGGCCTGATCCGCATCAGCGCCCCCACACAACTCTTGCCCTATTCACTTGGTGATGTGCTTGTCGAGTTTCAGCAAACCTATCCGGACATCACACTGGACATCAAAGTCTCGGAAATGATGGCGGATTTTGCGTCTGGTGACGTCGATGTCGTGTTTCGCGCGGAAGAGAACCCGAAACCCAGCCTTTGGGGCTATCGGATCGCACAGCTTACGCTGCGCTTTTTCGGTCATGAGGACCTGCTGGCGAAATATGGCGCGACGACCGAGGAAATCACGCAGGCCAGACATGTCCCACTTGTGATCCACAACGGCGTTGTCATGTCATCGGAAAGCGAGACCCTTAGGCAGTTTCCGCATGGCCGGATCGTGATGCGGACGGACAACCTCGAAACCAGCGCAACATTCGTGCAACGTGGACTTGGGATCGCCCGTCTGCCGGACATCATCGGAAGGGACCTTCCGGGCGTGAAAGCGATAGACGCCCTGTCGTCCCAAACACAACGCAGCCTTTGGGTTTTGACACATCAGGACTTGCGGGATGTGAAACGCATCCGGCGTTTCATCGAATTCGTTCATGAAAAGGCCGCACTTGATCCAAGACTGCCTCAGTAGCGACCAGAGCACTCTACGTAATCGTATAGGGTGAGGTGCGACACTCCCCTAAACTCTAAGTCACACATAACACTCGGCAACAAACACTCGGTAGAGTGCCGCATCGTTGTGTTACTTCACCGACGCACTGCAAGATATAGAAGATGTCGGAATTGCCCTATACGCAAATGAATAGGTCAATGGATAAACCCAATGCCCGACGATCTACAGTAACCCGAAAAAAGAAATGGTGGGTGATAAGAGATTCGAACTCCTGACATCTTCGATGTGAACGAAGCGCTCTACCACTGAGCTAATCACCCATTGGCTGAGGTCTTACCGTCACTCGGCGGCCTGTGCAAGAGGGTCCGGCGCATCTGTGGTCTGCTCTTCGGTGCGGCGCAGACGTGTCGTGATGATATGCGCTTTTGTAGTCTTTTTCATGCGAGTCACCTTGAGCTTTCCCAGAGGTGCAAGGTTCATGTCGCGCCCATCGGCGATGGTCTCGCCCAGAACAGCGAGCATGGCATCGACGACCGGTTTCACATCGCGCTTCTTGACGCCGCTGCGCGCAACGATCACGTCGATCAATTCTTTTTTCTTCAATTCAGGCCCGGTGACCTTGGGTGTTTCGTTCACCACAACCTCGGGCTCGGGTGTCTGCGCAGGTGCCGATGTGGCAGCGGGCTTGGTTGATTTGCGAGGGGTGGTGGTTTTCTTGGGCGTCGCCATGATACCGTTCCTTTGACTGCTCTGACTGTTATTGGCGAATTTCCCAGCACATTAGCAAAAATGCGCACTTTATCCAGTGTTTTGACGGGGATTGCCCACAAAATAAGCCTGAAAGAGCCCAGGCAGCCGAACAAGAGAACGGCCGCCCTTGTCGGGGCGGCCGTCCGTTTCACAACACAATCTGCGGTCAGTGTGCGACGGCCGATGCGCCGCCACTGTCCTTGTTCAGCGCCTGCGCCGCCGCTTCCTCGGCCGCCTCGTCCCATTCGATGGGCTCGGGCTCAGAGACCAAGGCCAGCTTCAGAACGTCCGAGACGTGCTCCACCGGGATGATCTCGAGCCCGGTCTTCACGTTGTCCGGCAGTTCGGCCAGATCCTTCTCGTTCTCCTTGGGAATGAGCACCGTCTTGATGCCGCCCCGCAGAGCTGCGAGCAGTTTCTCCTTCAACCCACCAATCGGCATTGCGTTGCCGCGCAGCGACACCTCGCCGGTCATGGCGATGTCGCGCCGGACCGGGATGCCGGTCAGCACCGACACAATGGACGTCACCATCGCCAGACCCGCCGAAGGACCATCCTTGGGCGTGGCACCGTCAGGCACGTGCACGTGGATGTCCATCTGGTCGAATTTCGGAGGCTTCACCCCGATCTCGGGAGCGATGGACCGGACATAGCTGGCCGCGGCGTCGATGGATTCCTTCATCACGTCGCCCAGTTTACCGGTCGTCTTCATCCGACCCTTGCCCGGCAGTTTGAGCGCCTCGATATGCAGCAGGTCACCCCCGACCGAGGTATAGGCCAAACCGGTGACAACACCGACCTGGTTCTCGTCCTCGGCCAGACCGTAGCGGTATTTCCGAACGCCCAGATAGTCGCCAAGGTTCTCAGGCGTGATGACCACCTTTTCCTCTTCGCGCTTGACGATCTTCGTCACCGCCTTGCGGGCAAGTTTTGAGATCTCGCGCTCGAGGTTCCGCACCCCAGCTTCACGGGTGTAGTACCGGATCACATCGGTCAGCGCCTCGTCCGTGAGCTGGAACTCGCCCTTCTTGAGGCCGTGGTTCTTGACCTGCTTGGACACGAGGTGACGTTTGGCGATCTCGGCCTTTTCCTCTTCGGTGTAACCAGCCAGCGGAATGATCTCCATCCGGTCCAGAAGCGGCCCCGGCATGTTGTACGAGTTCGCCGTGGTCAGGAACATCACATTCGACAGATCGTATTCCACCTCGAGGTAGTGGTCCACGAAAGTGCCGTTCTGTTCCGGATCAAGCACTTCGAGCATCGCCGACGCCGGGTCGCCCCGGAAGTCCTGACCCATCTTGTCGATTTCGTCGAGCAGGATCAGCGGGTTCGTCGTCTTGGCCTTTTTCAGCGCCTGGATGATCTTGCCGGGCATGGAGCCGATATAGGTCCGGCGGTGGCCGCGAATTTCGGACTCGTCCCGCACGCCGCCCAGCGAGATGCGGATGAACTCGCGCCCCGTGGCTTTCGCAACAGACTTGCCCAGTGACGTCTTGCCCACACCCGGAGGGCCGACAAGGCACATGATCGGGCCTTTCAGCTTTTTCGATCGCTGTTGAACCGCAAGATATTCGACAATCCGTTCCTTGACCTTCTCAAGGCCATAGTGATCGGCATCAAGGATCTTTTCGGCATTGCGCAGATCCTTCTTCACGCGCGACTTCACGCCCCACGGGATCGAGAGCATCCAGTCAAGGTAATTGCGCACGACGGTCGCTTCGGCGCTCATCGGGCTCATGTTCTTGAGCTTCTTGATCTCTGCATCCGCCTTTTCGCGGGCTTCCTTGGACAGCTTGGTCGCACCGACCTTGGCTTCAAGCTCGGCCACTTCGTTCTGGCCATCCTCGCCGTCGCCAAGCTCCTTCTGAATGGCCTTCATCTGCTCATTCAGATAATACTCGCGCTGCGTCCGCTCCATCTGCGATTTGACACGCGTCTTGATCTTCTTCTCGACCTGTAGAACGCTCATTTCGCCCTGCATCAGGCCATAGACCTTTTCCAGCCGTTCGCTCACGGACAGCGTTTCCAGAAGCTCCTGCTTCTGGCTGACCTCGATGCCGAGATGTCCGGCGACCAGATCAGCAAGCTTTGCCGGAGCATCGGCATCCGACACCGCGCCAAGCGCCTCTTCCGGGATGTTTTTCTTGACCTTCGCATAGCGTTCGAATTCTTCGCCCACAGTGCGCACCAGCGCCTTGATCGCCGCCGGATCGCCCGGCATTTCGGTCAGGTATTCGGCCCGTGCTTCGAAGAAATTCTCGTTCTCGACATACTCGGTGATGCGCACACGGCTCTGGCCTTCGACCAGCACTTTTACCGTGCCGTCGGGCAGTTTGAGCAGTTGCAGTACATTCGCCAGCACACCGGCTCGGTAAATTCCGTCGGTCTGCGGATCGTCTTCGGACGGGTCCATCTGGCTGACAAGCAGGATCTGCTTGTCGTCCGCCATCACCTCTTCCAGCGCGCGCACCGATTTGTCACGGCCCACGAACAGCGGGACGATCATGTGCGGGAAGACAACGATGTCCCGCAGCGGCAACACTGGGTAGGAGGCGTTAAGAGGCTCTTGCATGCTCGTATCCTTATCATTGGCAAGATGGCACCGGCCCCGCTCGGCGGCAGCACTGACCATCTCCGGTCATGGAGCTTAAAGGTGGGTCTCACCACCAAAGGTTTCAACCTCGCTCCGGCTGGACCCACCATATCCTGATGACCAGAGCCTGCAAGGTGGCTTTTGGTACAAGCGTTAATCCCGACCGTACCGCGCACCTGCAAGACCGGTGCCACCCGGCGTTCAGTCAGACGCTTTCTTCGCAGCCGCCGCCTTCATCCGATCGAGCAAAGCCGCCTTGGCGTCCGACTTGCCCGCCCCCTTTGGCGGCGTCTTGTGCGGGTCGAACCGTGGTGCGCCTTTGGACGGTTTTGCGGCACCGCTTTTTCCGTAGTCCATGATCTGCTCCTCTTGCCCGTTGCGGGCGATTGATCAGCTTTGCCCGAGGCCGTCGGGGCCTGCAAGACGGTCCGTCGTCGCTGCCCGTGCCGATTGGATCACTGCCCGGCGCCGCGCTGCATCATCATCTGGTGTACGGCATGCATGCCCTGCTCGACCATTGCGGTCACTTCGGCGGCATGGATGTGCAACGCCGCAACCACCTCGGGATCATCGGAGGTCTGGATCACGATCACACCCTCTTCCGTTACGTCGACTTCCGACAGGATGCGGTCGCCCCGGGCGAAAAAGATGTCGAGCGTCGGGCTTTGGATGAAAATCTTGGGATCGTTCTTTTGCCCAACCCGGTCGATCATGCCGACCGTGTGGTTCACCAAGGCGTCCATCACCGCCGGATCACTGGATCGCGTGACGGTGCGGATGCCGTTTGGCAAATTTTCGACCTCACGGCTGAGGGTCTGGAATCGCTGGAACATCAGCGCCAGTTCTGCGCTTTCCTCAACCGTCGCGTTTTCGCCCTGTAGCCCGGGCATGTTGGCCATGTCATGGCCCATGCCACCTGCCCCGTGCATGTGCCCATGCCCGTGCATCTGTGCCAGCGCAGGAGCCGTCGCAGACAGCCCGGCGATCAGGACCAAGACCCATCGTGTCCGCATGTCATCGCTCCATCACATATCCTGCGCGGATTATATTCCCGCGCGCTTATGTGAGAAAGCGGAATCGCTGCGACGTTTAAACGACACGCTCCATCAGCGGCGGCGGAAGATCAAGCTGGTCCTGAACCTTGCCCCCCATGCGCTGCGGCGTGCCGATCATCGTGTTTGTGCCGACATATGGCTTGTCCGCCTCGCGCCATGCCCGGAACCCACCCGCCAGTTGTGCTGCCACGCCAGAGCCACCACCCAGCATAACCCGCGCGCAATGCTCGGACCGCAAACCCTCGCCGCAATACAGCACGATTTGCTTATCCGTCGCGAAAGGCAGGTATTGGGACTTGAAATAGGGCATCGGCAAAAGCAGCGCGCCTGCGATATGCTCGAACACGTATTCCTGCGGGGTCCGTACATCGATCAGAACAATCTCTCCACGGAAAAACGCCCCGGCCACTTCGTCGGGGGTCCAACTTTGAATATCGCCGGCCTCGGTTCTTTCGACGTCCATGATACCTCCAAAACATATCACGTCTTCAGAATGTAAAACGGCATACCGAAAAGAGTTTTTAGCGCAAACGCTTCAGATCGGCTCGATGTCACCTTCCGCGCGCTGCGCGTGAAACTGCGTCTCGAAGTCGGCAAACCGGCCAGCGGCAATCGCGTCGCGCATGCCCTGCATCAACTCCTGATAGTAATGCAGGTTGTGCCAGGTCAGCAGCATCCCCGAAATCATCTCCTGTGCACGGAACACATGGTGCAGATACGCCCGGCTGTAGTTGCGGCAGGCGGGACAGGTGCAGTCCTCGTCCAGCGGGCGCGGATCGTCCTGATGCCGTGCATTCTTGATGTTGACCTGCCCGCGCCGCGTCCAGGCCTGACCCGTCCGACCCGACCGCGACGGCAGCACGCAGTCCATCATGTCCACCCCGCGCTTGACAGCACCGACGATGTCGTCGGGCTTCCCAACCCCCATCAGATAACGCGGCTTGTCTTGGGGCAGTTGTGACGGCGCAAAATCCAGACAGCCGAACATCGCCTCCTGACCCTCACCCACGGCAAGACCGCCGATGGCATAGCCATCAAATCCGATGGCTTTCAAAGCCTCCGCCGACTCTTCGCGAAAGTCCTGCTCCAACCCGCCCTGCTGGATGCCGAACAGCATATGTCCGGGCCGATCCCCAAAGGCGTCTTTCGACCGTTCCGCCCAGCGCATCGACAGGCGCATCGACTCGGCGATCCGGTCGCGGTCGGCGGGCAGCGCCGGGCACTCGTCGAAACACATCACGATGTCCGAGCCCAGCAGTCGCTGGATCTCCATCGACCGTTCAGGTGTCAGTTCATGTCGCGACCCGTCGATATGCGATTTGAACGTCACGCCCGTTTCAGTCAGTTTCCGCAGATCAGCGAGGCTCATCACCTGGAACCCGCCCGAATCCGTCAGGATCGGCTTCGACCAGTTCATGAATTTGTGCAGCCCGCCCAAACGGTCGATCCGTTCCGCCGTGGGCCGCAGCATGAGGTGATAGGTGTTGCCCAGCAGGATGTCGGCCCCCGTCGCGGCGACTGACTCGGGCATCATCGCCTTGACCGTCGCCGCAGTCCCGACAGGCATGAAGGCTGGCGTCCGGATCGTGCCGCGTGGCGTGGTGATGGCCCCGGTCCGGGCCAATCCATCGGTGGCATGCAGGGCGAAGGAAGAAGAAACTGTCATGATCTGGCCTTACTTGCAGAGCGCGCCCTTGTGCGCCAAATCAGCCGCATTGCCAAGGAGGCGCGATTCCCATGCCGGACAAAACACTGCACACACCCGAGCCTTCGGGCACGGGACCAGAGGCTTTGCTGACATTCGGCTGGGAAGAATGGGTCAGCCTGCCGGACCTCGGGCTGCCTGCCATCCGCGCCAAGGTGGACACCGGCGCGCGCACCTCGGCGCTGCATGCCGCAGACATCGAGGTGTTCGGTTCGCTCAGCAAACCGCGTGTGCGCTTCGGCGTGCATCCGATCCCGGGCCGGGACGATCTCATGATCCCCTGCTCCGCGCTCATCGTCGACAGGCGCGACGTCACCTCGTCCAATGGCGAAACCGAAAGCCGTTATGTCATCGCGTCAAAACTGAATGTCGGCGGCCACGCATGGAACATCGAGATCACGCTGACCGACCGCGGCACAATGAGCAATCGCATGCTTCTGGGGCGTCAGGCCCTGAAGGATCATGTCAATATCGTGCCCAGCGAACGCTTCCACCAACCGGAACTGGATTTCGACGTCTACCACACCGCCAAGGTGCGCAGCATCGCTCCGAACCGCGCGCTTCGCATCGCTGTGCTGAGCCGCGAGAACAATTATTCCACCACCCGTCTGGTCGAAGAGGGCGAACGGCGCGGTCACTCGGTCGAGGTGATCGACACCACGCGCTGCTACATGGCGATCAACGCGATGGCGCCCGAAGTTTATTACGACGGCAAGCGCCTGCCCCGCTATGACGCGATCATCCCGCGCATCGGCGCGTCGATCACCCCCTACGGCACCGCCGTGGTGCGGCAGTTCGAATCCATCGGAACCTTCGTCGTCAATGGCAGTGCCGGGATCACCTCGAGCCGCGACAAGCTGCACGCCCATCAGCTTCTGGCACGCCACCGCATCGGCATGCCACCCACCGCCTTCGCCAACTCGCCCAAGGACACGTCGAACCTGATCGGCCTTGTCGGCACCGCCCCTTTGATCGTCAAACTGCTGGAATCGACCCAAGGCAAAGGCGTCGTACTGGCCGAAACCAAGAAAGCCGCCGAATCCGTGATCGACGCCTTCCGCGGGCTCAAGGCCAACTTCCTTGTGCAGGACTTCATCAAGGAAGCCGCAGGCGAGGACATCCGCTGTCTTGTCGTCAACGGCAAGGTTGTGGCGTCGATGAAGCGCACCGGCTCCGAAGGTGATTTCCGGTCGAACCTGCATCGGGGCGGCACGGCGCAGAAGGTGCGCATCACCAAGGAAGAGCGCGACACCGCCGCCCGCGCCGCCCGCGTGTTCGGTCTGGGCTTTGCCGGGGTCGACATGCTGCGGGCCAATGCCGGGCCGAAAGTGCTGGAAGTGAACTCGTCCCCCGGGCTTGAAGGGATCGAACTGGCCAGTGGCAAGAACATCGCAGGCCTTCTCTATGACGCCATCGAGGAAAAGGTCCGCCCGACCCCTGTGCCGCGCCGTAAGAAGCATCGAAAGCCCGATGCAGGATAAGCCGGGATACAATGAAAAAAACTTGCAGAAGCGCCTACAGGTTTTTTGAAATCAGCCGTTGGTCAGGACTGTTGTTATCCTTAGAGGACCTGCCATGCTGACCGCCCCCCAAGTCGATCTCATCCAAACGTCAGTCAACGCCGCCGTCTCGGCGCGCCAGACCCTCGTCTCTGATTTCTACGACTCCCTTTTCGCCAAGGCGCCCTCTGTCCGCAGCATGTTCAGCACGGACACCGCCGCGCAGTCCGAAAAACTGGCCGCCGTCCTGCGGCTCGCCGTCCAGAAACTCGACGATCTTGAGGCGCTGGTCGACCCCTTGCACAGCCTTGGGGCAAAACACGCCGAATACGGCGCTGTTCCGGCGCATTACACGGCAGTGGCCGAAACACTAGTCGAATGTCTGAGCGATGCCGTTGGCCCGGATTGGACAGCCGCGCACTCGCAAGCCTGGAACGACGCGCTGACGTTTATCGCACGCACCATGCTCGACGGTGCAGACATGGCGGCCACCCGCCAATGAACATGATGACGGATATTGCCGGCGTCGAAGCGACTATCGAAGCCGAGCTTGGTGCGCTGATCAACAAATGCGGCAAGATGCGCATGCTGTCTCACCGTGTTCTGGTGACGCTGCTGATCGAGAGCATGAAGGACACCTCCAGCGCGGATGGTTTGCGCGATCTCGAAGCCAACCTGACCGAGTTCGCAAGGATCGCCGCCGACGTCTCTCCCGGTTCGGCAACGTCAACGCTGTCCGCTGATGTGAAACAGGTGCTGGCCCAGGTTGAAGCCGTCAGTACGTCCCAAAGCGAAGACCTGACGCGCTTTGTGGCGACCGCACGCTCTCTTCAGATGCGTCTGTCCGAACCGGCCAGCCAGAGGCGTACAAACGCCATCGAAGAGTTGGCGGATTTCGTGAAGACACCGCTGCTTGAGACACTCAACACCATCGTCGAAGGTATGGGCCGCGCCCTGAACCACGTGGTCTCGCAACGCCAGTCTCATGTCGGCCTGCAAAGCAAGACGATCCGGTCCTCGATTTCCGAGCTCGAGAAAATCAGCCGGATGATCATGATCATCTCGGTCAACGCCTCCATCGAAGCCTCGCGAGTCGGTGAGGCAGGCCGCGGGTTTTCCGCGGTGGCCGGCGAAATCCGGATGCTCAGCCAATCGGCCAACAAGGTCATCTCGTCGCTGCGGTCGCAGTATGATCGCAAGGATCCCGCCTGACGGGCGGGCTCCTTCACGCACCGGCGCGGGTCTCGCCACCCCGCCTGCGGGTCGCCATGCGGTGTCGGTCGATACAGCGTTTCGCCGCCCCTTTACCCCCTCCGCGCCTTTCCCTATATATTTGGTCAGGAACCGACGGGAAGGACCGACATGAACGACGCCAGCCCCAAAATCGAAGGTGCGCCGCTGATTGCACCCTCCAGCACGGATCATCCCTTGTATGATCAGGTCGTCGAGGCGTGCAGATCCGTCTACGACCCGGAAATCCCGGTCAACATCTACGATCTCGGCCTTGTCTACACGCTTGACATCAATGCCGAAAACGAAGTCCGCGTGATCATGACCCTGACCGCGCCGGGCTGCCCCGTCGCCGGCGAGATGCCGGGTTGGGTGGCCGAGGCCATCGAGCCGATCCCCGGCGTCAAGCAGGTCGATGTCGACCTGACATGGGAGCCGCCCTGGGGCATGGACATGATGTCCGATGAAGCGCGGCTCGAACTGGGTTTCATGTAAGCGATGGCGGTCAGCGACGAACAGATCGCGTTTGTCCATGACCTCTTCCGGGGGCTTCCCGGCCTAACCACGCGCAAGATGTTCGGCGGCTTGGGTATTTACAGCGAGGGCACGATCTTTGCCGTCATCGGGCCGGAAGACACCCTGCTTCTGAAGGCGCGCGGTGCCTTGGCAGACGATCTGGCTGCGGAAGGCTGCGAACAATGGTCCTACGAGGGCAAATCGGGCAAACCCGCCCGCATGCCCTATTGGACGTTTCCCGATGCCGCGCTGGACGATCCCGAACACGCCTGCCACTGGGCACAACGATCCTTGGCAGACGCGACCTGAACGCCTACCTTAGAGGGAACGAAAGGACGATCCTCATGTTTGGCATCCCCGGCAAGCAAGCCGTCACCCTCACTCCCAAAGCCGCCGCTCAGGTGCGCAAGCTGATGGAGTCGAAAGGCCACGCAGGTCTGCGCATCGGCGTCAAGAAGGGCGGCTGCGCGGGCATGGAATACACGATGGATTACGTCGACACGCCCGATCCCAATGACGAAGTGGTCGAACAGGACGGTGCCGTGGTGATGATCGCCCCGATGGCGCAGATGTTCCTCTTCGGGACCGAGATCGACTACCAGACCTCGCTGCTCGAATCCGGTTTCCAGTTCAACAACCCGAATGTTGCCGATGCCTGCGGGTGCGGGGAGTCGATCAAGTTCAAGGATGTGGACGAGCTGGCCACCGAACACGCAGGCGGCGTGCCGAACCTCAAGGCGTAGACAACCCGAACGGTTTAAAAACGGCTGATCCAGACGATCGCCCGTGGCCTTGGGCGGCCTGAACGCGGCAACGCCAGAACGTCGCGGTTTTGGCTGACATGACGTTCGAAACCGCATTGACGCTCCTCGCATCCGGCCCCAAAACCAAGGTCTTGCAACCTGATTGCCGGAGTGGCCGATTTGCCTGACCTCGACGTTCTATTGGTTTTCTTCACGGCAGCGGTGGCCCTTGGCTTTGCACCCGGGCCGGACAACATCTTCGTCCTGACGCAGTCGGCGCTTTACGGCCGCCTTGCCGGATTTGTCGTGACCCTTGGCCTGTGTACCGGTCTGCTTGTCCACACCACAGCCGTGGCCTTCGGGATCGCCGCCGTGTTTTCCGCGTCTGCCGTTGCGTTCAACATCGTAAAAATGCTCGGAGCGGCCTACCTGCTCTATCTGGCATGGCAGGCCTTCAGGGCGGGAACCTCCAGCCTCTCAGCGGAACACCGATCCCGCCCCGGCCTTGCCCAACTCTATCGTCGTGGCATCGTGATGAACATCACGAACCCCAAGGTGGCGATTTTCTTCCTCGCCTTCCTGCCGCAATTCGCAGATCCGACCATCGGCCCTCTGGCCCCGCAATTGCTGGGTCTGGGCTTTCTGTTCATCGTCGCGACCATCCTTGTCTTCGGCACGGTCGCCTGGGGTGCAGGTTATCTAGGCGAGTGGCTGACAGCGTCGCCAAAAGCGCAGATCACCCTCAACCGCATTGCCGCCGTGGTCTTTGCAGGCTTGGCCATCCGCTTGCTGACCACGCAGCGCTGACGCCTACTGCTTTCCCTGCAAATGCACATAGGTCTCGGCATAGCGCTTGGTCAGATGATCCCCGGCGCGGATCAGCTTGCCTGACCCGAGCGGCGCGACATTCGTCTCCACATTCGGATTGAAGAAGAGCGGCACCGAAATCCGCTCATCGGACCCGCCCTTGACCCGGTGCAGCGTCGCCACGACGCGCCCTTCGGTCCACATCTCAAGCATCTCGCCGAAGTTGATGATGAACTCGCCCGGCGGGGCCTGCACCGGCAGCCAGTCGCTGCGCCCGCGCGGCTGCACCTCGAGCCCCGGCTGACCATCGGTGGCCAGAAGCGTCAGACAGCCGTAATCCGTATGGGCACCAATGCCGAAATCCTTGTCTCCCGCCCAGTCCGGACGCGGCGGATAGTAATTGCCCCGTAAAAGCGCCATCGGACAGTCGAATTTGTCCTCGAAGAAATCCGCATCCGCGCCGATGGACATCGCGATGCCGCGCAGAATGCCCCGCGCCACATCGAGCGCGTCCGCGTAATAGGCACGGATCACCTGCTCGAACCCGGCGGGCCGGTCCGGCCAGTGGTTCGGCGCATAGACCGACAGCGCCACCCGCATATCGCCATCCTGCAGGGTGTAGCCACAATCGAACACCTCTTTGTAATCGGGGTTCGCATTCGGATCGACCTGTTCGGATTTCGGCGCACCCCAACCCCGGTTCGACCCGGTGCGCGCCATGTTCACCTGATCCTTGATCTCGACAGGCAGGGCAAAGAAGGCGCGATAGGCGGCCAGCACGAACCGCATCCGGGCCGAGGTGAACTTGGTGTTGTAGACCGTGGCAAACCCCACCTCTTCGGCAGCGATCCGCATCTGCGCCAGCGCATCGGCATCGCCCGCCACCAAAGCCTGTGCATCCAGTCTCGGGATCATCTGTCGCCCTCCTGCGTCATCGGTCGGCCTTGTGCCACCCCACCCTCAGACACGCAACTGCCCTTGACGCCGCTGCCTCGCCCGCGATGATGCGGCACACAGAAGACACCAGCAGGAGCCTCCCCATGCGCCGCAAACTCGCCGCCGGAAACTGGAAGATGAACGGAACCATCGCCGCGCTAGCCGAGCTTGACGCCTTGCAGGTTGTCGCTGGAGGCACGGCCGAAGTGCTGATCTGCCCGCCTGCCACGCTCATCGCCGCCGCAACCGCCAAGGCCGACAGGATCGCCATCGGCGGGCAGGATTGCCACTCTGCCGCGTCCGGTGCCCATACGGGCGATATCTCCGCCGCCATGCTCAAGGACGCAGGCGCGACTTACGTCATCCTTGGCCATTCCGAGCGCCGCGCCGACCACGGCGAAAGCGACGCGCTTGTGGCCTACAAGACCCTCGCCGCATGGGCCGCAAACCTGACCGCCATCGTCTGCGTCGGCGAAACCCTCGACGAGCGCGAAGGTGGCAAGACCCTTGACGTGGTGGGCCGCCAACTCGCCGCCTCTCTGCCGGACGATGTGACGGGCGCAAACACGGTCATCGCCTACGAACCGGTCTGGGCCATCGGCACCGGCAAGGTGCCCACCACCGACCAGATCGCCGAGGTGCACAGCTTCATGCGCGCCACCCTGATCCAGCGCTTCGGCACCGACACCGCCCAAGCCATCCGCCTGCTCTATGGCGGCAGCGTCAAAGCCTCGAACGCGACCGAGATTTTCGCCGTGCCAGACGTGGACGGCGCACTTGTGGGCGGCGCGAGCCTGAAAGCCGCCGATTTCGCGCCCATCGTCACCGCGCTGAACGGCTGATCCGCCCAATCGGCATGCACCGCTTCCAGCAATCCCCGACTGACCCCGCCTTCGTCCAGAACCCCTACCCGTTCTATGATCGCCTCCGCACCTCGGGCGATCTGGCATGGTGGGACGACTACGGCATGCCCTGCGCCGCCAGCCACCGCGCGGTGCATACCATCCTGCGCGACCGCCGCTTTGGTCGCGAAGTGCCACCCGAACTGGCCCCCGCGATCCCCGATCACCTCGCCCCGTTCTATGCGGTCGAGGCGCATTCGATGCTGGAGCTGGAGCCGCCCCGCCACACCCGCCTGCGCGGCCTCGTCCTGCGCGCCTTCACATCGCGCCGCATCAAGGCGCTGGGACCTGAAATAACCGCCCTAACCCACGAGAAAATCAACGCTTTCCCCTCGGACACCCCCTTCGACATCCTCACCACATTCTGCCAACCGATCCCGGTGATCGTGATCGCGCGCCTGCTCGGAGTTCCCGACGACATGGCCCCGCAACTCCTGCGCTGGTCGAATGCCATGGTCGCCATGTACCAGGCCAGCCGCACCCGCGCGACCGAAGACGCCGCCGCCCAGGCCGCGTCCGAATTCTCCGACTTCCTGCGCCGCTATATCGACACCCGCCGCACGGGTCCCCGCGATGACCTGATCACCCACCTGATCGCCGCCGAGGAGGAAGGCGAAAAGCTGTCCACCGATGAACTGATCACCACCTGCATCCTGCTCCTCAACGCGGGCCACGAGGCCACTGTCCACACGCTGGGCAACGGCATCAAGACGCTGCTGGAAACCGGCACCAAGACCATCGACGACAAAACGGTCGAGGAAATCCTCCGCTACGATCCGCCCCTGCATATGTTCACCCGCTATGCCTATGAGGAGGTCACGATCTACGGTCACACCTTCCGGCGCGGCGATCAGGTGGCGCTGCTCCTTGCATCAGCCAATCGCGACCCGGACCAATGGCCCGACGCCCACCGCTTCGATCCAACGCGCCCGGTGACGCAAAACACCAGCTTCGGCGGCGGGCTGCATTTCTGCGTCGGCGCACCTCTGGCCCGGCTGGAATTGCAGATCGCCCTGCCAATCCTCTGGGATCGGTGCCCAAATTTGCGCATCGCGGAACCACCCGTCTACGCCAACAGCTACCATTTCCACGGGCTGGACCGCCTGATGGTGCAACTCGGCTGACCCGCGTCACCGCCTAAAGCGGCAGCGCCGTGGTCGACTTGATCTCTTCCATCGACAGAAGCGCCGTCACGTTGTGCACCTTCACCTCGGCGATCAGCGCTTGGTAGAACGCGTCATAGGCCCGCGCGTTCTTCACCCGCACCTTGAGGATATAATCGATATCCCCCGCCAGCCGGTGCGCCTCCTGCACTTCGGGGCGGTCCTGCAGCGCCTTCAGAAACGCCCGCTGCCAGGCGGCATCATGTTCGCTGGTGCGGATCAGGACAAAGAAACACGCCTCGAACCCCAGCGCATCCGCATCAAGCTGCACCACCTGCGCGCCGATGATCCCGGCCTCTTTCATCTTGCGAATCCGGTTCCAGACCGGCGTCTTCGATGACCCAACCTTGCGGGCAATATCGTCCAGCGACTGCGCCGCATCGGTCTGCAACTCGACAAGAATTTTCCGGTCCGTGTCGTCGATCTTCATCTCTGTTCTTCTTTCCGCGTGTTTCGAGGACTCCCTGTCCCCGCTGACCCGCCACATAGAACATATTTCCTTATTTCCGCAAGGCACTGGCAGAACACCGGAACAAAATTCTATTTTATGGACAAGAAACGCGGTGAAGAGGACAACCCGATGCCACGCGACCTGCACAAGACCCCGACCCTGCCCGTCGCCTTTGTCGGCGCGGGTCCCGGCGATCCCGATCTGCTGACGGTCAAGGCCCTGCGTGCGTTGCAGGCGGCTGACGTCGTGATCCATGACCGTCTGGTGAGCGCCGAGATCCTCGCTCTTGTCGGCCCGCAGACCCGTTTGCGCAATGCAGGCAAGGAAGGCTTCGGCCCGTCGGTCACGCAAGCCGAGATCAACGCGATGATCGTCGAGGAAGCCCTCACCGGCGCGCGTGTCGTTCGCCTCAAGGCCGGCGATCCTACCGTGTTTGGCCGTCTGGATGAGGAGCTGGATGCGGTGATCGAGGCCGGTCTCGATTATACTGTCGTGCCGGGTCTCAACTCCGCCTCCGCCGCTGTGGCCGCCCTCGGCCAGTCGCTCACCAAACGCGGGCGCAACACCGCCGTGCGTCTGATCACCGGGCACGACATGCAGGGATATGCCGATCACGACTGGCGCGCGCTCGCCCGCGAGGGCGAGGTGGCCGCGATCTACATGGCCAAGAAGGCCGCGCGGTTCATTCAGGGCCGTCTACTGATGCACGGCGCAACCCCGTCCACGCCTGTCACCATCGTCGAAAACGCCTCCCGCCCGGAGCAGCGCATCGTCGCCGCCACTCTGGCAACGCTGCCCGCCATTCTGGCCGAGGCCGACATCACTGGCCCCGCGCTGCTCATGTACGGGCTGGCCCCGCGCGATGCGGTCGCCCATGCCCTGCCCCACGTTCAGGAGATGATCTGATGCCCGCGATCTTCACGCCGAAAGTCATCACCGCCAATGCGCTGCTCGAAGGCGATGTGGTCTACCTGACCCAGGACGACACGTGGTCCCGCCATTTGGCCGACGCCGATGTCCTGACCGACGAGGCCGACGCGCAAATCCGCCTGATCGACGCCAGCGCCCGCACGTCCGAGGTGGTCGGCGTCTATCTGGCTGATGTGTCCGCTGACGCAAAAGGTCCCAAGCCCACCCATTTCCGCGAGGCGTTCCGCATGCGCGGCCCGTCCAACTATCCCCACGGCAAACAGTCCGAGGCTCTCTGATGTACCGCTATACCGATTTCGACGCCGCCTTCGTGGCCGAGCGCAACTCCCAATTCCGCGCACAGGTCGAGCGCCGCATCGACGGCAACCTGACCGAAGACGAATTCAAGCCGCTGCGCCTGATGAACGGGCTGTACCTGCAACTGCACGCCTACATGCTGCGCGTGGCGATCCCCTACGGCACATTGAACAGCGCCCAGATGCGCCAGCTTGCCTACATCGCCGAGCGGTGGGACAAGGGCTACGGCCATTTCACCACACGCCAGAACATCCAGTTCAACTGGCCCACGCTGCGGGACGTGCCCGATATGCTCGATGCGCTGGCCGAGGTGCAGATGCACGCGATCCAGACCTCCGGCAACACGATCCGCAACGTGACGGCCGACCATTTCGCCGGCGCCGCGGCGGACGAGATTGCCGATCCCCGCCCGGTGGCCGAGCTGATCCGCCAGTGGTCCACCGACCACCCGGAATTCCAGTTCCTGCCGCGCAAATTCAAGATCGCCGTCACCGGCTCGCCCAATGACCGCGCGGTGACCAAGGCCCACGACATCGGCTTGCGCATGGTCCGCAACGATGTGGGCGAGCCGGGTTTCGAGGTCATCGTCGGCGGTGGCCTTGGCCGCACCCCGATGATCGGCAAGGTTGTCCGGGACTTCCTGCCCGAGGCCGATCTTCTGCCCTATCTCGAAGCGGTGGTCAGCGTCTGGAACCTGCTGGGCCGTCGCGACAACAAGTACAAGAGTCGCATCAAGATCACCGTTCACGAGCATGGCATCGACGACATCCGCGCGCGTGTCGAAGAGCGGTTCGCACTCCTGCGCCCCGCCTTCACCGGTGTGGATCAACAGCTTTTTGCGCAGATCAAAGCCGACTTCGCGCCCCCCGCGTTCAAAGACCGCGACACCGGCCCGTTCGATCTGGCTTACGCAAATGACCCCGTGTTCCGGTCCTGGGCCGACACCAATCTCAGCGCCCACCGCGCACCGGGCCACGCGATTGGGCAGATCAGCCTCAAGGCCCATGGCGCAACGCCGGGTGACGCAACCGCCGATCAGATGCGCGTGATGGCCGATCTGGCCGAGCGCTACGGCCATGACGAATTGCGCATCAGCCACGAACAGAACGTCGTGCTGCCGCATGTGCACATGGCCGACCTGCCTGCGATCCATGCTGCCCTCAAGGCAGCGGGCCTCGCCACCGCCAATATCGGCAAGATCAGCGACATCATCGCCTGCCCTGGTATGGATTACTGCGCGCTGGCCACAGCCCGCTCGATCCCCATCGCGCAGGAAATCGCCACGCGGTTCGATCAGCTCAAGCTGGAACACGAGGTGGGTGATCTGAAGATCAAGATCTCGGGCTGCATCAACGCCTGCGGACATCACCATGTGGGCCATATCGGCATCCTTGGCCTCGACCGCGCGGGGGTGGAGAACTACCAGATCACGCTGGGCGGCGATCACACCGAAACCGCTGCCATCGGTCAGCGCACCGGTCCGGGCTTTTCAGCGGATGAGATCGTGCCCGCCATCGAACGGATCGTGGACACCTACCTGTCGGAGCGTGACAGCGCCGAGGAGACCTTCATCGACACGTTCCGCCGCGTCGGCATGACCCCGTTCAAGACCGCGCTTTATGGCGAGAGCGACAAGAAACAGAAGGCCGCGTGATGCTTGACCTCACACAGCACAATCGCGAGGCAAGCGGGGTTCCGCTTGACGAGCGGATGGCAGCGCAGGATCGCGTCGCCGATCTGAACGCGCGCTATCGCCATTTCGGCACCTCCTACCTGCTCGAAGCCGTGCTGACGCGTGGCATCTTCGATCGCGTTGCGATGGTGTCGAGCTTCGGCGCGGACTCGGCTGTCCTTCTGCACCTCATCGCGCAGATCGACCGCACCCTGCCGGTGCTCTTCATCGACACGGCGCTCCTGTTCGAGGAAACCCTGACCTACCATCAGGAGCTGGCCGATCATCTGGGGCTGACCAACGTGCACGTGATCCGCGCGTCAAAACGTACGGTTGAAGCGGTCGATCCGTACGGTGCGCTGCGCTTCAGCAACCCGGACGCCTGCTGCGATCTGCGCAAGACCCAGCCGCTCAACGCGGCGCTCACCGGCTATGACGCCTGGATCACCGGGCGCAAACGGCATCAGGCACAGACCCGTCAGGGCCTGCACTATTTCGACCTCGACGACGGCACCGCCCGCATCAAGATCAACCCGCTGATCGACTGGAAACCCGCCCGCATCGCGGCGCATCTCGACACGCACAACCTGCCCCGCCACCCGCTGGTGGCGCGCGGCTACCCGTCCATCGGCTGCGCCCCCTGCACCACCCGCGTGGCTGAAGGTGAAGATGCCCGCGCGGGACGCTGGCGCGGTCTGGGCAAAACCGAATGCGGGCTACATACCTCCAAAGGAGCCACATCATGACCGTTCTCATCGACGACACCGGCTTTCTCTCCGACGATCCGGCCCGCTGGATCGACCCCGAGGCGCGCATCGACCTCGCCCCCGACACCGATCCCGCGCGGCTCAAATGCCTGCTCATCGGCAAGGAACTGGTGCGCATCGCGTTTCCCGCCTTCTCGGACGGACGCGGCTTCACCCTCGCCCGCCTGATCCGTCAGCAGGGCTTCAAGGGCCGTCTGCGGGCACAGGGCCATGTGATCGCCGACCAATACGCCATGGCCCGCCGCTCGGGCTTTGACGACGTGGAAATAAGCGACGATCTCGCCGCCCGTCAGCCCGAGAACCAATGGCTGGCCCGCGCCGACTGGCGCGCCCATGACTACCAATCGCGGCTGCGCGGCCTCGCCGCCTGACACCAAACTGCGACCCAAAAGACCACCCGCCCGGTCCCTGCGACCATGGGCGGGTTTCGTCTGATGCAGATCAAAGATAGATGTAAGGGACCGGTTTACACGAACCGGTAAGGATAACATGACAGAGTTGAGCCCAGTGACCGAAGCCACAGCCACCAAAGCGCCCGCCGCCAAGACCCTTGCCGTACCCGATGCGCAGACCGTGACATCGGTCAAACACTGGACAGACCGGCTGTTTTCCTTCCGGGTCACACGGCCTGCGTCGCTGCGGTTCCGCTCGGGTGAATTCGTTATGATCGGTCTGATGCAGACGGACGAAAAGACCGGCAAGGAAAAGCCCCTGCTGCGCGCCTATTCCATCGCCTCGCCCGCCTGGGACGAGGAGCTGGAGTTCTACTCGATCAAGGTACAGGACGGCCCGCTCACCAGCCGCCTTCAGCACATCCAGCCGGGCGACCAGATCATCCTGCGTCCGAAACCCGTCGGCACGCTGGTGCATGACGCGCTGCTGCCGGGCAAGCGGCTCTGGCTTTTCGCTACAGGCACCGGGATCGCGCCGTTTGCGTCGCTGCTGCGTGACCCGCAGACCTACGAGGATTATGACGAGGTCATCCTCACCCACACCTGCCGCGAAGTGGGCGAGTTGCAATATGGCAAGGAACTGATCGACACCATTCGCAGCGACGAATTGCTGGCCGAACTGATCGGCGAAGGCTTTGCCGACAAGCTGCGCTACTACCCGACCACCACCCGCGAAGAAAGCCCCAAGATGGGCCGCATCACCGATCTGATGCGCTCGGGCGAGTGTTTCGCGGATCTGGGTGTCCCAGTGATCAGCCCGGAGACCGACCGCGCGATGGTCTGCGGCAACCTCGCCTTCAACCTCGAGATCAAGGACATGCTCGAAGGCTATGGGCTTGAGGAAGGCGCAAATTCCGATCCCAAGACCTATGTGGTCGAAAAGGCGTTCCTTGATTAAGGCGTCACATGAGGAACGCCTTATAACCTATTGAATCAAAAGCCGCACAGGACATCCCCTGTGCGGCTTTTTTCTGTTTTCAAACTGCCTTAGAGGCCAAGCTGCTCGCGCAATGTCGCCAGAAGGGCTTGCAACTGGTCCGGGTTATCCCGCGCCTGTTCCAGTGCCGCTTTGGTCGACGTCTTGATCAGCGCCGACAGATCGGACTGGTCGATATAGGCAATCACCCGATCATAGTCGAAACCGTCGACAGTCAACGCCTCGGCAATGTCTGCTTCGGTCTGGACACCAGCCTCAGCCGGGGTGTCCGTCACGGTGATGGCACCGTCCCCGGTCGCCTGAACCGCATCCTCGGTGGCCTCGGTCACGGGGTCGGCCGCACTCTCGGCAAGGTCCGTTGCACCGTCAGCAGCCGGATCGGCGGCGCTGTCCGCTGCGTTTGTGGCTCTGTCGACCGCAGACTCAAGCGCGTTTGCGGCGTCATTCGCCGCCTCGTTGATGGCTGCGACGGCATCCGACACGGCGGCGTCCGCCTGTTCGGCAAAGTCGTTGGCTGCATTGGCGGCGTCTTCCGCGATGGTCTCGGCGGTTTCGGTGGCGTCAGCGGTTGCGCCGTCGATGACCTCTGCCGCGTCGTTGACGGCCTCTTCCACAGCCGTTGCAACATCGGAAGCGGTGTCCTCGACAACGTCCTGCGCCTCTGCGACGGTTGGTGTCCCCTCGTCCGCTGCCTCGGTTGCGGCGCTTTCGACCGTATCGGCGGTGCCTGTCGCGGCGGGCGTGTCGGTTTCGACGGTCTGCGGCGCGGGGCCGGATTGCGTGAACATCCACACCCCGACGCCCACCGCCACCACGACGGCCAGAATAATCATATTTTTCATTGGTTTAAAAACCCCCTCAGTCTTGTGTGCCACGCCGCGTGCCTGCGGCGCGGGCCTGCGGGACGGATGTGCGTGTTGCCCTGCAGTGCTACAAGGGGAAACCCCGAAGGATCGGCTCAGTTCCGCCGAAAAGCCGCTTGAAAGCAAACGGTAGGACGTCTACTTTGCAGCCCTGATTTGAACTGCACCAAAGGAGCGACACCATAGCCCGCAGACCTCACAACGCGCCCCCCACGCGCGAGACCGGACCCCGCATCAATGAACGCATCCGGGCCCCTGAAATCCGCCTGATCGGCGCAGATGGCGAAAACATCGGCGTGGTGACGCCGGAACGCGGATTGCAGCTTGCTGAAGAAGCGGGGCTGGACCTGGTCGAGATTTCGCCGAACGCGACCCCGCCGGTCGTCAAGATCATGGATTTCGGCAAGTTCAAATACGAACAGCAGAAGCGCGAATCCGAGGCGCGCAAGAAGCAGAAGATCATCGAGATCAAAGAGGTCAAGTTCCGTCCCAACACGGACAAGAACGACTATGACGTCAAGATGCGCAGCGTCTTCAAGTTTCTCGACAACGGCGACAAGGTCAAAGTGACCCTGCGCTTCCGGGGCCGCGAAATGGCGCACCAGAACCTGGGGCGCGAATTGCTGGAACGGGTGGCCGAGGACATCAAGGAGCATGGCAAGGTCGAAAACATGCCCAAGCTGGAAGGCCGCCAGATGGTCATGATGATTGGCCCGCTTTCCAAATAATACGGGTCCATTCTTCGGATTTTTTTGAAAGCGGCCTTCGGGTCGCTTTTTCTATGCCGTCTCGCGCGGGGCTGGCCGGGAGGGCGGTTCCTTGAGCAATCCGCCGACACCCATGCCCATGATGTCCTGCGGCCCGACAGGCACGTCACACAGCAGCCGCTCGAGCACCCAATCGGCCCCGTTCAGCGCCGGAGACCGCGCACAGCCCGGCAAACCGATCACCGGCACGTCGCCCAAATGCCCCAAGAACAGCAGATTGCCCGGATCGACCGGCATGCCGTAATGCACCACCGCCCCTCCGGCGGCACGGACGGCCTCGGGGGCGATGTCGTGCAGATCGGATGTGGCCGATCCGGTCAGCACACACAGGATGTCATACGCGGGCACCGCCTCGGACAGTACCTGACGCAGGGCCTCGGTCTGGTGCGGCACAACCGTCTTGGGGCCAAGGCTGACGCCCATCCGGTCGAAGCGCTGCGCCATCGCGCGCTGGCCCTTGGCGCTGTCATCGCGCCCGCCGACGCTGGTCTGGATCAGAAGCGCCCGTTTGCGGGTCACCGGACTGAGCGCCAACGCATCCTGTCCGGCGGCACAGGCGGCGGCAACCGCCGCCTCGGGCGCTGCATAGGAGATGATCTTGACGGTCGCCACCATGCCGCGCGCCGCCATGCGGTGCCATTCGGGTACCGTGGCCACGGTCACCATCGGGTGTACCGCATTCACCGCATTGATCCGGGCCGCGTCGATCCGCGCCACACCGGTCTGTGTGGCATAAATGTTCACCCGTCCCGTGCTGGCCGGGGCCAATCGCAGATGCACCGCAGCCGGATCGGGCACCAGCGCCTGTGCCAGCCGTTCGGCGGCTTGGTCCTCGTGCACATCGTCGGCGTCGAGCCGGGCCACCGTCACCTGATGCACCCCTGCCGCTTCCAGTTTGCCCAGTGCCGCCGCGTCCAGCAGCACACCCTTGCGCAATCGGCCTTTGGGCAGTGCGACCGAATGCGCAAGGATCGCGCCTTCGGCTTCGGACAGGGGAACCGCGCCGAACCTCATGCGCCCTTCCGCAGCACGCGGGTCATCTCGGCAAGGATCGACACGGCGATTTCTGCAGGCCCGGACGCCCCGATATCGAGGCCGATGGGTCCGTGGATCTTCGCAATCTCGTCTTCCGTGAACCCGGACGCCGTCAGCCGGCCCACCCGCTTTGCATGGGTGCGCGTCGATCCCAATGCGCCGATATAGAAACACTCGGCCCGCAGCGCCTGTTCAAGCGCGGGGTCGTCCAGTTTCGGGTCATGTGTCAGCAGCACCAGCGCGGTGCGGGCATCGAGGCCCAGTTGGGTGATCGCCTCGTCCGGCCAGTCGTGCAGGATGGTTTCGCCCGGAAAACGGCTGTCCGAGCCAAACGCCTCGCGCGGGTCGATCAGGGTCGAGTCATAGCCCGCAATCCGCGCAATCGGCACCAACGCCTGTGCGATGTGGACGGCCCCCACGATGATGAGCCGCAATGGCGGGTTGTGGATCGCCACGAAGGTGCGGCTGTCTTCCACAAAACCCGACCGGTCCATGCGGAAGGCATGATCGTGCCCGTCGGTGCTCAGGTGCCGGGTGCCCGCGTCCAGATCGACGACATAGGCCACGGGTTTGCGTGCGGCGCGATATTTTACCAATTGGTCAAGAATGTCCTCGGGCAGCACCGCGCCCACCGGCTCCACCAGCACGCGGATGGTGCCGCCACAGGCCAGACCGACGGCAAAGGCATCCTGATCGCTGACCCCGAACTCGAGCTCGCGCGGTGTGCCATCGGCCAGCGCGTCCATCGCCTCGACCACAACAGCCCCTTCGACGCAGCCGCCCGAAACCGAACCTTCGATCTCGCCCTCGCCCGAGATCGCGAGTTGCGAGCCGACACGCCGTGGCGCGCTGCCCCAGGTTTCGATCACCGTCGCCAGCACCGCGCCCTTGCCCGACCAATGCCAGTCGAGCGCCGTTTCGGGACATCTGTCGAACCGCTCCATCGCATGACCTCCTCGCTTGCTCGGAACGGACCTTATCACGCCGCGCGGCGCTGTCTCCCCCTGCGATGGTGGTAGGTCGCAAACGCGTGAAGCACAGCGCCGTGACAGATCATTACAACGCCCGATGCCCGACCCGTTTCGCGCGAATCCGCAGATGACAACTGGTTTCAATCAAACCGTCCCCGTCCCCCAACCGGATCGCATTTGAAACACTGCGCCGCGCCGCATTGCCCCAACGTCATCTTTTCACGGGCGCGTCACTCCGAAGTGAGAAAGCCTGAATTGTGCGGAGCGGAGATTGGAACCTAACGGTGGCGCAGGCAGAGCGCCTCTGCCCTGACCACATACTCAATGCGAAAGGCTTTCCTGAATGTCCATGCTTCGGATCACAGTTACCAATACCTCGCCGGATGGCGGCACGTTTCTTACCCCGTTCTGGTTCGGGCTGCACAATGGATCCTTCGATCTGGGCAACAGGGGCGAAGCGGCCTCGGCCGGTCTGGAAGCCCTCGCCGAAGATGGCAGCTTTGACGCCATCGCGGCAGAGCTGACCGGCGCCGATGCCGGAGCCGTCGGCGGGGCGGTGTTTGGCGATGCCGGCCCGATTGCCACCGGCGAAGTCGCCACCACGCTTCTGGACGTGGATGGGGCGTCCCTGCCCTATATCAGCCTTGCCGCCATGCTCCTGCCGTCGAACGACGCCTTTATCGGGACGTTGAATGCGGTGGAACTCTTTGGCGAAGATGGCGATTTCATCGGCCCCGTCACATTGAATTTCGACGGCAGCCGCGTCTATGACGCGGGCACCGAGGTGAACACCGAACTCGATGCTGCCTTCATCAACCAGACTGCCCCCAACACAGGCGAGACCGAAGGCGGCGTGATCACCCTGCATCCGGGTTTCAACGGCTCTGTCGGCAATCCTGAAGGCGAAGGCGACAAGATCATTCTGGGTGGCACCAACGCATTCGGCGTGCCGATTGATCCGGTGGCGGCAGATTTCACGATTGACGGCGCGCAGATCGCGACGGTCACCATCGAGGAAGTGGTCGAACTGCGCCTGACCGTCACCAACACATCGCCCGAAGGCGGCACCTTCCTGACACCGTTCTGGTTCGGTTTGCATGACGAAGGTTTCGACCTTGGCAATCGCGGCGAAGTGGCCTCGGCGGGGCTGGAAGCGCTGGCCGAAGATGGCAGTTTCGATGCGATTGCCGAAGAACTGTTCGCGGGCGATCCCGATGCGCTTGGTGGTGCGATCCTTGGCGCGCGCGGCCCGATTGCCACGGGTGAGACCGCCAGCACCACGATCCTTGCCAGCACGGCAACCCCGTTCATCAGCCTTGCCGCCATGCTGCTGCCGTCCAACGATGCGTTCATCGGCACGCTGAACCCCGTCACGCTGTTTGACGAAAACGGCGACTATGTGGGCGATCAGGTTCTGACCTTCGACGGCAGCCGTGTTTACGATGCGGGCACCGAGGTGAACACCGAATTGGATGCGGCCTTCATCAACCAGACGGGGCCGAACACCGGCGAGACCGAAGGCGGCGTGATCACCCTGCATCCAGGCTTTAATGGCTCCGAAGGCAACCCGGAGGGCGAAGGCGACCAGATCATTCTGGGCGGTACCAACGCGTTCGGTGTGCCGATTGATCCGGTGGCGGCAGACTTCACCCGCGACGGCATGCAGTTGGCGCAGGTCTCGATCGAGCAGGTGGCCGTGCGTCTGGGTTCCGGCGCGGACGAGACGTTCGAGGTGAGCGACTTTTCGTCAGCCGCGCGCATTGCCGGCAGTGGCGGCACGGATGTGATCGACGCGTCGGGCACCGCGTTCGAGGATGTCGCGATCAGCCGCATCGACGGCGGGTTTGCGATCACCCCGGACGAGGGCAAGGCGCTGCACATCTCGGGTGTCGAGGAAATCCGCTTTGACGACCAGACCTTGCTGATCGAGACCGGCGGCGCGGTGCAGACCGTGGGTCTGTTCTACGAAATCCTGCTGGGCCGGGACAGCGACGTGGCCGGTCTGAGCTTCTGGACAGAGCTTGGCGCGGGGGATTTCGGGCTTGGCAATGTCGCCGATTTCATTCTGGCGTCCGAGGAATTCACCGCCAACAATGCATCGCTCGACAGCACCGAGGAGTTCCTCGACTTCCTCTACCTGTCGGCGCTGGGGCGTGACGCGGATGACGCAGGCTTTGCATTCTGGCAGGGCGCGCTCGACTCGGGGGCCGTTGATCGCGGGGATGTCGCGCTGGGATTTGCCACGGCAGAGGAGACCGTCGACCGTTTCGCCAGCCTCATCGACGACGGGTTTGTTCTGTTCGGCTAAGCGACAGACGGCTGAGACACGGACATCGGGCTGTCCTGGCCCGACGTCCCACCATCCCTCACGCGGCTTTGGTTACATCGTGGCCGTAAAGCCAGTCAAACCGGGCCAGCATCTGGCCCGGCGAGACCCGGCTGAGCAGACCCAGCACGGTATGGGCGGCAAAGCGGATCGGACCCGGCGACAGGTGATAGTTGCGTGCGTTCTTGCTGGCCGCGTCGATCACCCGCGTGACCCGTGCCTTGCGGCGCTGCTGGTAGGCGGCAAGGCCCGCGTCCATGTCCGGCGCATCTGCAAGAGATGCGGCCAGCACCCAGGCATCCTCCATCGCCATATTGGCCCCCTGCGCCAGAAAGGGCAGCGTCGGATGGGCGGCATCGCCCAAAAGCGCAAGGCCCGGCCCATACCAGCGCGCGGCGACCGGATGGCGGAACAGACCCCAGATGCCCGGCGCGTCGGCCTGTGACAGGATCTGGTGTACCTCGGCGTCGAACCCGGCAAAGGCCTTGCGCAGGTTGTCGGCGTCATCCCTTTGCGACCAGCTTTCGGCGGCCCATTGGGCACGCTCTTCGACCGCGACGACGTTGAGCACCCTGCCATCGCGCAGCGGATAGGTGACCATGTGCCGCCGGGGGCCCATGTGTACGCGCGCATGTGGCGGGTGGCCCGTGGTGTTGGGCACAATGCAGCGCCATGCCACCTGACCGGTGAAAAACGGCTTCTGCGCCGCATTCAGAACAGGCCGGACGGCCGAATGGATGCCGTCCGCACCGATGACCAGATCGGCGTCGCGTGTGTCACCTGTGGCCAGAACGACGCGGGGACGCGGGCCTGACGCCACCGTGTCCACCCGTTGCAGCAGGCGGACCGTCACCCCCTGATCGCGGGCGGCAGCGGACAGCAGATCGACCAGATCAGCCCTATGGACGAAGAAATAGCGTTGGTCGGCGGGCAGACGCATAAGGTCGAGCCGCGCCACCTCGGCCCCGCTGCTGCCATTGCGCAGCGACACAGCCTGCCCCTGCACGCACCGCTCTGCAAGGGCGTCGCCAAGGCCCAGAGCCTCGATCACGCGCAGGCCGTTCGGAGACACCTGGATGCCTGCGCCGACTTCGGTGATGGCCTGCGCCTGTTCGAGCACGGTCACCCTGGCCCCACGCCGGCTGAGCGCCAGAGCGCAGGTCAGTCCCCCGATGCCGCCGCCGATCACGGCGATGTCCAAGTCATGCAGGTTCACAGCACACCCTCAAAACAAACGCGCCAGAGCGGTGCCCCGGCGCGCTGAAATCCGTCTTCCGTTCCGTGTCAGTCGTCGCGGTGGACACGTTCCCGACGCTCGTGGCGTTCCTGGGCCTCGAGGCTCAGCGTGGTGGTCGGTCGTGCCACCAGCCGCTTGAGCGAAATGGGTTCGCCCGTGGCCTGGCAGTAGCCAAACTCGCCTTCGTCAATACGGCGAAGTGCGGCGTCGATCTTGGCCACCAGCTTGCGCTGGCGGTCGCGGATGCGCAGCTCCAGCGCCCGGTCGGTTTCTTCGGAGGCGCGGTCCGCCACATCCGGAATGTTGCGTGTGCCGTCCTGCAGACCTGCGATGGTGGATTTGCTGTCGCTCAGAAGCTCGCTGCGCTGTTCCAGCAGTTCCCGGCGGAACCACTCGAGCTGGCGCTCGTTCATGAAGGGCTCATCCTCGGCGGGTCGGTAATCGTCGGGCAGGAAAGTTTCAGCTTTCATCTTGGTCCCCTTGTCTACGCCAGCATCTGTCATAGAAATTCCCTTAGATATCTGGCACCCCTGTGCGCAGCACTTAACCGAAGGCCCTGGGGTTGTCACTACCGAATAGCAGCACAAAACGGTGAATTCCTTGCGCTGGGACAAAGACACAAGAAGGCAGGACTGACATGAGATTTGAAGGCACGGACAGCTATGTGGCGACCGACGATCTGACCATCGCGGTGAACGCCGCCGTGACGCTGGAACGGCCGCTTCTGGTGAAGGGCGAACCCGGAACCGGCAAGACCGAGCTGGCCCGGCAGGTGGCGGCGGGGCTGGGCCTGAAGATGATCGAATGGAACATCAAGTCCACCACCAAGGCGCAGCAGGGTCTTTACGAGTACGACGCGGTCAGCCGCTTGCGCGACAGCCAGTTGGGCGACGAGCGGGTCAATGACGTGCGCAACTACATCCGCAAGGGCAAGCTCTGGCAGGCGTTCGAGGCGGAAGAAAAGGTCGTGCTTTTGATCGACGAGATCGACAAGGCGGATATAGAATTCCCGAACGATTTGCTCCAGGAGCTCGACAAGATGGAGTTCCATGTCTACGAGACCGGCGAAACGGTGCGCGCCCGCCAGCGGCCCATCGTCATCATCACCTCGAACAACGAAAAAGAGCTGCCCGACGCCTTCCTGCGGCGGTGTTTCTTCCATTACATCCGCTTTCCCGATCCCGACACGCTGCGCCGCATCGTCGAGGTGCATCATCCCGGGCTGAAAGAGGCGCTTCTGACCACCGCCTTGACGCAGTTCTACGAATTGCGCGAGCAGCCGGGGCTGAAGAAGAAGCCATCGACATCCGAAGTGCTGGACTGGCTGAAGCTGCTTCTGGCCGAGGACATGACGGCGGAGGACCTGAAGCGTGACGGGGTGAATGCCTTGCCCAAACTGCACGGGGCCTTGCTCAAGAACGAGCAGGATGTGCATCTCTTCGAACGTCTGGCCTTCATGGCGCGCCGCGAACGACGGTAGGGGTCGGCGGCAGATGCGTCGACGCATCTGCCCGTTTCCGTCGACGGAAACGGTTGCCTCCTACTTCAACGGACCGGTCTGAAAAAGCTGCACCTTGAGACCGCCATGCGGGATCGGCGCGCTGACATTGCGGAAGTTCAGACCCGTGGCGCGGGCGAGGCCCTTGTCCGAGGTGACAATGCCGACGCGCCAGCCCTTGAAGCGCTCTTTCATGACCGTGCCGAAACTGCCGTGAAGCGCGAAGAGAAGGTTGCGATTGCCGATGCGCGCGCCGTAGGGCGGGTTGACGATCACGAGGCCCGGTGGACCAACGGGGGGTGTCAGGTCAGCCACAGCCTGATGGGTGAAGCTGGTGACCTCTGCAACCCCGGCCCGGTCAGCGTTGGCGGTGGCATTGGCGATGGCACCGGCGTCGCGGTCGAAGCCGTAAAAGCGCAGATCGGTCGGGTTGGGGGCTGGCAGGTCCGCCTTGAGGGCTGTCCAGGCCGCGGCGTCAAAACTGGCCAAATCCTCGAAACCGAAGGCGCGGGCGCGGCCGGGAGCAAGGCCAAGCGCCATTTCGGCGGCTTCGATCACGAAGGTGCCGGAACCGCACATCGGGTCGAGCACCGGCTCGGACCCGTCATAGCCGCAGGCCCGCAGGAACAGCGCGGCCAGCGTTTCGCGCATCGGCGCCTTGCCGATGGCCTGTTTGTGACCGCGCTTGTGCAGGCCCTCGCCTGACGTATCAAGGCTGATCTCGCAAAGATCGTCCTCGATCCGCACGCGGATGGTGAGGCCCGCCTTCTCGGTGGGTTTGACCCCGAGCGCATCGGCGATGGCGGTCTCGAACCGTTCGGTGGCGGCACCGGCGTGGTAGATGCGCGATTTCCGGCAGGTCGCCTCGACCCGGTAGGGGACGTCCGGGCGCAGCAGACCCGCCCAGTCGACCTTGCGCGCGCGTTTGTCGAGTTGCGCCAGATGCATCGCCCGGAACCGCGCCACCCGCGCCAGCACCCGCCCTGCCCCGCGCAGCATGAGGTTGGCGCGCCAGACCTCGGGCCAGCCACCCGTGCAGGTCACGCCACCGGGCACGGCGGTTGCCTCGGCAAAGCCAAGTGCGACCGCCTCATCGCGCAACAGATGTTCAAAGCCCGGCGTGCCGGAGAGGAAGATTTCAAGCGGAGCATCCTGTGTCATGCCCGTGGCTTAGCCGGTTTTCGACCCATTCGGTAGCCACCCTGACACCGCAGCGATCCTCAGCGACGCGCCGCCTGTTTCAGAAGGCCAATCTGTTGCGGATTTGCACAGGTTAACACACTGTAATACATTAATTTTATCTAAAGATCACGACGCTCTGGAAAAACTGATTCGCGCGATTCGTTCGATCTAGGCAAAAACCACGGTTTCGCCGTAAGCTGTCCCCACAGAGGACAAAATAACCGCGGAGCATCAAGCATCCGCAACGAGCAGGCAGGCTTCATACGTGTCCCAAACCGAACTGAACGTGCGCTTTCTGCGCGCGGATGACTACGAGTCGTGGTGCGCCTTGTGGCGCGGGTACCTGACGTTCTACGAAACGTCGGTTCCCGATGTCGTGTACGAAACCACGTTTGCCCGGCTTCTGGGCGATGATCCGCAGGATTACAGCGGTTTGCTGGCCGTCCGCGATGGCACACCGGTGGGGCTCGCCCATTACCTGTTTCACCGGCATTGCTGGAAGATCGAGAATGTCTGCTATTTGCAGGACCTGTTCGTTGCGCCGGAGGCCCGCGGGTCCGGTGCCGGACGCGCGCTGATCGAGGCGGTCTATGCGCAGGCCGATGCGGCCGCGGCCCCGTCGGTCTACTGGACCACGCAGGAGTTCAACCACACCGCGCGCCAGCTTTATGACCGGATCGGTCAGCTTACTCCGTTCATCAAGTATCAGCGGGCCTGACGGATGCGCCGGTTTCTTCTGCCGCTCTATCTGTTCCTTGGTGCCTGTATGCCGGTGTCGCAGTCGGAGCCTGCCACACGGGCCGCCTTCGTGGACTCGAACCTGCCCGCGCTGAAGGTGTTTTCGGTGCCGCGCCCGCAACCCGTTCAGGTGTCCAATGGCGATTTGACCCGCGATTTCATGGACCTTGCGATGGGGTTGGAATCGGGACGCGAGCTTGACGTGTTCACCCGCTTCGAAGGCCCGATCAGCGTGCGGCTCATCGGATCGGTCCAGCCGACCGTGCCCAGCGATCTGGACCGGCTGCTGCACCGGCTGCGCACCGAGGCGGGGATCAACATCTTCTCCACGGTGGCCCAGGACGCCAATATCACCATCAACGCGGTCAGCCGCGCCGAGATCCAGCGGTTCCTGCCGCAGGCCGCCTGCTTCGTGGTGCCCAATGTGTCGACCCTGTCCGAGTACCGGCAGGCGCGGCGGTCGCATCGGGTGAACTGGGGCAAGATCACCAGCCGGACGCGGCTTGCCATCTTCCTGCCCAACGATTCCAGCCCGCAGGAGGCGCGCGACTGCCTGCACTAAGAACTGGCGCAGGCGCTTGGACCGCTAAACGATCTCTACCGTCTGCCGGATTCGGTCTTCAACGACGACAATGTCCACACGGTACTGACCGGCTATGACATGCTGATCCTGCGCGCCTATTACGACCCTGCCCTGCACAACGGCATGTCGCGGGCGGATGTGATGAACCGCATCCCGGCGATCTTTGCCCGGCTGAACCCCGCCGGGGAAACCCTGCCGCCCCGACGCGCGGTGCGCACGCCGCGCCCGTGGATCGAAGCGATCCAGACGGCCTTGGGACCGGGCGCGTCGCCCATCACCCGCCGCGCCGCCGCCACCGAAGCCCTGAGCATTGCCTCGGCGATGGGATGGGAGGACAACCGCCGTGGATTCACCCATTACGCTATGGGACGCATCCTGCAGAGCACCGATCCCGAAGCGGCCCGGGCCCAGTTCATCCAGGCGGACACCTATTTTGCGCGGACCCCGAACACCGACCTGCACCGCGCCTATGTCGCGTCTCAACTGGCCGCCTATGCGCTGACTGAAAACAACCCGGAAACCGCGATCCGTCTGACGGGCGGGTCGATCGAGCTTGCGGCGCGGCACGAAAACGCGGCCCTGCTGTCGACCCTGCTGATGCTGCGCGCCGAGGCGTTCGATCTGGCCGGGCGGGTGTCGGCGGGTGCCGAGGTGCGTCTGGACAGTCTGGGATGGGCACGCTACGGGTTCGGCTCGGACTGGTCCGTGCGGGCGAAACTGCGCGAGATCGCGTCGCTCAACCCGCTGAACAGGGCCAGAGGCAGCTTATGATCGTGATAGCAGGGGCCCTGCTGGGGGCCATCATCGGAGCCATGACCGCCAAGAAGCGCAACGGCAATCGTGCCGACATGTGGCAATATGGGACAGTCTACGCCATCGCCTTTGCTCTGGGCGGCCTCATCCTGACCATCGCCATCGAAAAACTGGTGTTCTGAGTGGAGACGGGATGCGTCGACGCATCCCGTGTTTCCGTCGACGGAAACATCGTGGCGGGCTCCCCAGAGGTATTTCATGCCCAAAGCGGTCGGGGTGGCTGGTCAGGCCCTGGCACGCTTGCTAGATCAGGGGCATGTTCGTGCCCTTCTTCGACACCCTGCGCTCAACCGGTGTTCCCGTTTCCCTGCGGGAGTATCTGAGCTTTCTCGAAGCGATGCGTGCGGGGCTGGCGACCTATGACCCGGAGGCGTTCTATTACCTTGCCCGCACCGCGATGGTGAAGAACGAGCGTCACATCGACCGCTTTGACCGGGCCTTTGCCGAGGCGTTCAAGGGGTTGGAGCATATCAGCGCAGATGGAGTGCTCGACGCGCTCGACTTGCCCGAAGACTGGCTGCGCAAGATGGCCGAAAAGCACCTGAGCGAGGAAGAGAAAGCCGAGATCGAGGCCCTTGGCGGGTTCGACAAGCTGATGGAAACGCTCAAGCAGCGTTTGAAGGAACAGAAAGGCCGGCATCAGGGTGGCAGCAAATGGGTCGGAACCGCCGGGACTTCGCCGTTTGGCGCCTATGGCTACAACCCCGAAGGCGTGCGCATCGGGCAGGACGAATCCCGTCACCAGCGCGCGGTCAAGGTCTGGGACAAGCGCGAGTTCCGCAATCTGGATGACAGCGTCGAGCTGGGCACGCGCAACATCAAGGTGGCTTTGAAACGCCTGCGCCGCTGGGCGCGGGATGGGGCCGCGGAAGAGCTGGATCTGGACGGCACAATCCGGGCCACCGCCGAGCACGGCTATCTCGACGTGCAGACCCGGCCCGAGCGGCGCAACGCGGTCAAGGTGATCCTGTTTCTGGATGTCGGCGGGTCGATGGACCCGCATGTCAAGGTCGTGGAAGAGCTGTTCTCTGCCGCCCGCGCCGAGTTCAAGCATCTCGAACATTACTATTTCCACAACTGCCTTTACGAGGGTGTGTGGAAAGACAACCGCCGCCGCTGGGATGCGCAGACCCCCACGATGGAGGTGCTCAACACCTACGGGTCGGATTACAAATGCATCTTTGTCGGGGACGCCAGCATGTCCCCCTACGAGATCGCCTATGCAGGTGGGGCCAACGAGCATTGGAACGCCGAGGCTGGTCAGGTCTGGCTGCAACGCGCGCGCCAGCACTGGCCGCACAACCTCTGGATCAACCCGACGCCCGAGCGGCATTGGCACTATACCCAGTCGATCCAGATGATCCGCGAGATTTTCGAGGATGCGATGGTGCCGATGACGCTTGAAGGGATAAGCCGGGGTATCAAGGCGCTGGCGAAGTGACCGGCATGCTGCGGCATCTCTGGGCGCATCATCGACTGTCGATGCTGGGCTTCATCATTGCGGTTCTGGTGATGCTGTTCTTCACGCTGCGCCTCGCGCTTTCGGCGATCTATTGGTCTGATCCCGAGCATCTGCGCCAGCCTCCGGAACGCTGGATGACACCGGGCTATGTCGCGCGGTCCTGGCACCTGTCGCGGCAGGACGTTGCAACGGCGCTGGGGCTTGATCCCCAAAACGCACAGGGTCGCGTCACGCTGGAAGAGATCGCAGCGGCGCAGGGCGTGCCTGTGGATCGGTTGATTTCGGATCTTGCTGCCTACCTGGAAGAGCGGACGCCGTGACCGATTGGCTGCTTGCGGGGCTGGTCACGACCGGTGTGCCTCTGCTTTTTCTCACCACGTTTTTCAGTTGCCTGATGGTGCCGGTGCCGTCGTCGCTGGTGATGCTGGCGGCGGGGGCTTTTGCGGCCGGGGGCGATTTGGCGCTGGGTGCCGTGGTGCTGGCGTCTTATGCGGGTGCGGTGCTTGGCGATCAGACCGGATATTTCGCGGCCCGGCTGGCGCGGCGTCCGGTCGCGCACGCACTGGCGCAAAAGGCCAAGGCCGCGCGGATGATGGATGCGGCGGCGACGCGACTGGCGCGGAACGGCGGGCTGACTGTCTTTCTGACCCGTTGGCTGATGAGCCCGCTTGGCCCTTACGTGAACCTTGCCGCCGGGGCCACCGGATATTCCTGGCCCCGGTTTTCCGCTGCCAGCGCCGCCGGAGAGGCTGTCTGGGTCGCAATCTATGCCGGGCTGGGCTGGGCGTTTGCGAGCAATATCGACATGATCGCCGATCTGTCGGGCAACATCACCGCCGGGCTGGCTGCGGCCTTTGTTGCGGTGCTTTTGGGTCGGCACCTTGTGCGGGCTGCGCGCCATGGGGTCCGGCATGATCGCAATCGCGTCACCTGATCCACGGGGCGCTTGTCGGGGTCGGTGCGTCGCCCCATATCTGGGGCATGCTGAAACTCACACCGATCCTTCTTGCCATTCTCTACGCGCTGGCCATGTACCATTTCTCGGTCTGGCGGACCAAGCGCGAGCTTGATGCACGGTCGACCGAACTCGCCGATCCGCGCCTCAAGAAGCTGACTGACAGTCTGGCTGCGGCGCTCGATCTGGATCGCATCCGGGTTCATATCTACGAGATCGATCCCGTGAACGGTCTGGCCGCTCCGGATGGGCGAATCTTCATCACCCGCGGGTTCTATCGCAAGTACCAGAATGGAGAAGTGACCGGCGAGGAACTGGCCAGCGTCATCGCACATGAGTTGGGGCACGTCGCGCTGGGCCATACGCGTCGCCGGATGATCGACTTTTCCGGACAGAACGCACTGCGCACGGCGCTGGCGATGGTGCTGTCGCGGTTCCTGCCCGGTGTGGGTGTGCTGATCGCGAACTCGATCGCCACCTTGCTGGCTGCGCGCCTGTCGCGCGGCGACGAATACGAGGCGGACGCGTATGCGGCGGCATTGCTGCACAAGGCCGGTATCGGCATCGGCCCGCAGAAATCCCTGTTTCACAAGCTGGACGCACTGACCCAGTCGCGGGCGGGTGTGATGCCCGCATGGCTGATGTCGCATCCCAAAACGGAAGAACGGATCGCCGCACTGGAAAAGCTGGAATCCCGCTGGACCAATCTTCCAAGCTGATCGCCTTCTCCGTTCGAATACGCCTTACGGCCCCACCGGGTTTCAGCCCGACGCGTTGTCAGACAAGAACCACGTCGCCTTCGGCCCGGTCCCGACCGTTGACCTGGATGGTCACGCGATGTGGGCCGGGATGCAGGGTGAAGGTTGACGCGCCGCCCTTGAGCTTGTGTGCCTTGCTCAGCGTCAGCGGAACCCCGGGTTGCAGGTCCGCCGTTTTCAGCTTGAACACCTTTTCGCCGTCGCGCCCGGTGGGGCGGTGAAAGCGGATGCGGTAATCGACCATGACGGGCAGCGGTTCATCAGTCCTCAGCGTCACCTCGATCTGCAACGCGTCACCGATGGCAACAGGATCGGGCGTCAGGGACAAAGCCACCGAGACGTCGCGATCCGGATCATAGCCCAGAAGCGCCAGCGCCTCGGCCTCGCCGCGTTTGACGGCGGTGCGCAGGGCGTGGCGGGTGATCCAATCGAGCTCTTTCGGAGTTTGACGCCCGGTCTGCCGCCAGTCACGCAGATGGCGCACGACGCGATCCGGCGCGTGGCGGGTCAGGTCGTTCATGTGATTGGCCACGGACCGCGTCACATAGCGCGTGGGGTCAGCATGCAGCGCGTCCAGAAAGCGGAGCGGGATCAGCGGATCAAGGTCGATATTCGCAGCCCACGGCAAACGTGGGCGGGTCCCTTCGCTGACCAAACGGCGCACATGGTAATTGTCATGCGCCACCCAAGCGTCCAGCCGACCGAGGGTTTCACCGGGCCACCGGTTCAGGAAGGGCCGGATATAGAACTCCATCGAGAAGCGTTGGGTCGCTGCCTCGAGCAGGTCGAGCGCGCGGTCGCGGTGATCCTCCAACCCGTGCCGCACGGCAAGGATGCCCGGCACCGCATGGATAAATCGGCCGAAATCATCGTCGGTTTTAGACGGATCAAGCGGCGCAGGCATCGCCGCTTCCAATGCCTCAGCCATCGCCGGAAACGGGTCGGGCAACTGCGCCTCGATACAATCGGCCAGCCAGTCAAGCCGTTCGAGCAACCCGCGCGAGGACAACCCCGCGAGGGCCTCTGAGAGAAAGCGGTCCGGATCGAACCCCGGCAGGACGGCGTATTCCGCCGCCAGATCGCCGATGGTGTCGGCGTTGAACAGTTGGTCCTTCAGGGAAAACCCCTGCGCCTGCCCTGCCCCGTCCGGTCCGCGCGCCACGGTTCAGATGGTCGCGTTGGTGCCGCCACCGTCGATCAGGATGTTCTGGCCCACGATGAAGCCCGCATGTTGCGAGCAGAGGAACGCACAGGTCGCGCCGAATTCCTGACGGGTGCCGTAGCGCCGGGCGGGAATGGTGGCCTGACGGTTCTTGCGGGCCTGTTCCACCGAGATGCCCTGCGCCTTGGACACGCCGCCGTCCAACTGGTCGGCACGGTCCGTGGCGTGGATGCCCGGCAGCAGATTGTTGACGATCACGCCATGTTCGGCGACCTGACGCGCGGTGCCCGCGACATAGCCGGTCAGACCGGTGCGCGCGGCGTTGGACAGACCCAGCGCCGGGATCGGTGCCTTGACCGATTGCGAGGTGATGTTGACCACGCGGCCCCAGCCGCGGTCGATCATCCCCGGCATCAATGCTGTCATCAACGCGATGGGCGTCAGCATGTTGGCATCCAGCGCCTTTTTGAAATCCTCGCGGCCCCAGTCGGACCACAGCCCCGGGGGCGGACCGCCCGCGTTGGTGACCAGGATGTCAACGGCACCAGCCGCCTCGAGCACCTTGGCTCGGCCCTCTTCGCTGACGATGTCGGCGGCAAGCGTCGTCACCTCGACGCCATATGTTTTGCGGATCTCCTCGGCCGTGGCTTCCAGCGCCTCGGCACCGCGCGCGTTCATGACAAGATTGACACCTGCTTCGGCAAGGGCTTCGGCACAGCCACGCCCCAAACCCTTGCTCGACGCGCATACCAACGCGCGCTTACCGCTGATCCCGAGATCCATCCGCTCACTCCCAATTGTTGCTCAGAATTGTCCGTGAAAAGCCACGGCGTGCCCTTAGGGGTGCCACAATTGAAAGGGATCTTAAAGACATCCCTGCGTATCCTGCTGAATTCGGGATTTGATTAAGAGTTGCTGTTATGTCTGCTGCCAATGGACCTCTTCCCCTTCGCTTCAAAGCCTGCCCTGCCGACGGGGTGCGCACCGAATTCGGCGTATGCCGGGGCGATCCGATCCAACACATCCAAGACCTTATTCTGGGCGATACATTCCTGCCAAAGCGCGACGCTCGCTGGCATGTCGTACATCCCACCCATTCCGACACCGAGAGTTTTACGCTGAGCACGGCGGCAAATTCAGCGCCCTTGCAGTTGATCACGCTGGCCGAATTGATCTTCATGTCGACCCATGGGCAACGGCTTGACGTTTATGCCGCCGTCGGACTTGGCAAACTTTACTTCGTATCCGAAACCGAGTTCCGATCCGGGGTGGAATACGTGCTGATCGACATCCAGCCCATCGAAGACGCCGTTGTGCCCGCGATCATCCCGACCGACACGCCTGCAACCGCCATGGCCGGATACGGACGTCCGTCCAAACCGGTTGTGCCGAGCCTGCGCCTGATCGGCTGACGCCCCGGCCCCACGAAACGCAGCTTATAGACAAGCTGTCCCGCGCCGCCTATATGCGCGGCCATGCTGGACATCGTTTCAAATCGCCCTGATCTGCCCGCCGAAATCGCCCGGCGGCGCACCTTTGCCATCATCTCGCACCCGGATGCGGGCAAGACGACGCTGACGGAAAAGTTCCTGCTGTATGGCGGTGCGATCCAGATGGCCGGTCAGGTGCGCGCCAAGGGCGAAGCCCGCCGTACTCGGTCGGACTTCATGAAGATGGAACAGGACCGGGGCATTTCGGTGTCCGCTTCGGCAATGTCCTTCGATTTCAAGACCTTCCGCTTCAACCTTGTCGATACGCCCGGCCACTCGGACTTTTCCGAGGACACCTATCGCACGCTCACGGCAGTGGATGCGGCGGTGATGGTGATCGACGGTGCGAAGGGTGTGGAAAGCCAGACGCAAAAGCTGTTCGAAGTCTGCCGCCTGCGCGACCTGCCGATCCTGACCTTCTGCAACAAGATGGACCGCGAAAGCCGCGACACCTTTGAAATCATTGACGAGATTCAGGAAAATCTCGCCATCGACGTGACCCCGGCCAGTTGGCCCATCGGCGTCGGGCGCGATTTCCTTGGTTGCTACGACATGATCCGCGACCGGCTCGAGCTTATGGATCGCGCTGACCGCAACAAGGTCGCGGAAAGCATTGAAATCAATGGGCTTGACGATCCGAAACTGGCCGAACACGTACCCGCCGCCCTGCTGCAGAAACTGCGGGACGAGGTGGAGATGGCCCGCGAATTGTTGCCCGCGCTGAACCCTCAGGCGGTGCTGGAAGGGCATATGACGCCCATCTGGTTCGGCTCGGCGATCAATTCCTTCGGGGTCAAGGAATTGATGGACGGTATCGGCACCTATGGCCCGGAACCCCAGCCACAACGGGCGACGCCGCGGCAAATTCTTCCTGAAGAATCAAAAGTTTCCGGCTTTGTCTTCAAAGTTCAGGCGAACATGGACCCAAAACACCGCGACCGGGTGGCCTTTGTGCGGCTCGCCTCAGGCCATTTCAATCGGGGCATGAAGCTGACCCATGTGCGGTCGAAGAAACCGATGTCGATCACCAACCCGGTGCTGTTCCTCGCCTCCGACCGCGAACTGGCGGAAGAGGCCTGGGCGGGCGATATCATCGGCATCCCGAACCACGGACAGTTGCGCATCGGCGACACGCTGACAGAGGGCGAAGCGCTGAAGGTGACGGGCATTCCGTCCTTTGCGCCCGAGCTTCTGCAAACGGTCCGCGCGGGTGACCCGCTCAAGGCGAAACACCTCGAAAAGGCGCTGATGCAATTCGCCGAAGAAGGCGCGGCCAAGGTCTTCAAGCCGATGATCGGCTCAGGGTTTATCGTCGGTGTTGTGGGGGCGCTTCAGTTCGAAGTGCTGGGCAGCCGGATCGAGCTGGAATACGGCCTGCCCGTCCGCTTCGAAGCATCGCAATTCACATCGGCCCGCTGGGTGCATGGCGACAAGGCGGCGGTCGACAAGCTGGTCAATGCCAACAAGCAGCATATGGCCGAGGACAATGACGGCGACATCGTCTATCTGACCCGTCTGCAATGGGACATCGACCGCGTGATCCGCGATTATCCGGACGTGACGCTGTCTGCGACCAAGGAAATGATGGTCTGACCCAAGCCCGTTCGAACGGGCATGATCAAGCGGTTTCGAAACCGCTTGATCCCCCAAGATCGTGATGCCTTTTCCATTGATCAGACCGCAGCGACGCGGCACTCTGGCATCATGAGCAGTCAAAAATCATCGCCGAACCCCGCCTATCCGAACGGGATGGCGGGCATCCTCGACCAGATGAACGACCGGCGCGCGCCACTGGGCTTTGCCGAGGGAGAATCCCTGCCCTCTCTGGACTGCGACCTTGCCGCCTTGGCGAAAACACGGGTCACGGTGACCGAAGACGACACCGGACCGCTGTCTGACCACGCCCGCAAAAGCCGGGAGATTGCGCGCGAGCTGGATGGCCAGAACGCCTTGCTGCATCTCAACGGACTGTTGATCGCACATCTGCGCAAGCGCAGCCAACCACCCCACACCGCCGCTCTGTTCCTGCGGCTCTGGACCGAGCATTCCGAATTGCTGTTGGCCGAGATGGATCTGCGCTGGAAAGTCTCAAGCCTCACGACCTTCGGCGATCATGGCACCAGTTCGGCGCAGCGCAGCACCGGGCTTGCGCTCTCGACCCTGTTCGGGGCGATGAAGCTGTACGAAAGCGAACGGCTCTATTCCGGGCGCGAGGCAGATCGCCCCTTTCGCCTCGACAGCCGCGCCGCCGGGCCGCTGCCGCTGGAGATGAACGCGTTTTCGCTGCAGGACGGCGGGTTGGATGCGAACCTCATCGGGCGCCTCTGGGACGAGGCCGAGACCGATCCGGTGATCAAACCCTTGGCGCAGGACTTGCTGCAACGGCTGATCGACGATCCGCGCACCGTGTTCCACCGTTTGCACCGCCTGCGGGCCCGGAAACTGCGGCGTCCCGATGAGACCAACGGCGACACCGAGCCGGACCATGGCATCACCCTTCCGGTGGGGCCCGTGCCTGCAAAAACCCCGACCTGGGGTGTGGTCTGCACCACCAATGCGCCCCTCGCCGAGGTCGCACGCTTTGTGGCGCATCATCTCGAGATCGGCGCGCGGCATGTCTATCTCTACCTTGATGCGCCAGACCCGGATGTCTCGGCGCTTCTGAAGGATTACCCTAAGGTAACGCTCACCCTCTGCGATACGGCCTATTGGAAGAGAATGGGCAAGAACCGTCCCGAGGCGCATCAGTTGCGCCAGACCTTCAACGCCACGCAGGCGTTGAAACGTGCGCATGAGCATGTGCACTGGCTGGGGCACATCGACGTCGATGAGTTCATTCTGAGCGCCCGCAAGCTGTCCACCGTGCTGAAAACGGTGCCCGATGACATGGCCGGAGCGCGACTTTATCCGGCCGAGGCGCTGGCGGCTCCGAAAGCCGGCGACATGCCGCGCCATTTCAAGCTCAGGACAACGGCCGACGGGGTGCCCACCTCTGCGGTGACGGACATCTATCCGACCTTCGGCAGCTATGTGCGCGGCGGGTTTCTCAGCCATCTTGCGGGCAAGGTCTTTGCACGGACCGGGCTGGGCAATGTCCGTCTGGCCATTCACCGTTTGCGGCTCAAGGGCGAGGACGTTCTGAACACGGCGACGCTGGAGGACGCCTATGTGGGGCATCTGCACGCGCCGGACTGGGACAGCTTTATCGAAAAGCTGGACTTCCGACAAACCCAGGGCTCGTATCGCGTCAAATCCGACGACGCCCTCAAGAATATCGGACATCTGCTGCGCTATCTTCGCGATGAAGAAGGCGAAGAAGGCTTGCGTCTTTTCTTCAGCGAAGTCTGCGAAGACAGCCCCGATCTGCGGGCGCGTCTGAAGAAACATGGTCTGCTGCTGTCACCCAAATTCGATCCGGACGCAGCGGTCGCCAAGGTGTTCGGGCTGTACATGTCCGAGTGAAGGGCTGCCCGGTCGGTGGACCGGACTGTCGGAATGTTGCCGCTTGGACACCAAAACACCTGTGAAAAAGGCACATCAGCGCAGTTCCGCCGCGCCGCATTGACCCGACCGTGATCCAAGAGTACATACGCGGGGCATCGAGACTGTGGATAACCACAGGGCCGTACGGGCCGGATCGCAACAGACGCACGGGCGCAGTCAGTCCGTGAACAACGGATACACATGACAAAATTTTCTGAGTTGAACCTCAACCCGAAAGTCCTGAAGGCGATTGAAGAGGCGGGTTACGACACGCCCACTCCCATTCAGGCAGGCGCCATCCCCCCGGCCCTCGAAGGGCGCGACGTTCTTGGCATCGCGCAGACCGGAACCGGCAAGACCGCCAGTTTCACCCTTCCGATGATCACGCTTCTGGCCCGGGGCCGCGCCCGCGCGCGCATGCCGCGCAGCCTTGTGCTCTGCCCGACACGGGAACTGGCCGCGCAGGTGGCCGAAAACTTCGACACCTATGCCAAGCATGTGAAGCTGACCAAGGCGCTGCTGATCGGCGGCGTCAGCTTCAAGGAACAGGACCTGCTGATCGACAAGGGTGTGGACGTGCTGATCGCCACACCGGGCCGCCTTCTGGACCATTTCGAGCGCGGCAAGCTGTTGCTGACCGGCGTTCAGGTCATGGTGGTCGACGAGGCCGACCGCATGCTCGATATGGGGTTCATTCCCGACATTGAACGCATTTTCTCGCTCACGCCCTTCACCCGCCAGACACTGTTCTTCTCGGCCACGATGGCGCCCGAGATCGAGCGCATCACCAACACCTTCCTGTCGGCACCGGCGCGGATCGAAGTGGCCCGTCAGGCCACCGCGTCCGAGACCATCACGCAGGGCGTGGTGATGTTCAAAGCCTCGCGCCGCGACCGTGAAGGCACCGAAAAGCGGGCGCTTCTGCGCAAGCTGATCGAGTTGGAAGGCGATGCCTGCTCGAACGCGATCATCTTCTGCAACCGCAAGTCGGATGTCGACATCGTCGCGAAGTCGCTCAAGAAATACGGTCTGGACGCGGCCCCGATCCACGGCGATCTGGACCAGTCGCAGCGGATGAAGACACTGGACGGGTTCCGCGAAGGCACCTTGCGCTTCCTCGTGGCCTCGGATGTGGCCGCGCGCGGGCTTGATGTGCCGGCGGTGAGCCATGTGTTCAACTTCGACGTCCCCAGCCATGCCGAAGACTACGTGCACCGCATCGGCCGCACCGGCCGTGCCGGGCGCAAAGGCAAGGCGATGATGATCTGCGGGCCGAAGGACGAAAAGAACTTCGACGCGATCGAAAAGCTGATCCAGAAAGAGATCCCGCGCGTCGAGAACCCACTCGGTCAGGTCGAACCCGATCAGCTGTCCGAAGCGTCCGAGGAGAAGAAGGACAGCAAGTCCCGCCGGTCGCGGGGTGGCCGTGGCCGTTCGAAATCCGGCGACAAATCGCAAGAAACCGTGGTCGAGGCGCAGGACACGGTTCAGAACGACGCCCCCAAGGCCGCCAAGCGCGATCAGGAGCGGTCACGCAGCCGTCGCAATGATCGTGGCGGGCGGAATGATCGCGGTGGCCGGGACAGCAATGTCGTGGGCATGGGGGATCACATGCCCAGCTTTATCGCGCTCAGCTTCGACGAACGCCGCGCGAGCTGATCTGAGGCGCGTTTCCGTCGACGGAAACGCTGCGATGTGTCGACGCATCGCCCGCCTATACCGGCTGAATGATTTCTGAACAGATGGCCGGAAGGTCCCCGAACCGATCGAACGCCCGGTCATGCGGGATGTCCTCAACCGGTTTCGTGCGGATGCCTTCGGTGAAAAACGCAAACGGCACCCCTGCCCTTTGCGCCGTTTCCGCATCCACATCGCTGTCTCCGACATAGACGCCCTTTGTCGCGCCCATCCTTTCAAACGCCAGATGCAACGGCGCGGGATCCGGCTTGCGCACAGGCAAGGTGTCGCCCGCGATGATCACATCGAACCATCTGGACAGGTCCAGCGCATCCAGAACCGCCGCCAAAGGCACGCCCGGCTTGTTGGTGCAGATGCCCAGCCTGTAGCCATCCTCCTTGAGCACCTTCACCGCATCCAAGGCCCCCGGAAACACGGTGGTCAGCCCGGTGCTGGCCTTGTAATGCGTGATGAACTGACCCATCAGCGTATCGTATTCCGCCACATCCAGCGCTGTCGCAGCAATCAGCCGGTCGAGGAACACCCGCTCGCCCATGCCGACAAAGCCGCCGATCTGGCTTTGGGGTAACGCCGCCAGCCCATGATCCCCCAGCAGCGCATTCGCCGCCGCCGCAATATCCGGCAAACTGTCGATCAGCGTGCCATCGAGGTCAAATACAACGCCGCGCGTCATGCAAGCCTACTGATCACGACGGTGACTTCGGGTTTCTTGCCAATCTCGTTCTGCGTCGTCTGACGCGCGATCCGGCGCAACCCTTCTTCCAGCTTGTCGTCATCGGTGATCGTCTTGGCCCCGGCCCGCCCGATGAATTGCGACAGGTCTTCCTCCAAAGCATCGACCAGCGGCGCATTGCTGCGCCCGATCTCGGGCAGCCCCATGATCTCGCACCACGGCTCGCCCAACAATTCGTCGTCTTCGTCGAGGATCACGGTCACGATCACATGCCCGTTCAGCGCCATGCGGATCCGGTCCCGCACGATGCCGTCCAGCGCGCCGATCTTGACAGACCCGTCCAGATAGGTGCGGCCCGTTTCGACATACTCGGCCACGGTCGGCTCATTGCCGCTGAGGTCCATCATCATGCCGTTGACCGCCAGGACACCTTTACGACCACCTGCTCCGGCCACCTTCACATGCTCGCGCAAGTGGCGATGTTCACCGTGCATGGGCACCACAAGCTGCGGATTGACGAGCTTGTGCATGGTTTCGAGGTCGGGACGGTTGGCATGGCCGGACACGTGATATTTGCCCGAGCTGTCATCCACCACATCGACGCCCTGTTCCGAAAACGCGTTCATGATCTGGATCACACCGCGTTCATTGCCCGGAATGGTCTTGGACGAGAAAAGGAACAGGTCGCCCTCGGCCATCGTCAGCCCCTGATACTTGCCCCGCGCCAGTTGCGCGGACGCGGCGCGCCGCTCGCCTTGTGATCCGGTGACGATCAGCATCAGGTTCTCACGCGGGATCTGCGTTGCTTCCTCCGGGCTGACCACGGTCGGGAAATCCGCCAACACGCCGGTCTTGATCGACGCCTCGATCATCCGCCGCATCGCGCGCCCCAACAGACAGACCGACCGTCCGGCCCGCACCGCCGCTTCTGCCAATGTCTTCACCCGTGCCACGTTCGAGGCAAAGGTCGTGGCCACCACCATACCGGTCGCATCACGCACCAGGGTTTCGATTTCCGGACCCACCGTCGCCTCCGACCGGCCTTCATGCCCGGAAAACACGTTCGTGGAATCGCAGACCAGCGCCTTCACACCCGGCTTGCCGATCTCTTCCCACAGCGCCCGGTCAAAGGCTTCGCCGACCACGGGGGTTTCGTCGATCTTGAAGTCGCCCGAATGCACCAATCGCCCCTGCGGCGTGTCAATGACCAGACCCGAGCTTTCGGGGATCGAGTGCGAAATCGGCACGAACCCGACCTTGAACGGCCCGGCCTCAACCGTTTCCGGCCAAGCCGACACGGTGCGCACGGTTTCCGGCGACTGACCTGCATCCTCCATCTTGAGCCGGGCGATATGCGCGGTGAAGGCGCGCGCGTAGATCGGCGCGCCCAGCTCTTCCCAGAAATGCCCGATAGCCCCGACGTGATCTTCATGCGCATGGGTGATGAAGATCGCCTCAAGCCGGTTGCGCCGTTCCTTGAGCCACGCAATGTCCGGCAGGATCAGATCCACGCCCGGCGTACCGTCCATGTCGGGAAAGGTGACCCCGAGATCCACAAGGATCAGGCGCTCTTCGCCCGGCGCGCCATAGCCATAGACATAGGCATTCATGCCGATTTCGCCCGCCCCGCCCAGGGGCAGATAGATGATCCGTTCACCGCTCATGTGTTATCCGTTTTCTTTGTTATATGTGTGTATGACCGTCAGACCATGCATGGTCAGGTCATCCTCAATCGTGTCAAATAGCAGCTCACCCTGTGCGAACAAGGGCGCGAGGCCTCCGGTGCCGATGACCTTCATCGGTTTGCCGTATTCCGCCTTGATCCGGTCCGTGATCCCCTGGATCAAACCGACATAGCCCCAGAACACGCCCGATTGGATACAGGCCACCGTGTTGGTGCCGATCACACGCTCGGGCTGCGAGATGTCTACATGCGGCAGCGCCGCCGCCCCCTGGTGCAGCGCCTCAAGGCTCAGGTTCACACCCGGCGCGATGACACCGCCGACATAGGCGCCATCCTCAGCCACCACGTCGAAATTCGTTGCCGTGCCGAAATCGACCACCACGCAATCGCCGCCATGACGATCAAAAGCGCCTGCGGCATTGGCCAGACGGTCCGGCCCCACGCCGGTGCCCACATCCACGCGCGGCGGGTTGGGCAACAGGCATTCCGGCTTGCCCACGACAAGCGGCCGCACACCGAAGAACCGGTCCGAGAACACCCGCAGGTTCCACACCACGCGCGGCACCGTCGACGCAATGATCACATCCGAGATTTTCGCGTCGATCTTGTAATGCCCGATGAGGGTCGAGAACCATGTGAAATAGGCATCCGCCGTCCGCCCATGATGGGTCGAGGTGCGCAGCGTGCAGAGAAACCGCTCCCCGTCCCAGATGGAAAACACGGTGTTGGTATTTCCGCAGTCGATACACAGAAGCATGGCCCTGCCCCTCAAAAGAAAATATCCGCCGCCGCAATCGCCTGTCGGCCTGATGCGGTGTTTAGGACGATCCGCCCGTCCGCGTCCACCGTCTCGAAGGTGCCCGTCACCTCGCGCCTCCCCATGCGGGCTGTAACCACCTCGCCCAACCGCGCGGCGCGCGCCAGCCAGGCCTCTCGGATCGGGGCAAAGCCATAGGTCACGAACTGCGCTTCGTGCCGGGCATAGGCCGCTGCAAGCACGTCAAGAAAGGCCTCAGGGGCTATCTCGACCCCAAGCGCCGAAAGAACCGAGACCGGAGGCACAGCGCGCGCTTCCACCTCGGAAGAGGCGGGCGCCGCAATCAGGTTCACACCGATGCCGATCGCCAGATGCGCGCCGATGCTCTCCAGCAGGATGCCCGCCACCTTGCCGCCGGTCAGCAACACATCGTTCGGCCATTTGAGCGTCAGCCCCTCGACGCGCCCCGACACCGTGACAAGCGCATCGAACAGCGCCAGCGCGGCCACGAAACTGCGCAAAGCGCGTTTCTCGGGTGAGTCAGACGTTGGCATAACCAAAGTGGCGGCGAAATTCCCTTGCGGGTTCACCCAGGCCCGCCCGCGCCGCCCGCGGGCCGCCGTCTGGCGCAGCGCACAGATCCACGTAGGTCCCGCCAACCCGGTCGCCTGTCGCGCGGCCTCGGCCATGGTGCTGTCCACCTCGGCCAGAACCTGTCGCCCATATCCCAACGGCCAGTCAGACAAGACCACCTGCTCCTTCATCTTGCCGGATAAACTCCCGCCGGAGGCATCGCGACCCGCGCAGCGGGGCGCAAAAAACAAAGCGACGCGCCATTGGCGCGTCACTGTATGTCACAAGGGAAGTCGTCTCAGTTGACAAGGGTCGCCGCAGCCGCCGCAGCCGCTCCTTCGATCCCGAAGAGGTTGACCACGCCAACCACCATGATCACCGAACTGGCCATCAGCATGCCCCAGAGCACCGGCGATCCGCTCTTGTCGAGCGCGTCATCCCGCTCCTGACCGAAATACATGTAGAAGACGATCCGAAGGTAGTAGAACGCCCCGATCACCGACGCGATCACACCGGCGATCGCCAGCCATGCAAGCCCCGCTTCATAAGCGGCGCGCAGCACGTAAAGCTTGCCGAAGAAACCGACGAGCGGCGGCACACCAGCAAGCGAGAAGAGCAGCACCAGCATCGCCAGCGCCTTGCCCGGCTCACGCTTGGAATACATGTTGAGCGACGCGATGTTCGACACCGGCTGGCCATCCCGGCTCATCGACAGGATGAAGGCGAAGGTGCCCACGTTCATCGTCACGTAGATCGCCATGTAGATCAGCATCGCCTGCACGCCAAACGCTGTGCCTGCCGCCAGCCCCATCAGGGCATAACCCATATGCGCGATGGACGAGAACGCCATCAGACGTTTGATGTCGGTCTGGCCGATGGCAGCAATGGCGCCAAGGAACATCGACAGCACGGACAGAAGCGCGATCACCTGGCTCCAGTCGCTGACCGCTGCACCAAAGGCGTCGTGCATCACGCGGGCGAAGAGGCCCATTGCCGCCACTTTCGGCGCGGTGGCGAAGAATGCGGTCACCGGCGTGGGCGAGCCTTCGTAGACATCGGGCGTCCACATGTGGAACGGCACTGCCGACACCTTGAACGCGAGGCCCGAGATCAGGAACACCAGACCAAAGAGCAGGCCCAGCGACAGGTCGCCATGCACCGCCGTCTGGATGATGCCCGAAAACAGCGTGGTGCCGGAATAGCCGTAAACCAGCGACGCACCGTAAAGCAGCAGACCAGACGACAGCGCGCCCAGCACAAAATACTTGAGGCCCGCCTCGGTGGATTTCAGGCTGTCGCGGCGCAAGGACGCCACCACATAAAGCGCAAGCGACTGCAGTTCGAGGCCCATGTAAAGCGCCATAAGGTCGCCGGCAGAGACCATCATCATCATGCCGACAACCGCCAGTGCGATCAGCAGCGGATATTCGAACCGCAACAAACCGCGACGGGTCATGTAGGCTTCGGACATCAGCAGAACGGCGGCAGCCGAGACGAGGATCACGATCTTGGCGAACCGCGCGAACCCGTCATCGACGAACATGCCGTTGAAGGCGACATTCGTCCCTGCCCCTGTCAGCCCGATCCACACCGCGATGGCAAGGAAAAGACCGCTTGTCACCCAGACCAGCAGCGACGCAGCCCCGTCCTTGACGGTATAGACCGCGCCCAGAAGCGCCAGCATCGCGTAGATGGCCAGAATGATTTCCGGCAGGATGATACCCAGATCAGCCGAGAGCATAGCCTCGCCCCCTTATTGGTTCGCGGCGACTTGCGTGGCGGTTTCCGCCGCGGCAAGTGCCGTTTGGTAGTTGGATACGAGCGCCTCCACCGACGGCCCGATCGTGTCGAGGATCGGGGCCGGGTACACGCCGAAGAGGATCGTCGCGATCACCAGCGGCGCGAAGATCGCCCGCTCGCGGCGCGTCATGTCGGTGATGGTCTTGAGGCTTTCCTTGATCAGGTCGCCCATGACGACCCGGCGATAGAGCCAGAGCGCATAGGCCGCCGACAGGATCACACCGGATGTGGCAACGGCCGCGATCCATGTGTTGACCTGGAAGATGCCCATCAGCGTCAGGAATTCGCCGATGAAGCCCGAAGTACCCGGCAGGCCGACATTGGCCATGGTGAAGAGCATGAAAATCAGCGCATAGGCCGGCATCCGGTTCACCAGACCGCCATAGGCGTCGATGTCCCGTGTGTGCATCCGGTCGTAGATCACGCCGACACACAGGAAGAGCGCGCCCGAGATGAAGCCGTGGCTGATCATCTGGAAAATCGCGCCGTCGATCCCCTGCTGGTTGCCCGCGAAAATGCCCATGGTCACATAGCCCATATGGGCAACCGACGAATAGGCGATCAGCTTCTTCATGTCTTCCTGCACCAGCGCCACCAGCGAGGTGTAGACGATGGCAATGGCCGACATCCACAGCACCAGCGGCGTCAGCACGTCGGCCCCTACCGGGAACATCGGCAGCGAGAACCGCAGGAAGCCATAGCCGCCCATCTTGAGAAGGATTGCCGCAAGAACCACCGACCCCGCTGTCGGCGCCTGAACGTGCGCGTCGGGCAGCCATGTGTGCACCGGCCACATCGGCATCTTCACCGCGAAAGAGGCGAAGAAGGCAAGGAACAGCATCGTCTGCAAACCACCCACGATCTGGACACCCAGCAGGCTGAAAGTCTCGGACCCGAACTGATGGACCATCAATTGTTCGATGTCAGTGGTGCCCGCATCAGCGAACATCGCCACCATCGCGACCAGCATCAGCACAGAGCCAAGGAAGGTGTAGAGGAAGAACTTGAACGACGCGTAGATGCGGTTCTTGCCGCCCCAGATGCCGATGATCAGGAACATCGGGATCAGGCCTGCCTCGAAGAAGAGGTAGAACAGCACCAGATCGAGCGCCATGAACACGCCGAGCATAAGCGTTTCCAAAATCAGGAATGCGATCATGTACTCCTTGACGCGGTGGCTCACATCCCAACTTGCCGCAATGACCAGCGGCATCATGAACGTGGTCAGCATCACGAATAGAACCGAGATGCCGTCGACACCCATCTTGTACTGCAGACCCAGCAGCCATTCGCCCTGCTCGACCATCTGGAACCCGGTGTTTTCGGGATCGAACTGCGCCAGAATGAAGAGCGAGATCAAAAAGGTGGCCGAGGTCGCGATCAGTGCCAGCCATTTGGCGTTCCGGTTCGCCGCCTCGTCGTCCCCCCGCAGGAAGACCAGCAGGATCAGCGCTGCCAGCGCGGGCAGGAACGTGACAATGGAAAGAAGGTTATCCATCAGTGTGCTCCTCCGCTCAGCGTCATCCATGTGACAAGGGCCGCGATGCCGATCACCATGAAGAAGGCATATGTGAAGATGTATCCGGACTGGGCCTTACCGGCGAGACGCGTCAGCATCGGGATGAACCCCATGGCCACGCCGTTGATCGACCCGTCGATGACATTGCCATCGCCACGCTTCCACAACAGACGGCCGAGACCTTTGGCGGGCTGTACGAAGAGGAAGTCGTAAATCTCGTCGAAATACCACTTGTTCAGCAGGAAGAGGTACAGCGGACGCTGGCTTTCGGCCAGACGCTTGGGCAGTTGCGGGTTCACGATGTAGAACCAGTACGCGGTCCCCAGCCCCAGCAGCATCGCGATGAACGGGCTCACCTTGACCCATTTCGGGACTTCATGCGCCTCGTTCAGGATGTCGTTGTCGGGACCGACATAGATGGCCCCCTCGCCCGGCTGACCTGCAAAGACATAGTGGTGCTCACCGGCCTTGGCCTCTTCGCCATGACCTGCGTCAGCCGCAGCCGCCTCACCGTGACCGTCACCTTCGGATGAGTGTTCCCCCGCCTCGGCATAGGGCACGCCAAAGAACTTGGCGACGCTGTCGGTATGACCGAAGAAGCTGTTGTACCAGATCGCACCGGCAAAGACCGCACCGAGGCTCAGCACGCCAAGCGGGATCAGCATGACCATCGGGCTTTCATGCGCGTGCTCATGCGTGTGCTTGTCGCCGCGCGGCTTGCCGTAGAAGGTCAGGAACATCAGACGCCAGGAATAGAAACTTGTGAACAGCGCCGCGATGACAAGCATCCAGAACGCATAGCCCATCGGACCCGCGGCATAGGCGCTCTCGATCACCGCGTCTTTGGACGCGAAACCCGCAAAGCCGATCCAGCCTGTCAGCGGGATACCAACACCGGTGATCGCCAGCGTGCCGATCATCATCGCGCCGAAGGTATAGGGGATCTTCTTCCGCAGACCGCCAAAGTTCCGCATGTCCTGCTCGTGGTGCATCGCATGGATGACCGAACCGGCACCAAGGAACAGCATCGCCTTGAAGAAGGCGTGGGTGAAGAGGTGGAACATCGCCACCGAGTAGACGCCGACGCCTGCCGCCACGAACATGTAACCCAGCTGCGAGCAGGTCGAATAGGCGATCACGCGCTTAATGTCGTTCTGCACGAGGCCGACCGTGGCCGCGAAGAACGCGGTGGTCGCACCAAGGAAGACGATGAAGGACTGCGCTTCGGGCGCGAACTCCATCAGCGGCGACATGCGGCAGACAAGGTAAACGCCCGCGGTCACCATGGTTGCCGCGTGGATCAGGGCCGACACCGGGGTCGGGCCTTCCATCGCGTCCGGCAGCCACGTGTGCAGAATGAGCTGCGCCGATTTCCCCATCGCGCCGATGAACAGCAGGAAGGCGATCAGGTTGGCCGCGTTCCATTCTGTCCAGAGGAAGGTCAACTGTGTCTCGGCCAGCGTCGGCGCCGCTGCAAAGATGTCGTCAAAGCGAATGCTGTCGACAAGGAAGAATAGTGCGAAGATGCCGAGTGCAAAGCCGAAGTCGCCCACACGGTTGACCACGAAGGCCTTGATGGCTGCGGCGTTGGCCGAAGGCTTGCGGTAGTAGAACCCGATCAGCAGGTAGGACGCGACACCCACGCCTTCCCAGCCAAAGAACATCTGAACAAGGTTGTCCGATGTCACCAGCATGAGCATGGCGAAGGTGAAGAACGACAGGTAGGCAAAGAAGCGCGGCTTGTAGCTTTCGCCTTCTTTCCACTGCGGGTCGTGGTCCATGTAGCCGAAGGAATACAGGTGCACGAGCGCCGACACCGTGGTCACGACGATCAGCATTGTCGCTGTAAGGCGGTCCAGACGGATCGCCCATTCGGTGCTCAGCGTGCCGGATTCGATCCAGCGCAGGATGTTGATGGTCTCGGTGACGCCGTCATGGGTGAGGAAGACGATCCACGACAGCACACATGCAAAAAACAGAAGGCCCGTGGCCACCCATTGCGCGGCGGTCTCACCGATGAATTTCCAGCCAAAGCCACAGAGAATGGCACCGACCAGCGGGGAAAACAGGATAAGCGTTTCCATGATCGTCAGCCCTTCATCACGTTGACGTCTTCAACCGCGATGGAGCCACGGTTGCGGAAGAAACAGACGAGGATGGCAAGGCCGATGGCCGCTTCGGCTGCGGCGACCGTGAGGA
>JAUIBL010000083.1 GCA_030428355.1 Alphaproteobacteria bacterium | reverse complement strand
CGCCGCCGTCACGCATTTGTCAGATCCAACCGCTTGCGTAGGAAGGGATGATAATCCGCAAAAATCAGAACGGCAGCTTCATGCCCGCTGGCAGGCCCAGACCTTCGGTCAGCTTGCCCATCTCTTCCTGCGCCTTCTCCTGGGCCTTTTGCTGCGCGTCCTTGATAGCGGCAAGGATCAGGTCTTCGACCACTTCCTTGTCATCGCTGTTGAAGATCGACGGATCGATATCGAGCGCCGTGAGTTCGCCCTTGGCCGTTGCGGTGGCCTTCACCAGACCTGCGCCGCTTTCGCCGATCACGGTCATCGTGGCCAGGTCTTCCTGCATCTGGGCCATCTTGCCCTGCATTTCCTGCGCGGCCTTCATCATCTTGGCCATGTCGCCCATCTGGCCCAAACCCTTGAACATCTGTCTCTCCGTAGCTCAGCGCCCCTTGATCGGTGGCGCGGTGTAAAAGATTGTCCCGACACATATTGCAGCGATGACCCCGATGAACAAGGCGGGCGAGCCGACACAGCCTTCCGCCATCGCCAGTTTCCGCGAAGCGGGTGCCAGCATGGTCAGGAAGGTAACAAAGGCCGTCCATCCCAGAACCACGGCGAGCGACCCCCATTGGCTCTTGAAGCGAATGGCGACGGCGGTGCCGAGCAACAGAACCAATGCAGCGGGCGAGGATGCGAGAAACACCGCTTCCTGCACCGAGCTGACCGGCGTCCCATCCCATCCCGGTCGCTGCACCGCGCAGTCCTGCGCCCATGCCACACCCGGCAGGAGCGACAGGATCACTCCTCCTCGAACGGGTCCCATTCGTCTTCCACTTCGGGCAAGGCCTCGGCTTCGGCCACGGCGGCCAGTTGATCGGGTGTCCGCACTTCTTCGATCACGGAGCCGGGAAAGGCGTCCAGCACTGCCTTGACCAAGGGGTGTGCCGCCGCCTGCGCCTTGATTGCCATCTCGGCAGCATCACGGGTCTCAACGATGGTTGGCGCGTCGGAACCGTTGACCAAAGTCACTGCCCAGCGGTTGCCGGTCCAGCGCTGCAAGGCACCACCAAGGCGCTGCGCCAGATCGCCAGGGGCGTTGTCGGTCGGTGTGAACTCGATCCGTCCGGGCTGATAGGCCGCCAGACGCACGCAGCCTTCCACCTCGACCAGCAGTTTCACATCGCGGTTCGACCGGATCAGTTCGATCACATGCTCGAACGTGGGATACCGTGCCAGTGCCTGATCGGCGGCAACCGCCAGAACCGCGCCTCCGTACGAGGCGTGGGGCCCCGATGACGGCGCATGCGTCGGGGCAGGGCCTCCCATTGCTTGCGTCCGCGTAGCGCCGCCCGCAGACATCCCGCCGCCCGAAGGTGGAGGCGGAGGAGGCGTGTCCTGCAACCGTTTCACGAGGTCTTCGGGGCTGGGTAATTCCGACACATGCGTCATGCGGATGATCGCCATTTCGGCGGCCATCATCGCATTGGGGGCCTGCGCCACCTCGTCCAGCGCCTTGAGCAACATCTGCCACAGCCGCGTCAGCGGCCGCATGCCAAGCGCATTTGCAAAATCCTGCCCGCGCTGGCGCTCATCAGGGCTGATGGTGGGGTCTTCGGCAGCTTCGGGTGTGATCTTGACCACGGAAATCCAATGCGTGATTTCCGCCAAATCGCGCAGCACGGCCATTGGGTCGGCCCCGTCGGCATATTGCGCACTCAGCTCCGTCAAAGCGCCCGCCGCGTCGCCCTTCATCACCAGATCGAAGAGGTCGAGCACGCGGCCACGGTCGGCGAGACCCAACATCGCGCGCACCTGTTCGGCGGTGGTTTCGCCTGCACCGTGGCTGATCGCCTGATCCAGAAGCGAGGTCGCGTCCCGCGCAGACCCTTCCGCCGCCCGTGTGATCAAAGCCAGCGCATCATCCGTGATCTCTGCATTTTCGCGCGTGGCGATCTTGCGCAGCAGCGCGATCATCATTTCGGGTTCGATCCGCCGCAGGTCGA